>JBGSSB010000019.1:0-19340 GCA_041737255.1 Chlamydiales bacterium | reverse complement strand
GTGAATGAAGAACGATATGTCAAAGGGCGAGAGCTGCTGATTAGTATCGTGTCCATGCTAGTGAAAATGGCTCAAAAAAAATACTAATCGGGCAAGGGCAAGGGCAGGGGCAGGGGATTGTGGTTATGCAAGATGTCTATTTTAATTGGATAGGTTACTTCCCATCCGCTTTCACCTGGGTTTGCTGAAGCTACGTACTGTTCATCAGCTGCTCTTTTAGCGTAAGTTATGCTAGGGCCTGTATAGTCATGACGTTGAATGATGTGGCTGAGGCCTTCTGCGATAAGCCTACCACCTTCCTTGTTTGGTTCAATTTGCGCTGTGTACAAAGGCTCATATGGGTTAAAGGTGTTTGGTAGGTCAAGTACTGGGATATTGTCTTTTTTTGCCTGTGCTAAAATAGGCTTATAAAAGGTTTCCATTAATCCGCCAAGTGATGACATGGCTATGTCTTGGCCTTTAAAAAGGCCCAATGTAACTTTTAGTGGGATAATACGGGTGCTAAACCAGAGGGCAGCTCCGCTAAGTAAGCCAAGAGCTGTGCCCCAAATTGCGTTAATGCCACCTGCAACTGTAGCAACAGTAGAAATCCCGAGCCCAATTCCGCTCAGCAAATGAAGAACTGAGAAAAATCCTCCAACAACCCGTAAAATTTTGTAGATGCCGTAGGTATCATTGTGTGCATCAAGACGGTATTGAAGCATTACGATTGGTTTGATATTTTTATTTCCTAGCTTTTTTACCTCTTCGACTATTCCAAGGTATCTTTCGTGAATATTGGGTATTTCTTTAAGCATTGCAATTGGATTTGCAAGGCGTTCTCGAAAATCATTGCCTGCTACACTAATGACAACGTAATGAGTTGCATGTGGGTTTTTTGCTACGGATTCTTTAAGAGATTCTAGTGGGTGGATATAAAAGCTATCGAGATTTGGGGCTATTTCTTTGCCAAGTAAGTAGGCTTTTTTTATTCCAGAAGTGTGACCTGGTTGTATGCCAAGAACTCTTCCTACATGGTCGCCATTGTGTAATGAAGATGTGGTGAACCCATCGTATGCGTGGCTAACTACTTTGTATTCTTTAGTTCCTAAGCTTGATTGGAGTAGGCCTTCGACGCACTCTTTTTTAGCTTTTTTTAGATTGTTGCCATTTTCATTTAGAATCCAATAAAGATTATCTATTGTGGAATCGCCCAGTGTGTGAACAAAAGTAGTGTTCATTATTACCTCATTATAAAAGGGTGTAATAATAAAGATTTATTGCTTTATCTGCAATGAGGAGTTAAAAGGGTCTATTCACTTAAGAGATGAGCAGGTGCTCGATGGTTGGCTTCTGGTTTTTTGATGCACCAAATCAGAGCAATCAGGGCAATCGATAGGCAGCCGGCAAGTAAAAAAAGATCATTCATTGAAAGAAGGTAGGTTTGTTTGTTGATCTGGGATACAAGGTACTGGTTTGCCTGATCTACAGTGAATCCTTGTTTGTCCATTATGGAATAATAATTTTGCACATTTGGATTCATGTGCGTCAAAGCATCTGTTTGCGCTGTGTGATAAAGGCTTTCTCGTCTTGTGTAGTATGTAATAAATAACGAGGTGCCAAAGCCTCCACCTGCAATGGTACGCATAAAGTTGAATATGCCTGATGCAGAAGCAAGTTCCCGATCTTGAATTCCTTGAAGCGCCAAGGAAACCAAGGGGACAAAGAACAAGGCTGTGCCTATTCCTTGAAAGGCTCGTTGAATAAAAATATCCATAAAAGTTACTTGTGCTGTAAATGTCATAGCCCAGAAAAAGCTTAAGGCGATCATGAAAAAACTAAGGGTTGCCCATATCCGTAAATCTAAGACATGTAAGTACCTGCCTACAAGTGGGGCGAGGAAAAAGGCAACCAGTCCTGTGCCGGAAAGAACAAGTCCTGCCTCAAAGGGGGTGTAGCCTTGTTGTGTTTGTAGCCATAATGGTACCAGTACAAATCCGCCATAAAAGACAAAAAATATTAAACTTGCTGACAAGGTAGCCAATGTAAAGTTACGGCTTTTAAAGATTGATAAGTCTACTAGAGGATATTTGTGGAACAGTTCCCACACGACCCAAAAGCAAAATGTGATAAAAGAGATAGTGACAAGTATGCGTATCGAAGGTGAGTGAAACCAGTCGTCATCGTTACCTCTATCAAGTGTTGTTTGTAAGCAACCAATGGAAATGATCAGTAGGAGTAGGCCTACATAATCAAGAGGGTAGCATTTTTCAAGAAGGCGCCTTTCTTTGATGATCGCAGCGGCTAATAGAGATGACAGCGCCCCAAAAGGTAAATTTATATAAAAAATCCAAGGCCATCCCCAGTTATCTGTAATCCAGCCTCCTAAAATTGGGCCAAAAATAGGTGCTACAACTACAATCATCGACCAAAAACCAAGGCCTATGTTTCTCTTTTCTGGTGGGTAGTTTTGCATGATGAGGCTTTGAGATAGCGGAATCAGGGTTCCAGCGACTGCACCTTGAAGAATGCGGAACGCAATAAGTTCCCCAAGGCTATGGGCCTGACCACAGAGAAGAGAAGCTATAGTAAAGAGACCGGTAGACCATACAAAGAGACGGACCTCTCCGACGCGCTTTACAAGCCAGCCAGTAAGCAAAAGAACAACGCCATTACTTATGGCAAAAGAGGTGATAACCCAAGTGCCATTTTGGGCACTTACTCCTATGGAGCCAGCAATATCTGGTATCGATACGTTCGTGATGGAAATGTCGAGGATCTGGATGAAGGTGCCAAGTCCTAGTGCTATTGTTGCTAAAAGTAGTCTAATACCTGTAAGGGGAGGCATCTCTTTCATGAGTTATAATGCTCCGTTTTCACTGAGCGTTTTGTAAATGCGCTCGTCAATACCTTCTAGTTCGTTTTTATAAATAGTGGTTTCGGCAATTATTTTAGAAGAGGGCTGTTCTGCTACTCTCGCCCCTGAAAGGTCATGGGTGTCAATTGTAGCTGTCATAGAAAGACCAAGAGAGAGGGGTAATCTATGAATTTCACTTGGATTAAGGGAGATTTTTACAGGGACTCTCTGGACTATTTTAATCCAGTTGCCCGTGGCATTTTGAGGCGGCAGTATTGAAAATACGCTGCCAGTTCCTGCCCCAATACCAACAACCTTGCCGTGAAAGGTTTGGTTGCTGCCATAAATATCGGAAATAAGTGACACAGGCTGGCCAATTCGAACATTTGTTAGCTGAGTCTCTTTGAAGTTTGCATCTACCCAAGTTTCGCTAAGTGGGATAATGCTAAGGAGTGTGGTTTGTGGTGTTATCCATTGACCAACTTGAACAGAGCGTTGTGCTACAAAGCCGCTTGCCGGGGCATAAATGACGCATCTGCCAAGATTCAGATAGGTCTGTTTTACAGCCTGTATGGCACTTATTACTAGGGGGTGGCTTGCAACATCCTTTGTATCAGAGAGAGCTTTGAGTGCGAGAAGCTCTGCTTTTGCAGCGCGCTTTGAGGCTAAGGCTTCATCCATTGCAGAAAGAGTATTTGTATACTCTTCATCAGATACTGCCCCTGTTTTTACAAGTTCTTTTCTTCGGATGTAATCAAGGGTTAGGCGAGCGCATTCTAGGCGCTTTTGTTCTACAATTGCTTTTTGCTCTTCAGTTCGTTCAATAAGTTCACGTACTTGGCGTACTGTTTGTGCAAGTTTGGCAAGTGAATCCTGATAGGCAATTTCATAATCTTTAGGATCTAGATGTACTAAAAGTTGTCCTTGAACCACGTAGTTTGTATTGTCGACAAAGTAGGAAAGGGCCCTTCCTTCTATTTGAGAGATTATATTGATCCGGTTCCCACTTACATAGGCATCATCTGTTGCTTCTTCGTATTGCCAGTATTTGAGCCAGAAAAAAAGGACAACTATTCCTGCGATTAGAAAAAAACACGTTAGAATAATCAGTGTTTTGAAGAGGCCGTTATTTGAATGTGTTGCAGGGGGCTCAGTCATGGTTCGCGCACTAAAAATATAAATATATTTTCTTTGCATAACGATATTTGCTAGAAAAAACAAGAGAAATTGCAGGAAAACTCATCATCGACGTAATATCGCAGCCGTGTGTGTGTAAGTAGAATAGGTAAACAATAAACCTAGATCTGATGCATGAAAATAATTAATCGCGTTGAGACATTGTTCTTGAGGCATGTGAGATTGTTTTCTGTTCGGAATCTGGGATCAAAATAAATCACAAAGGCTGTCACAATATGTGCCTTAATGCGCTTTCCAAGCAGTTCAATTTAGATGCCTTAGCTCTTGGAGTACAAGAGTTTGGGGTGTCAATGTATAAACCCGCACAAGGATTAATTCTTGAAGCGGGTCGTGTTATGCGCAGTGCATACGCATCTGATGTAGCTTATCGTGCTATTACAGAGACAATTAAGCTTATTGATCTTGAAACGAAAACAGAGCTTGTTGCAAGACCAATGATGGCAACAATAGGGGCAACTCGTGCATTCATTGATGCAACGAAACTTATTCATTCCATTAGCTATTTAGTAAATGGGTCATTTTATGAAGATTATGCTGCAAACAAGGTTGTGGCGATGGTTTCTCATGTAGCCCTGGCTGTTGGAAGAGCAATGTCGACGTTGCATTGGATTGTTGAGCACAAGCTTTTAGATTTTGATGATCTAGCTAAGAAAGCCGCAAGTATTGGCGGGGATTTTGGGCGAGGACTTGTTAATGGTATACGATCAACTCGTGTAATGGATGCAGTATTTCTGGTGGCACTTTCAGGGCTTATCTATGAAGATGCGCAAGCTATTCAAAATAATGAGAGAGTGCTCTCTAATACACTTTCTGTAGTAAGTCTTACTGCTGATGTTGCATCAATAGTCTTGGGTTTTGCTAATATGGCAAATCCTCATATGGTTACAACACTTGCAATAGTGGCAGCTTCTACAGGACTTGCCTCATGGATCGTAAATGCAGAAAATAAATAGCATTAATAGTTAATAGTTAGAAATTAAATGGAGAGTGGAAATGATTGATATGTGTAAGCCTATTTCGATGTGTGGAATTTTTGCTCGCGAAATAGCTGAGGATGTAATGTGGGTGGGAAAGGAAACCGCGAATTCTGTAGGATATTTAACCCAAAGCGCTGTGTGTATAACGGCGGATATGTGTAAAGAGGTAGGGGGTCTTAGATCTGTAGCAGGAGCGATTTCATCAACTGTTAAAGCCCTGGATTTGTTTGGGGTGCCTGTAGGTGCATTTGACGCTGTTGCTAGGACGTGCGACAGCGTTAATAAAGGTCTTGGTGGTATTCATGTGATTCATCGACTAAACGAATTTGCAACAGGCAAGGCCTATAGCACAATGTTTTACTTAGCAAGTCGCATAGCGTTTCTTGTGAAAGACACATTAAACTTTATAGATTTTATGGAGAATCTTGGTGTGATTGCGGCTGGAACTGCAAATGCAGGCTTTGCAAAATTTGCTGAGTTTAGCGGAATTTCAGTAACTTCAAAGTCTATTTCACCTACCTTTGAATATGTAGGATGGGGGCTTGATACAGCAAATAACCTAGCAGCATGGAACGAAGACTGGCAAAGGAGGGGTTGGGACAGTCTTGATCTGAGCAGAGGGCTGTCATTAGCTATTGATGTTACTAAGCTTACTGCTATTACCTTAGCAAATAGCAATAATTTCTGGCTGAAGGCGATTCGACTAGGGGCGTTATTTGGCGTGAGCGCTGTGCACATTGTCCGTACGACTCATAGGCACCTAACTGCTTAATGATGATTTAGTAACCAGCCCAATAAACGAGGCTGGACTTTGTCTAAGAGAGAAGCTGGCAGTATTTGCCATGCTTCTCTTGCTAGCTACGTTTGCAGCGTGTTCTTACGCAAGCAAGCATCAAAAAACCACACAAAGTCAAAAAAACATTTACATAAGATGTATCGGCGCCTGCGCTGAGCATCAAGAGGTTGAGCTGCCTTGCGGGGTTCAGATTTCTGATCTACTAGCAAAAATCAGACTTACTGAGGATGCTGATATAAGTAAATTAATCTTAGAGGAGCGCCTAGTGCAGACTGGGGTGTTTATTGTGCCCTCAAAAGGTAGGCTTTCTCTCTGTGTTACGGGGGCGGTGGAGAGGCCCGGAATTATTTATGTACCAGAAGGCTTGCGTTTTAATCAGCTAAAGCACTATCTTGCTCTAGCTGATAATGCAGATGCGGGCATGTTTAATCGTCGCCGTAGGATACTTTGTGAAGGCGAAACCATCCACGTTCCTGCAAAAAGCGAATATATTGTGAGAAAGTAATTGTATAAAAACTGAAACTTTGGTAGCCTCTTCGTTTCAGTTCTCATATTTGAGCATCTAAGGGATTGCAACTATGACTAAAAGTTTAATGGGTAGAAAACGCGGTATGACGCAGGTATTTGACGACAAAGGTAATGTCGTTACATGTACTGTAATTCATGCAGAACCAAATGTGGTCACGCAAATTAAAACAGACGCTAACGACGGCTATAAAGCGGTGCAATTTGCATACGAAGAAGTTGTCGTTAAAGATCCGCGCACTATTGCAAATAGAGTGTCGAAACCACTTCGTGGACATTTCCAAAAAGCTGGCGTAACTCCAAGTCGCTTTTTATTTGAATCGCGAATCGATAATGTCGAAGACTTTCAGCTTGGACAAAAAGTAAGCGTAAGTCTTTTCGAAGGCGAGAAGTTTATTGATGTAACTGGCGTGTCGATTGGTAAAGGATACCAAGGCGTTATGAAGAAATATAACTTCGCTGGTGGTCAGGCATCTCACGGTTCTGGCTTTCACCGACATGCAGGTTCTACTGGTATGCGCTCGACTCCTGGTCGCTGCTTACCTGGTGGTCCTCGTCCTAGCCATATGGGTGATGAGCAAGTAACGGTCCAAAACCTTCGTGTTGTTGCGATCGACGTAGAAAAGAACCTCATCATTGTTGAGGGAGCGGTTCCTGGTGCTAAAAATGCCGTTGTAGTTCTTAAGAACGCAGTGAAAAAGCAAAAAGCTACCAAGAAGTAAGCACGCAAGTAAAAAGTACTTAAATTAGGAAGATAAGCTGTGGCAACGCAAAGTAAAGTACAACAAGAATCAACGGTAAACCTCCCAAAGGTTAACCTAAAAGGTGAAGAAATAGGTAAAGTACAGGTGAGCAGTCTGCTCGCTAATGCTCAAGCTAATTCACAAATGATTAAAGACTATATAGTCGCCCTACGAGCAAATGCTCGTCAGTGGAACGCCAATACTAAAGGTCGCTCTGAGGTTAGTCACTCAACGAAGAAGCCTCATGCCCAAAAAGGTACTGGTAACGCTCGTCAAGGTAGCTTGGCAGCAACTCAGTACAAAGGTGGCGGCCGCCCATTTGGTCCAAAGACGAAATACGACCAACATGTGCGTATTAATAAAAAAGAAAGACAAGCAGCGATTCGCTCGCTAATTGCTGACAAAATTCAAGCAAATCAGTTTTACGTTCTCGATAGCTCAGAAATGGAAATACCGAAGACACGAGAAATTCAAAACTTTATGGATGCTTGCAATCTTCCAGGCAGAACACTCTTTCTTGGCGAAGGCAGCTTTGTAGATGTTACAGTTGACGAAACAGTACATCGCTTCATGATCCCATGCGATAAACATGAAGTGTTTGGCAAGAGCTTAAGAAACATTCCTAATGCATGTTTCAAGCTTGTTTCAACAATTAGTGGCTATGACGTTATTTTAGCAAATCATATTGTCATCACTGAAGCAGCATTTGGCGAGCTTCAAGATTGGCTGGTAAAAGGATAACAACGATGAAACATAACAATCCATATCAAGTGATTAAGCAACGTTATATCACTGAAAAAGCAAGTATGCTTCAAGGCTTAAAAGATGCCGATAGCAACAAATCACTAGCACGATGCGAAAATCCGAAGTATGTGTTTTTGGTAGATCCAAAAGCAAATAAAACAGAAATTGCTAAAGCTCTTGAAGAAATTTATAGCGACAAACACATCCGCGTTGTTGCAGTGAATACTATCAACGTTAAGCCAAAACAGTACAACAAGCGCGGTCGTATGAATGCTGGCCGAAGCACATTGCAAAAAAAGGCAATAGTGACTTTAGCTGTTGGCGACCAAATTGATGAAAGCTAGAGGATAAGGGAACAGTTACCATGCTTAAAAAATTTCGACCAAATACACCTAGTAATCGCTGGTTAGTGCTTTCTGATAATGCACAGCTAACGCGAATTCCAGGAACGCGCGCGACAGTAAAGCCAACAAAAAAGCTTCTAGCTCGCAAAAAGCGCACCGGAGGCCGTAACAATAATGGCCATATTACATGTCGCCATATTGGTGGTGGTCATAAAAAACATTACCGCATAATAGATTTTAAGCGTGATAAGCTTGATATCCCAGCGAAAATTGGTTCAATTGAATACGATCCAAACCGTTCAGCGTTTATTGCTCTTTTGAACTATGCTGATGGTGAAAAGCGTTACATCATTGCTCCTGTTGGTACGAGTGCCGGTGACTCAGTGATATCATCAGATACTAATCCACTGTTTACACTTGGCTGCAGTACACGACTTAAGCTTATGCCAATCGGTTCAACAATACACAACATTGAACTTATTCCCGGAAAAGGGGCTAAAATGGTACGATCAGCCGGTCTTTCAGCTCAGCTAATGGGCAGAAGCGGTGGTTTTGCTACGATTAAGCTTCCATCAGGTGAAATGCGAAGTGTTAACGAAGATTGCCGAGCGACATTTGGAGTAATATCCAATGCAGAACACAATGTTCGTGTAGAAGGTAAAGCTGGAAGAAACCGATGGAAGGGGATTCGTCCTACAGTTCGCGGTACAGCTATGAACCCTGTTGACCACCCTCACGGTGGTGGTGAAGGTAAACATAACGGTTACATTCCTCAAACACCTTGGGCAATAGCAACTAAGGGCTTGCGTACACGCGCTAAGCGTAAGACAACTAGCCGATTCATTATTAAAGATCGTAGGGACTAATACTATGGCAAGATCACTAAAAAAAGGCCCGTTTGTAGATCACCATCTGATTAAAAAGGTAGTAGATCTAAATAGCCGAAAAGAGAAAAAGACATTCAAGACCTGGTCCCGTCGCTCGATGATAGTACCAGAAATGATTGGTCACTCAATAGATGTATATAATGGCCGCAAATTTATTACGGTATATGTTACCGAAAATATGGTTGGCCATAGACTCGGAGAGTTTTCTCCGACGAGGACCTTTAAAGGTCACCCAGTGAAGAAAGCAGCGTAAGGAATATCCAATGTCTGAACATAAAGCAATTACAAGATTCCTGAGAATAAGCCCGCGAAAAGCTAGGCTTGCAGCCGATCTAATTCGTGGTATGGCTGTTCCTCAGGCAAGACTGCAGCTTGAGCATTGCCAGATGAAGGGAGGTAAACTCCTAATGAAGACCCTCAATAGTGCTGTAGCCAATGCAGAAATGCAATCTGATGCAAGCAGTGATAAATTACGCGTACGTGAAGTGCGTGTAGATGAAGGTCCGAGAATGAAAAGAGCGAAGCCAAGAAGCCGTGGGCAAAGGCATCCAATTATTAAACGTACAAGTCATTTTACAGTTGTAGTTAGCACGCAATAAGGAGAATGTAATGGGTCAGAAGACAAATCCGGTTGGTTTTCGTCTTAGCCTCAACAAGGCATGGAAATCAAAATGGTATGCCAATAAGCAAGAGTTCGGCACACTATTGCTCGAAGATAGCAAAATTCGTAGCTATCTACTTAAGCAAGCTGCTTGCCAAGGCACATCAGCCATTACCATTCGCCGAATGAGTGATAAAGTAGAAATAGCGATACATACAGCAAGACCAGGTCTAGTAATAGGAAAGAAAGGAAGCGAAATTGATATTCTGCGCGCTCAACTTTCCAAAATGACCGGGAAAGAAGTATGGATTGAAGTAGAAGAAATTAAAAGACCCGACCTCGACTCAAAAATTGTTGCCGATGGAATAGCAAAGCAACTTGAGCGTCGAATTCCTTTCCGTAGAGCATTGAAGAAAGCTATGCAAAGCGTAATGGAAGCAGGCGGACTTGGAGTTCGTGTACAGGTATCAGGCCGCGTTGGTGGCGCTGAAATTGCACGTCGCGAGTGGTATAAAGAGGGTATCATCCCACTTCAAACACTAAGAACTGATATAGACTTCGCCTATGGCCGTGCAGAGACGACATATGGATCGATAGGAGTAAAAGTGTGGATTAACCGCGGAGAAATCGCTGTTGCCCCTAAAAAAGCTAAAACTGATCAAGCAGCAACTGCTGCTTAATTTCTGGAGTTGATGAGTCATGACCTTAATGCCTAAGAAAACAAAACATCGCAAGATGATGAAAGGCCACTTGACTGGTATAGCCAAGGGTGCCACTTTCGTCGACTTCGGCGATTTCGGGATACAAGTTCTCGAGCGTGGTTGGATTACAAGCCAACAAATTGAAGCTTGCCGTGTTGCAATTACTCGCTTTTTCAACCGTCGTGGTAAAGTTTGGGTGCGTTTGTTCCCGGACAAGCCGGTGACAAAAAAGCCAGCTGAAACTCGTATGGGTAAAGGAAAAGGTAACTTAGATCATTGGGTTGCGGCAGTTAAGCCAGGCCGAGTGATTTTTGAAGTTGCTAATGTGCCCCGAGAGATGGCTCAAGATGCATGTCGCAGAGCGGCTGCTAAACTTGGCATCAAGACCCGCTTCGTCGAACGCGTCGAGAAAGTATAGGAGAATATACAAATGATGAAAGCAAAAGACATACGTGGTCAAAGCGAAGTTGAGCTTCAAGCTCAGGTGCAAGATCTTAGAAAAGAGATCTTTAGCTTACGTAATGCCGTATCTTCTAAGAAGGAAGATGTAAAAACTTATCAAATTCAGTCGAAAAGAAAAGACGTTGCGCGTATACTAACTATCCTTCGGGAACGTGAATTGCAGCAAAACGTCTAAAAGGTAGAAGAGAATTATGGAACAAACAGGTTTAGACCTAAAACGAACAAGCCGAAAGACTCGAAAAGGTGTTGTCGTTTCGAACAAAATGCAAAAGACAGTTGTCGTAAGTGTTGACAGGACAATTCGCCATCCACGTTACGACAAAATTATTATTCGTTCTAAAAAGTACTATGCTCATGATGAGTCAAATACAGCACGTGAAGGTGATGTAGTGAGTATCATGGAAACGCGTCCTATGTCAAAGCTAAAGCGCTGGCGCGTAGTAGAAGTAGAACAAAAAGTTCAAAAGTAGCTTCCTCAATTAGGAGTGGATAAGATTTATGCTTCAGCAAGAAAGCAGACTAGAAGTAGCAGACAACACAGGCGCCGAAGAAATAGGTCTGTTTAAAGTTTTAGGTGGCTCCAAAAGACGGTATATGGGAGTCGGCGATGTAGGTATTGGCAGCGTTAAAAGTGCCAAACCAAATGGTACTGTGAAAAAAGGAGACGTTGTGCGTTTCGTAGTAGTACGAACCAAGCGTTTTATTCGCAGAAAAGATGGCTACATACGCTTTGATAAAAACAGCTGTGTGATTATCGATGATAAAGGCAATCCTCGCGGTACACGTATATTTGGACCGATTGCTCGCGAAGTTCGCGAAAGAGGGTATATGAAGATCGGTTCTCTCGCACCAGAAGTTATTTAAAGGTAGTATTGATGAGAAATGTATCAAAAAAAATTCGTGCCGGTGACAAAGTACTCGTTACTGCTGGCAACTGCAAAGGCCAAACTGGAACTGTTATTCGTAGCGTTGGTCAAAAAGTGCTTGTTAAAGGTATTAACCTTTGCAAGAAGCACGTGAAGCGCTCGCAAGAGAATCCTAAAGGTGGCGTTGTAGAATTAGAGCGACCAGTTGACGTGTCAAACCTTGCACCATGCGATGAGTCAGGTAATCGTGTAAAATTGCAGGTTCGTGTTACAGATGATGGCGCAAAAGAGCTTGTGTATGAAAATAATGGCCAGCAAAGCACCTGGCGATCAATGAGATCCAAGGAGTAGGTAAAACACTATGTCGAGACTGAAGAACCGTTTTACAACAATGGTGCGGCCAGCACTACAGACTAAGTTTAAGTATGAAAATACAATGATGGTTCCTTCTTTAAAGAAGATCGTCATCAGTATGGGAATTGCTGAAGCTACAAAAGATAAGAATGCCGTTATCGATTGTGTTAATGAATTAACACTTATCGCAGGTCAAAAGCCTATTATCACACGAGCAAAAAAAGCGATCTCCAACTTTAAGTTGAGAGAAGATCAGCCAATTGGTCTTAAGGTTACCTTAAGAGGCCAAAGAATGCTTGACTTTCTTGATCGTTTCTGCAATATTGCTGCACCTCGCATACGCGACTTTCGTGGATTTAGTGCTAAAGCTGATGGCAGCGGAAATTATACGCTTGGTCTAGAAGATCAGATGATCTTCCCGGAGTTAAATCTGGATAAAGTTAAGCGCTCGCAGGGGATGAACATTACGTTTGTAACATCTGCAAAGAATGACGAAGAATGCGTTGAGCTATTAAGGCTCATGGGCATGCCTTTTAAAGAAATGACAGTACTAGTGCCTGAATGGCACGATATCGAGGGAGGAAAAGCATGAGTTTCAACGATCCAGTAAGTGATCTCTTAACTCGTATTCGTAATGCATCTATGGCACGACATCGTTATGTAGATGTGCAGTGGAGCGTATTATCTCAGAATATTGCACAGTTGCTAAAGAATGAGTCGTACATTGATAACTTCCTCGTGAAAAACGAAGGTGGTAAATCACATATGCGTTTATTTTTGCGCTATACTACTACACGTGAGCCGCTTATTCGTGGTCTAACTCGTGAATCAAAACCAGGACGTCGCCGTTATGTAGGCTATAACGAAATCCCTAAAGTCTTCAATGGACTAGGCATTTCAATCGTTAGTACTTCTAAAGGTGTATTAGTTGGGTCAGAGGCTCGTAACCGTAAGGTTGGCGGCGAATTATTGTGTTACGTTTGGTAAAGGAATTCTATCATGTCTCGCAAAGGAAAAGCACCGATTACATTGCCTAATGGGGTAGATGTACAGGTAAAAGAAAATGAAATTATCGTGAAAGGTCCGAAAGGAACACTGCAACAAGCATTAGTTCCCGGCATATCACTTTCAGTTGACAGTGGCGTCATTACTATTGGCATTGAAAATGATGATCGTAGTTTGAGAAAGTTCCATGGACTTTATCGAGCTCTCGTCAATAATATGGTTCTTGGTACTACGCAGGGATTTGAAACAAAACTAGAAATGATCGGTGTTGGTTACCGCGCAGCTGTTCAAGGTACAATCCTTGACTTGCAAGTTGGAAACTCTCACCCGACTCAACTTCCGATTCCTGAAGGAATTAGTGTTAAAGTTGAAAAAAACACACAAATCTCCGTGACTGGAATCAATAAGCAAGCTGTCGGACAGTTTGCAGCTCACATACGTGCACACAAAAAGCCTGAACCATATCAGGGTAAGGGTATTCGCTATTCAGGCGAATTTGTACGTAAGAAAGCTGGTAAAGCTGCCAAATCAGCCAAAAAGTAATTAGTCACGAGATAAAAACAGGTTACCGTAATGGAAAGTAGTAAAACAAAAAGCTTTAGCTGCAAAGTTAAGCGTGCAATGCGCGTGAGAAAAAAAGTGCAGGGCACTGTAGCAAAGCCAAGAATGTGCGTCGTAAAGACCAATAAGCACATACAAGTGCAGTTGATTAACGACGAAGAAGGCAAAACTCTTGCATCACTATCTACGAACTCTAAAGAGTTACGTAACACAGAGCATGCAAAAAAGAACAAGGCTTCTGCGAAAGTACTAGGTGAGAAAATCGCTGAAAAAGCAAAAACACTTGGTATTTCACAGGTTGTTTTTGATCGTGGCCCATTCCGATATCACGGCATTTTAGCTGAACTAGCTGACAGCGCACGCGCTGGCGGGTTGCAGTTTTAAACAAGAATTATAAGGGCTATTAGTCACATGGCAAAACAAGAAAATTCAAAACGCGAGCACGGCCAATCTGATTTGATGGAAAAAGTGCTGTACATTAATCGCTGCTCTAAGACTGTTAAGGGCGGAAGAAAGATGAGCTTCTCAGCATTAATCCTTGTCGGTGACGGCAAAGGACGTGTTGGTTATGGCTTTGCAAAAGCAAATGAACTAACTGAGGCTATCCGAAAGGGTGGCGAGCTCGCTCGCAAGAACATGCATACTATTACAATGCAGGGAACCACAATTCCTCATGATATGGCTGTTAAGTGGGATGGTGCATCTATTTATATGCGCCCAGCACCAGTCGGTACTGGTATCATCGCAGGCTCTAAAGTACGTTCAATATTGCAGTTTGCAGGTATTAAGGACGTTATGGCTAAGAGCCTTGGTTCTAGCAATCCAATTAACCAAGTACGTGCTACCTTTAAGGCACTTAAGGGTATGATGACACGTGAAGACGTATTGATTCAGAGAAAGGGAGCATAATGGAACTGCATACACTTACAAATTCTAGCCGACCATTTAAGCGCCGCAAGCGTGTTGGTCGTGGTATGGGTTCAGGCCTAGGTAAAACCTGCGGTCGTGGACAAAAAGGTGCCGGAAGCCGTTCCGGTTATAAAACAAGAGCTCGATATGAGGGCGGTCAGCTACCACTCTATCGTAAGCTACCAGGACGTGGCTTTAACAATAAGCGCTTCCAGAAGAAACTTGATGCAATCAACCTAGGCGATATTGAAAATCTTTTCGCTGATGGAGATGTTGTCAACCTTCAAACACTTAGAGCTGCTGGGTACATTTCTGGTACTTCATACGGTGTTAAAGTGCTATCAGAAGGTGAACTAACGAAAAAAGTGCGCATTGAAGTTAATGCGATGTCTAAAAAAGCCGAAGAAAAACTGCAGCAAGCTCAGATTCAATATTCAATAATCTGAGATTCTTTACTGCTCCTTTACCGTGAGATGTGACTACTTATGTTTTCAACGCTATCGAGAATTTTCCAAGTTCCGGAGCTCCAAAAGAAGATTGTTTTCACCCTGCTCCTACTCGGTGTATATCGTGTAGGAGGGTTCATACCCGTTCCTGGCATTAACGGCGAAGTAGCTTTAGCTTACTTCCGTGAAGCAACAGGTGGCGGACAGAACCTTTTTCAGTTAGTGGACATTTTCAGTGGCGGCGCCTTTTCCCAAATGACAATTTTTGCACTTGGTGTAGTTCCCTACATTTCTGCTTCTATTATATTGCAGCTACTTGTAGCACTAATACCTTCATTTCAACGTGAAATACGCGAAAACCCTGAACAAGGTAAGAGAAAGATTAACCGCTGGACACGTTTTGGCACATTAATCTTGTCATTCCTTCAAGCCACACTTTTCGCAAAATATGCTCACCAGATTAACATGTCAAATCCTGGCATTATTTCTCCTGAGCTTCTCGAAATTCAGGCATTCGGTACTTCTTGGCTGTTTTATGCTATAATGATCACCACAATGACTACTGGTACAGTGTTCTTGATGTGGATTGGTGAGCAGATAACCGAAAAGGGTATCGGCAATGGTATGAGCCTTATTATTACAGTAGGTATCTTATCATCGCTTCCTTCAACGTTTGGCTTAATAGTCCAACAACTTAATCTCGATAGCCCAGAAGCTGGACAGATCTCCTTTTTCACGCTTCTTGTTCTCTTCGCACTATTTGTGCTAGTGATCATGGCGACAATTTATATTACTCAAGGCCAACGACGTATTCCATTGCAGTATGCAAGGCGCGTAGTAGGTAACAGAGAAGTGCAGTCGATGGGTTCTTCGTATATACCTCTTAAGGTAAATTACGCTGGAGTTATCCCTGTAATCTTCGCTTCTTCACTACTTATGTTCCCAGCAACAATTGGTCAATTCGTAGGGTTAGGAAATTGGATGGGTGTTGTGGCAGGCTGGTTATCCCCAGGCTCAACGCTTTATCTTGTAACTTATATGATGCTTATCATTTTCTTCACATACTTCTGGACGGCAACACAGTTTCGTCCTGATCAGATAGCCTCTGATATGAAGAAAAATGGAGCGTTTATACCAGGTGTACGCCAAGGTAAGCATACTCAAGAGTACCTTGAAGAGACTATGAGCCGTATTACCCTTATTGGTGCAGTACTACTTGCTTTGCTAGCAGTACTCCCACAGCTAATTGGACGTATGATGAGTGTATCATCTTCTATTAGCTACTTTTTTGGTGGCACATCGCTTCTAATTTTAGTTGGCGTTGTTCTCGATACAATGAAGCAAATCGAGAGCCATCTTTTGATGAAACGCTACGATGGTTTCATGAAAAAGGGGCGTGTGCGCGCTTAAAGTTTGCAGTTAATTACTGAATAGATTATTATTTTCTCACATTTTAATTTCGGAGAGAGAGCAATGGCTCGAATTCTTGGTGTAGACATACCAGACAACAAACGACTAGAGATAAGCCTTACATATATATATGGTATAGGTGTGAGCTCATCTCATGAGATCATGGAAAAACTGAATCTTAGTCCTGACATGCGTGCAGGCAAGCTTACTTCAGATGACATTGCAAGACTGACTAATCTTATTCAGTCAGAATATGTTGTAGAAGGTGATCTACGTCGACAAGTACAGAATAACATTAAGCGCCTGGTTAGCATACATTGCTACCGAGGTATGCGACATCGCCTAGGCCTTCCTGTCCGAGGACAGCGGACACGTACTAACGCACGTACACGAAAAGGTCCACGTAAGACTGTCGCCGGTAAGAAGAAAGTAACAAAATAGTAAATAGGGAGTTTTAGGCCTTGAGCACTACTAAAGGTAACACAAGTAAAGCTAGCACTAGCAAAACTTCGTCTGGTAAAAAACCGATTAAGACCAAAAAGAAAATAGCACGCACAGTACCTGTTGGTATAGCTTTTGTAAAAGCTACATTTAACAACACCATTATTGCAATTACTGATCCAACTGGTCAAGTGATAGCGTGGTCATCAGCAGGTAAATCTGGCTATTCTGGCTCTAGAAAATCTTCCGCTTTTGCAGCTACAGTAGCTGCACAAGATGCAGCCAAAGTTGCTATGAACATGGGCATGAGAGACATTGAAGTTAAGCTTAAAGGACCAGGAGCTGGTCGTGAACCTGCTGTACGCGGTTTACAAAGCGCCGGACTTAATGTTACTATCATCTCTGATGATACCCCGGTTCCACACAACGGATGTCGTCCTCGTAAGCGACGTCGAGTATAGTAAATAAATTTGCATCTGGAATCTAGCACAGGGAGAGGACTACATGTTGGTGAAATTCGGCAAACTTGAAAAACCTCGCAGAATTACTGTTGACGAGGAAACTGCTACGCCGACATTTGCACGATTTATCGCAGAACCTTTCGAGCGCGTTTTTGGCCATAGTATTGGTAACGCGCTACGCCGAATTATGCTTTCATCACTAGAAACGCCCGGAATTATTTCTGTTCGTATCGAAGGTGTTCCGCACGAATTTATGGCAGTTGAAGGTATTGTAGAAGATCTGACAAATGTTATTTTGAATTTTAAAGGAGCTAGGCTTCGTTGCTTAGCATCTGAAGAAACGCAAACAACGCGCGAAAGCCGTATCGTTTCTACTGTTCTAGACATCTCACAAGATGATTTAGACAAGAACAAAGGCTCAATCGAAATTACACTCAAAGATCTTGTCAAAGACAGCATTTTTGAAGTTGTGAATCCAGGCCTTAAGCTTTTTACGGTTACAAAACCGACAAAGCGTCAAGTTGATTTGCGCGTAGGGTTTGGTAGAGGGTACGTTTCTTCAGAAAGACACCTAATACCGAATAAAATTGTTGATGAGATTGTAATAGACACGGCATTTTCACCAGTTAGCTTGGTTAATTACTTTGTTGAGAATACACGAGTAGGACAAGATACTGATTTTGACCGTCTTGTATTGGAAGTTACTACTGATGGACGTTTGACTCCATCTGAAGCTCTTTCATTTGCATCTCAGATTTGCATCAACAATTTTGAAGTATTTGAGCAAATTAAAGCTCATGACTTGGCTTTTGAATCACCACTGAAAGACAATCAAAGTGATGATGATGAATTGATTGATAAGCTTGCATTACGCATCGATGAAATTGAACTTTCAGTGCGTTCTACAAACTGCTTGGCGTCAGCCAATATTGATACTATAGCTGAGCTTGTGTGCATTCCTGAAAAGAGAATGCTCGAGTTTCGTAACTTCGGTAAGAAGTCACTAAACGAAATTAAAGCAAAGCTTCAGGACATGAACCTTGGCCTTGGAATGGACCTCACTGGTTTTGGCATTGACTATGACAATGTTAAAGACAAGATGAAGGAACTTCTAGACCAACGTAAGCAAAAGAAAGAAAAGAAGAAAAAGTAGTAGGATTATGAGACACGCAAAAAGTAGTGCTAAACTTAGCAAAACAACTAGTCACCGTCGCTGTATGTTTGCAAATATGCTTAAGTCGCTAGTCGACAGCGAACAAATTGTAACAACAGTACCAAAAGCAAAAGAGCTAAGACGCTTTGCAGACCAACTGATTACACTTGCCAAGAAGAATACCCTCGCCTCAAGACGAGAAGCTATTGCTTGGTTAATGATTCGTTATAATCAGTTGACTCCTAAAGAAGCTCGCCAGGCTCGTCAGGGCAATACAAGTGCTTATAACAATGACCGTAAGGTTATTGAAAAGCTTTTTGCCGTGCTAGGACCAAGATTTGAAACACGTCAGGGTGGCTACACACGCATCATGCGCCTTCCAGAGCGTCAAGCGGGTGATAACACTCAGAAATGCATCATTCAGTACCTAGACGCGTAATAGCGCCGAGTACAGCTAGCTAATAAACAAAGGCTTCATGATATACTCTCTACTATGAGTGTACATCATGAAGCCTTTGCCTTTTACGGCATAACAAATTATGACTAGACATCTAGCATAACCACAATCCCCTGCCCCTGCCCCTGCCCTTGCCCGATTAGTATTTTTTTTGAGCCATTTTCACTAGCATGGACACGATACTAATCAGCAGCTCTCGCCCTTTGACATATCGTTCTTCATTCACAAGCTGTAATCGTTGACAAACATCCAAAATTCCTGCGCATTCTGTAGCAGACCGTTTAGCCATCCGATAAAATCGAGCTTTTTCATCGACGGAATACTCTCCCGCTCCCTCAGCAATATTCAACGGTATTGATAAACCCGCACGCTGTAGCTGATCGCTTAAATATGCTCTACCTCTAGGTAAATGTTCTATTATGACATCCGCTAGTACGACAAATTCTATCGCCACTTGGTATACG
>JBGSSB010000008.1:0-11678 GCA_041737255.1 Chlamydiales bacterium | reverse complement strand
TAGGGGCAGATATAGAGGGAAAATCAAGTTCAGGATCAGCAATTTTATTAAAATAATTAGTGAAGTTGTTAAAACTAATAATAAGTGTTAATTCACAAAGCTCTTTATCAGAAACGCCCTGCTCTTTTAAATTTTGCATTTCTTGGTCAGAAACTGAGCCTCTTTTTTCAACAACAGCCTTGCAGAACTGTAAAATCAACTGCGATCGCACATCAACTGACACACCACGGCGTGCATCTGCAATTTCTTGGTCTGTAAGCTTTGCAAACTTGGCAATCTGTGCATGCGCCGCAATGCAATAGCTACAGCCATTTAGTTCTGCAACAAACAAGGCTATTTGATGACGAAGCTTGCTTGGGATCGATGTCTTTTCGCAACATTCACTTAAGGCTGTATACGCATCAAATGTTACTGGCGAGTGTACCATGGCCCTAAACATATTAATCACCCTGCCGAACTTTTTTTTGATAGCCGTTAAAATTGACAGCACCACTGGCCCTGAATTTTCATCCGAGAGTAAAACTATTCGATTCATAGATCTCCAATTGGTTAGTCCATATCGGGCGAGTATACACCAATAGAGGCTTTTGCATTACACATCGCCCTATTGTACAAAATACTTTGAGCAGTTTTTACATTTTGTTCCTCCCCCTTCCACGCGTCTAAAGCAGGCTGCTGGATAGCTCGCGAAAAAGAAAATGTTACGCGCCACGGCAATTCGGCTTTAAAGCTATGATTCATGGTATTTAACCGCAGAGAAGCTAATGTTGCATCCTGACCACCAGAAAGAAAGGCAATCCCGGCAACCGTCGCTGGCACACTACTACGCAAACAGCTCACTGTAGCCTCTGCCACTTCATCTACAGTAGGCTGAGTTGAACAACCACTTCCGGCAAGTATCATATTTGGCTTTAAAATTATTCCCTCGAGCAGAACACGGTGACGATAGAGCTGGTCAAAAACGTAATGCAACATCTTTTGGGTAACATCGTAGCATTGCTGAATAGTATGATCTCCCTCCATAAGCACCTCTGGCTCAACAATTGGAACTATCGACGCTTCCTGACAAAATGCCGCATAGAGTGCTAAAGCGTGTGCATTTGCTTGCATACATGCATCAGTGGGCATCTCATCACCAATTTTGATCACCGCTCTCCATTTGGCAAAGCGCGCGCCTTTTTTTGCATATTCAACTAGCCGCTCGCGCAGCCCATCAAGGCCTTGCGTGAGGCTTTCACCAGGAAAAAATGGCATCGCCTGCGTTTTCATATCTACCTTAACCCCTGGCACAATCCCCAAATCGATAAGTTTTTGTACAAATAAAACGCCATCGCTTGCTTTTTGGCCAACGGTTTCATCATAGAGTATTGCTCCGGAAATATACTCATTTAGCTCGGGTGTTGTCACAATTAACTCTCTGTATTTTCGCCGCATTTCCTCAGTTTGCGCAATCCCCAATTTTTCAAATCTTTTGTTACAAGTGGAAGAACTTTCGTCCATTGCAAGAATACCCTTTCCAGGTGCCAGTAACTCTTTTGCCGTATTTACCAGGACATCTTTACTAAACATACATTCCCCCACTTATCATTTTTATAAATTGAAGTATCTTTTGTCTCAAAACCCTTTTATAGTGCCGCCTTTAATTTTAAACAATCTATTCAGCCATTTTGCAGCCACTTTGAAATAATCACATATGATATAAGCATAAAGAACTCACTACCTAATACTATTTAGGTGCAGATAAAACACCCAATACGATAGACCTGCAAGTAGCAAAGGTAGAGATATGAAAATTCAAAAAGTTATAGAAGTAGTCCCCTACAACCCTAACTGGCCGCGCTCATACCAAGAGGAAGCTAAAAAAATAGAGGGAACACTCGGGAGAAATTGTATCACAATCCACCACATCGGCTCTACAGCTGTTCCTGGACTTACAGCAAAGCCCATTATCGACATCATGATAGTCGTGCGAGATATTTTAGAGGTAGATAAAGCCCTTACAGCGTTTGAAGAGCTAGGATACATCGCAAAAGGTGAGCATGGCATCCCCTTTAGAAGATACTTTCAAAAGGGAACTGACTTACATACCCATCACATACATATTTACGAAGAAGGCAGCCCTGACATTGAACGTCTTTTACATTTTAGAGACTACCTTACAACAAACCCAGAGGCTCGCCAAGAGTATGAATCATTAAAAGCAGCTCTTGCTAAACAACACAAAGACGACGCCCAGCGCTACCAAAAGGACAAAGATACCTTTATACAAAAAATTGACGAAAAAGCAGCAATAGATCGCCTGCGTATGGTGATTGCCTTTACCGACCGTGAATGGAAACATGTAGAGGAACTTCGTCAACTACACTTCACAACCTCTGGCCATGAAGTCCCCCTTAAAACCGAGCATCATAGCCACATTCTACTACTACAAGGAACAGCCCTTATTGGCTATGCAGATGTATCGATAGAACATCCACCAACCGCGCAGCTTGCTATGGTTGTTATGAAACCAGGCTTTGAAGACAAGCTCGAAGAGTTTACCTCCATGCTTAATCGCTGGCTGCTACATCAAGGCGTAAGATCTAAAATTTAAAATATTTGCTCACATCTTTTTGCGCAGATAAAACATCTTTGCTGCTTTTACATACCCTTCTCTTATGAACTCAATTTCATATCCAAGTTTTTGATAAAAAGGCAAAGCTTCCCAGTCCATCGTATTTACAGTCGCAAATGTACAGCCACACTCCCTTCCAATTTTTTCAGCCTCTTGCATCAACCTAGCACCCCAACCTTGGCGGCGAATGGCTGCATCTACCCAAAGCATGTCTACATATAAACATCCATAATAGACCACAGCTTTTGCTCCACCCAAAAGCTGCTGTTTGTGATCTTTGATGAGAACACCAAATGTAGAAATGGGCTGCATGCCGCGCGCCTGAACGGCCTCATTATTGATCCCATCAAATAAAGTAGTTTCGTCCCCTGGCGTTACATGCTCGTTTCGTTCCAGATGAATAGGCACTTAACTACCCTCAGCAATAAATTTTAGTACGATCATAGGATGAGGCTTTGGAAGCGGAATTGTTTTATGACTCTTTTCAAATTTGCCATTTGTATACTCTGTTACAACCTTCTGCCAAAAATCTATGGCAGGCTTGTTATCTGGCATTTGCGTTGTCTCCCACGTTCCAGGAAATTGCCCAAAAACCTGCTGGGCCGCCATTCGCCCAATTCCTTTGCCCTGAAATTTCGCCACCACAAAAAACTCCCCTACATTCCAATCAACATCAGGGGACGTCCCCACCTTGTTGATAAGCACAAAGCCACCCAGCTCATCATCTACTTTTATTAAAAACGCATGACTATCTTGTTGTTCAAAATAGGAGCTTAGGTCAATACATTCAAAAAGACCATTGGCAGGAGTTTGCCATTTCCTTAAAAACCCACAATACCTTGACATATCATACACATAAAACCGGCCGAGATTTTGGATTATCTCCCTATCATGTTCTGTAGCTTTTGACAAAGTGACATTCATACTTTTTACAACCCTGTAATTAAAAAATAAAGAACAACAAAATTCACCTCTCGTGTATACCGCAAATCAAAGGGGTACTCACATGATTTTAGCAGCTGACATCGGTGGAACAAAAACACATTTAGCTCTTTTTGAAGAGGGTAATGAATTCAATATTATTGCTGAAAAAAAATATAGCAGCAAAAAATATGCAAGTCTAACGTTAATAATTAAAGAGTTCCTCAATGAAAACCCTTGCGACATCAAAAAAGCCTGTATAGGCATTGCCGGACCTATCCAAAATGGCATATGCAAAACTACAAACCTTGCCTGGATTATAGACGCAAAAGAGATTTCCGAAATTGTTGGCATCGAACATGTGTGGCTGCTTAACGATCTTGAAGCTATGGCCTATGGAATTTTCTGCCTAAGACCCGATGAGTTTTTTGTGTTAAACGAAGGAACTCTCCATGAAAATGCGAATGCCGCACTTCTTGCAGCAGGAACAGGGCTAGGACAAGCTGGACTTTTTTGGGACGGCAAAAAATATCGATCATTTGCCTCAGAGGCCGCTCATGCTGATTTTGCACCACGCACCGAGGATGAGATAGAGCTTTTACGCTACCTAACAAAAAAATTTCACCGTGTATCTTATGAGAGAGTGCTTTCTGGCCCAGGTCTTAACAATATCTATCGTTTTTTAATAGAGAGCAAAAAAGAAAAAGAACTCGTGATCGAAGAATTTAAAGATAGAGAGCCGTCACGAGTTATTGTTGAAATGGCTCTCAAACAAGACGATCGAGCCTGCATGCGTGCCCTTGAGATGTTTGTCTCACTCTATGGCAGCCAAACAGCAAATATGGCTTTATCATTCCTAGCTTTAGGGGGAATATATATTGGTGGCGGCATCGCTCCTAATATTCTTGATGTAATGAACTCCGATATTTTCATGAAATCATACCTTGCTAAAGGAAGGCTTTCGTCTCTACTTTCTTCCATCCCTGTTAAGGTGATCTTAAATGAAAAAACTCCTCTACTGGGTGCGGCAAGTTACGCCAAGCAAAATGATATATCGTAGTTTCTGCTTCTCATAATATCCCGCATCCATTAAAGATAAAAATATGGCATACAAACCAATTGAAAGTTACGGCGTGGTTGGCAATCTTAATACGGTTGCCCTAGTAGGCAACGATGGGTCTATCGACTTCATGTGCTTCCCCGACTTCGACTCCCCTACAATTTTTGCAGCCATACTCGACGACAAAAAAGGCGGCCATTTTAAAATTGCCCCTGTCGCAAACAACCCCACCATGAAACAGTTTTATCTGCCTGACACAAACATCCTTCTTACCCGATTTTTATGCGAAGGAAGTGTTATCGAAATTTCAGACTTCATGGCGATTGAAGATGACCCAAAGCATAATATCCTCGTCCGCAGGGTAAAAGAAGTGCGAGGCAGAAGCGAAGTAGAGGTAAGGATTGCCCCTCAGTTTGACTACGCCCGCGTGTCACACACTGTTGTAAAAAAAGAGGGTGAATATCTTTTTATTCCCGATAAAAAAGAGCTCCCTACACTTCGGCTTCGAACAGATGTACTCCTTGAGATTGAAGATGGCACCCTGGTAGGCAAAATTCTGCTTCACTCGGGTGAATCGATGACTTTTATTTTAGAAGAGGCTATAGAGTCACCTTCTGCCAATCCTTCATACAGCACAACTGCTTTTAAAAGCACGATGAACTTTTGGCGTAAATGGATTGAAAAATCTACCTATAAAGGCCGATGGCGCGAAACTGTAAACCGATCTGCCCTAGCGTTAAAGCTTCTTATTTCCCAAAAACATGGCTCCATAGTGGCAGCGCCCACCTTCGGCCTTCCTGAACATATGGGTGGAGTGCGAAATTGGGATTATCGCTACACATGGATACGTGATGCTTCTTTTACCTTATACGCACTGATTCGGTTAGGCTATTCGGACGAAGCTGGCGCCTTTATGAATTGGTTTGAAAAAAGATGCGAAGAGCTCAATCCAGATGGCTCTATGCAAATCATGTATGGCCTTGATGGCAGAAAGGTGCTAACAGAGGAGACCTTGGATCATCTCGAAGGATACAAGGGCTCAAAACCTGTTCGCATTGGAAATGGGGCCTATAATCAGCTGCAACTTGATATCTACGGCGAGTTAATGGATTCCGTCTACCTCTATGACAAATTTGGCGAGCCTATATCCATTGATCTGTGGTTCAACCTTACTAAATTAATTAATTGGGTCAGCGCGAACTGGAATCAAAAAGATGAAGGAATCTGGGAAGTACGTGGAGGGCAACAAGAGTTTCTCTTCTCACGTCTTATGTGCTGGGTAGCACTTGATCGCGCCCTTCGCTTAGCACGCAAAAGATCCTTTCCCGCACCTTTTCAGAAGTGGTTTGAAACGCGTGATGAAATCTATTACGACATTCTAAAAAATTTCTGGAACGATGACATAAAAGCTTTTGTACAGATAAAAGAAGGCGCTCACACAGATGCCTCCGCTCTCTTAATGCCTATGATAAAATTTATTGGCGCCAAAGACCCTCGATGGACATCTACAATGCAAGAAATCACAAAATCTCTCGTCGATGATTCACTCGTACACCGCTACAGCATATGCGATGCGGCATCAGATGGATTATGTGGTGGAGAGGGGACCTTTAACATGTGTTCATTTTGGTATGCTGAGTGTCTTTCAAGAGCTGGCGATCTTCAGGAATCACGATTCCTTTTTGAAAAAATGCTAGGATATGCCAACCACTTAGATCTTTATTCAGAAGAGCTAGGAGCAAGTGGTGAACACCTTGGCAACTACCCACAGGCATTCACCCACCTAGCCCTCATCAGCGCCGCCTTCGACCTTGACAGAAGGCTCGATCAGCGCTAAGCCGTTTCAGGCAGAATAATTTTTCAAGTTCGAGCTTTGAAAAAATCGTAAACCCCCTTTTGTACAGCACGGCACTGAAGCTTCACATCCAATAACATCCAGCTAGACAGCAGATAGTTGTCAACAACCACCACAACACGACTAGAAAGATTCTCAAACCCCTTTGGCAATGCTTTGAGGCTGTTTTCATTCACAATTATCATGGTAAGTTTTGAGCAGCGCCCCAACTCATCCGGCAAAGACTCTAGTCGATTTGTACCAATCCAAAGGTTTTTCAACTTTGTGAGCTGACCAACTCCTCGATCAAGAGAGTAGAGCTGATTTTCACCTAAATCAAGTGTCGTCAAGTTTGCAAGATTACAAATTGCTGAAGGAAGCTTTGTCATTTGATTGCTCAACACACGTAATATCTCAAGAGCTGTTAACGTATAAATTTCTGCAGGTAGTTTAGTTATATTCCTCAACCGTATGTCGAACTTTTTAATGCCAGACAACTGAGCAAAGTTGCGCTGAAACCACGCTGGAAATTGTAGAGCCTTGTATCCGCACTCTTCAAAAGAATAGGAAAGAAATTCATTTCTTTTTGGCTTGTCTTCTGATCCTATATAGCGAGCCAGCCGCCTCCAAACAGCAAATGTGCTTCTATATCCAGTAAATACTTCGAATGCAGAATCCACCACTTGCTGGCGCACCTTGTTAAAGTGTCGACAACTAAGTACGTCTGCTAAGAAGGCATTTTCTTTTGACCCCGTTGTAATACCCATCAAAGGAACCAACTGCGTAAAATTTCTGATAAACCATGAATTAAACACATCTAAAGGTCTCGACCCAACATAGCTCGGCACAGCTTCATTGATCGCAGATGCCAACTTTTCCCAAATAAGCATAATACTTTGATTATCTTTAGAATCTTCTGTTTCAAGTGCAATTTTTCTCTGATATGCAACTGGGACTGCCTCTTCTAGGTGAGCGAGCTGATCTAGCGATAAAGAACTGAGAGTTGCAACTAAAGTATCAACATCATGATATGGTAAAGGTTGATAAGGGGTATTCAACTCGCTAGATTCGGCTTTTTCAAAATCATATCTCGGCGGAAATTTTACACATAAATCAAAATTCGTGGTCATTACTAGCTCCCTGTTTTTACAAAAAGTGCGAACATATCGCATGAGTAGTTTAAGGCCAATATAAAAATGAGTCTATAGATCCAACTAGTCAGAAAAAACGAAAGTGGTGTTCAAAAAATATAAGCTTTTAGTGTATAGCTCAAATAAAAAATAGCGACAGCATATTGATGAATACCACACAAAAACCCACCGCATGTTCCACCTGGGAGCTTTTGTGCTACTTTCTTTGGCTTGGCACCTTTGGCTTTGGCGGCCCCGTTGCCCTTATAGGATACATGCAGCGCGATATTGTCGAAGATAAACGATGGATTTTGCAGGAAGAATACATCCAAGGCCTCGCTCTTTCTCAACTCTGCCCCGGGCCTGTAGCTACACAGGTTGCGATATACTGCGGGTGGCTTCGTCACGGCTTTCTTGGTGCCTCAATTGTAGGTTTTGGCTTGATACTTCCCTCATTTTTACTGGTGTCAGCTTTAGCTGCCTTATACATGCACAATGTTGGCGTATCATGGACTGCAGGAGCTTTTTATGGGGTGGGCGCGGCTGTAGTTGCGATAATTTTTCGCAGCGCCATCAAGCTTGCAAAAATCACCTGCACCAACCAGCGCCTGCTTTGGGTAATTTTTTTGGTGGCCGCAGCTACAGCTCCTTGGCTTGCTTCTAGGATATTCTTTGTGTTTCTGATTAGCGGCTTACTTTCGATGTATACGCAAGCCCCGCCAACAATCTCTAAAGGCTCACATAGCTTTATCGCGCTCATTATTCCAACGTGGCTCTTTAGCGGACTTCATGGACAAGCCTCAATGAACACCCTCGTGCATATCGGAATGTTTTTTACTTGGGCAGGAACTGCTATATTTGGAAGCGGCCTTGCAATCATACCCTTTATGCAAACAAGTGTAGTAGAACACTACAAATGGCTAACGGATGCACAGTTTTTAGATGCTGTATCAGTAGGTCTTATTACACCTGGCCCTGTTGTTATAACCTCGGCATTTATTGGCTATTTAACCGCCGGTTTTATCGGGGCACTTATTGCTACAACTGCAGTATTTTTACCCTGCTACCTTTTTGTTGTTCTTTTAGCGCCCTTTTACCAAACCATCTGTAAAAACATCTCAGTTAAAGCATTTGTTACCGGCATTACAACGGCCGCTGCTGGAACTATGCTAGGGGGTGCTTTTATTGTGGCAAAACAAGCGATTATCGATATCAATACCCTGCTTATTTGCCTGGGAGCGGCTACTTTATTTTACTTACTTAAGAAAATCCCAGAACCTGTTGTTATTATTGCAGCCGGCATAGCAGGTTATTTAGTAGCATGACCTATGATGTCACAAAACTCCCCTCTACCCAATGAACAGGCCATTAAATAAAGGCCCTGAGTAAGGGGGAAGTTGTTGATACTTTTTCCGGCTTCATTTTCAATTTTTAACCTTATTTCATCCAGTTGTGCTTCTGGATCGTTTGAATCAGCCAGCATCCCACCAAATTGCCAAAAAAGTTTCATGTCAACTTGTGAGGCCTTGTAGACACTGCTGAGCTTCGCAAGGGAGTGCATCTCATGTTCTGTGAGATTTGATTTTTGCTGAAAATTCGTGCAGATCGCATCTACATCACAATCCATCAACGTATATATCACGCCCAAAAATTTTTCATAGCCTTTAAGCTGAAGCTTAAAAAGCTCCTGCACCTTTATCCAAAAATTTTCCTTAAGCTGCTTTTTGTTTTGCTCATCAGCAATAAATGCAAACCCTTGCCTAAGATTTATAAAGGTTGAGCTAAGCCTCTCTACATTCCAAGGAAGTGCCGTAGCTGTATATTTACATAGTGGAGCCAAGAGAGTAGCAGTTAAATATAAAAGCAAAACATAGGGTGTTGCTTTTTCAAAATGAGCATCTAACCCCACAAAAAAATGTGTTGGCATTTCCTTATTTGGGTAGCGAGAACCGCAAAGATGGTATGAGGGCTGCAAAAACAAATGCCCCTTGACCAGAGATAAATAATGGTGCTCTTCATTGCCCTGAGGCAGGTTTAAGCAAACCTTAGGTCTTGAAATTTGCTCAGACATTCCTGAAGGCGTTGGAAAATTCAGCCAA
Source organism: Chlamydiales bacterium (assembly GCA_041737255.1). Lineage (GTDB taxonomy): Bacteria > Chlamydiota > Chlamydiia > Chlamydiales > FEN-1388 > SZAS-7. Next base: position 2,020 of record JBGSSB010000008.1, on the reverse strand, counting down.
TCTGGAAACATATGGCTCATTTCTGGAGCCTCTAAAAGACCAGCTAAATCCCAAAAAAGCAAATTGTATTTTGAGCCCCTTCCATACTGAATACCTCCACCACCTAAAACATTATCCTTACACTGTTCTGCAAGAAGCGCACATGAAAAAATATTTGTATCAGCAACAAGCATGTCATCATCAACAATAAATAAAAGATCCCCAAGCACATTTTTTTCAACCCCGCCAAGAACTCTCTCTTCATAAAAAGAAGTCAATAATTCTTGGGGCAAATCTATGATTTCACGCACATTTTTTTTGCCCATCTTAAACCCTGAGCAAACGAGCGCTGTTAAAAGAAACTGGCAATTTCTTCCTCCCCCGTAACCAAAAGAGCCACTTGGTGTAGTGACAACTAGTTTTTCAATGCCAATCCTTTTAGCAAGATCAACAGCTTCTTGCTTTGAAACATGAATAATAGAACTCTGATACTGCCTATTGAGCTCGTCGATATACAGGCTATTTTTTTTAAATAAACTATCCTCTGACTGATCAAATACAACGATGGGGAAATATTTTATGGGTATTTTTTCATTAATCTTTGCTTCCAAAAAGTCTACTAACGTTTGATACCCCTCAACCACTGAGGCAACTGCCGCCTCTTTGGATAGCTCTTTTCCACACGTTGCAATAGAGCAGGTAAATTTTGTTATTCCCTCTCTATACTTACGAGGATCTAACACTGTTGCATCAAGATGAGCGATAACTGTAAAAACAAAGGAGAACAAAGACTGCACCTCAGGAGGGAGCAGTGAAGTTATGGATCGAGACATTTCATAAAGTCCAGAGACAATCTTAGATAAGCTTTTTACTTTTTTTACAACACAGGTGTTTTCATCGGGAGATTCTGCAAAAACAGATGGATAGGATCTAAGCCCAAAAAGACGCGTAAACTCTTGAAAATCTTGTACTGTAAATTCCCTGACATAAAAAGGATCAAATCCTGACTTCAGCTGCTCCATTTGTTGTCTTGCGGCCTCTTGCTCTGCAGGATCATCTACAAATGCACAAAAATTTTTATACATATGCGATACCGAAGCAACAAGCATAGGGACAAGCTCTTTAAAGCCTGTATAAAACTCTTCGGTTTGCTCCTCCGCATAGCTCTCTAGCTCACCAATAATTCGGGTAAAAACCTTCTCATCTATCTCTTTTGCATCCGCTATAAGCTTTGCGAAGTACTCAACGTCGTAGTAGTTTCTTCTCAGCCAAAAAACAAGAGAGTGAAACCTCGGATCCAACTCTTTGATGATACGAAAGGTGCCCTCGCGAGGAAGACGAAATAAAAAACAGATGAATCGGACAAGCTTATCATGAGACCAAGTAGATAAAAGTGCCTCTACAGATGCTATTTCTGCTAGCACCTGAATAACTAAAAACTCAAAATCATCCTTGTACGCATCTAGTGAAATGCCCCCATAGTAAAGCCCATATAAGAGCTCAGATATAAGCTTTTGAGCTACCACTTCATTATCAAAGAGATATGTTTGGATAAAATCAGAAACCGAAAAACCGAAGAGCTCGTCGAGCAGTATAGATGCCTGCTGACTACTATTTTGTGTAAATCCAGGTAGATGAAAACACTCGACAATAGCCTGAATGAGTATCTTTTTAAAAGCTGGGTCATCAAATTTGTGGGAAGCAAAAAGCCGCTCAAAAACGCCCGCAACCTTTACTCTGTATAAATCGTCTGTATGTGCCATATTCTTGCAACACATAGCCTATCAACAATATAATTACAACATGCCTTATAATTACCACATCCCTTCATATCAAAAAGCAGCAAGACACTCGTCAAGATCTTGAACAACAGACAACAAAAATGAATCTACATCAAAGCTAGAGATATTGTCAAATGTTGTGTTTCCAAAAAAGATTGCACCCTAATTTCTAGTTAATAATTAAGCTGTTTTTTCTTGAATTTCGACCTCCTCACCATTCTTAAATTGCACCCCTTGGATGATCTTCACCATATGTTTGT
>JBGSSB010000002.1:0-16640 GCA_041737255.1 Chlamydiales bacterium | reverse complement strand
ACAAACATATGGTGAAGATCATCCAAGGGGTGCAATTTAAGAATGGTGAGGAGGTCGAAATTCAAGAAAAAACAGCTTAATTATTAACTAGAAATTAGGGTGCAATCTTTTTTGGAAACACAACATTTGACAATATCTCGAGCTCTACGAAATCATCTACTACTTTTTGCCGTATCTTTGCTCTAACTTGCGCCTGAGCCTGTGAAAAGGCATCAAAAACTTCTTCTGCCATACTGCTGGCCACAATCTGATTCAGATACTCTCTAACAAAACATTCCCAAAACTTGGTGTCGCCATCAAAGCCTATGGTTTGCCGCCTAAAAAAATCGGCAACCCGGCCGTACAGTATATACTCCTTTACGGCAGGAAGCAGCACAGGAAGCCCTTTATCTAACATAGAGTCCCCGGATGGTTGAACCGCCTCGCGAAAAGCCTCGAAAGCCTGGTCACCGGTAAAATAGTTAGCCCACTCGCCAACATTGCCCATAAAACCATCACCCGTAACATGTTCAAAAAGAAATGATGTTACTTTTGAAAAATTCTCAAAAACCTCTTCTTCTGAAACATCAACAGCATGCTCCGCAACACCTAAAGAGCTCACCATGCCATCAAGCAAGTGTAAAAGGGTTATTCTCCAAGAAGGATGGTAGATCAGCGCAATGATACGCTCAGCCAAATAGTCACATAAATTGGTGCCAGTGATATTTTTAGCCATCCATACAAAAAAAGATTCTCTTCCCCTTGCCCCACCCGAGACATACTGCAAAGAAAGAACAGTTCCCCTGATCAACAAATCAAGGCTTTGCGCAGCAAGACCAAATACCGGAACTTGACTTGCACTTTTTCTGATCGCCTTTAATCCACTATCTTTTGAATCTGGAGAATTGCCCTTAATTGCCTCGTGAATGGCGCGAGAAATAAACGTTTTCAACAGTGCTTTTGCCTCAGTTCGTTGTAGAATGGCATCTAAACTTCCAGGCGCCTCTGCTAGCCTGGAATCTCCAAATATTTTCAAAATAGCATCTGCATCAACTGTGCGCTTGAGCACTTCAATAACCATTCGCTGAGCGGTTTTGAAAATAGGAGCCCGAGTGTTTCTCCCAAATTTATCAGGTTCTAGCTCCATCGTCTCAAGACCCACTGATGTAAGCACAATCAAGGTAAAGAAATCAGGATCAATTAGCTGCTTTAGCCCAAACTCGACCGATCCGTATGTCATGATTTCTTTTAAAAACTCCTTGCCTTCTAACCAATACAAAAAACCAAAAAACCCTTTTTTCATGCGAGGAGGCACATGAGCACTCAATAACCTATCGGACAGCTCAGATAAATAGGAATAGAGAGCCTCATCAAGTTTTTCTGGCAAATTTTTGCGTGTTAGGGGCTCTTTACTAGGATCTGGCACCCCCGGGGGAAGCGTTCTCTTTTTTTGATGCCACGCAAGACGTGCTATAAAAGCATCATGAGAATCCTGATCAGCACCTGTTTCTTTAATGTAGGCCTCAACTTCACTAGACTGTGATAAAGCACAAGCTAATGATTCAAGCACAATTGCCACTTTCTTCGGAGTTTCCAGCGCCCCCTTTGAAACTTTCTTTGAGTCACCAAGAGCATTTGCCTTTTCAATTGTGTCGATTTTAGAACAAAGACTTAAGAGTAGGTGTTCTGAATCACCCCAGAGGCTGGTTATAGACTTATCAAGCACCCGCTGGGCAATGTAAGCGCGCAAACCACAGTAGATCCGATGAAACGTCCTACCAAAAATAGAATCAATAACCGCAGCTCTATACCCTGTACGCAGATCTACCTGATAGTTTACATAACGAATCAGATACCCTAATCCATAAGGCACTCGAATTCCAATATTGTAATACCCAAGCTTTTCAGCTTTTGAAGGAACTATAGATAGTTTTTCTGCGACAATGGCTGGTATCAACTCATCAATATATCGCCCGGTTATCTCACAGAACTTCAAAGAAACCTGTTTTGCCGCTAGCTGGGACCTCATGCGCTCTGTGTCTTCTATTCGCTCTTTTTGCTTGCGCGTTAACAGAGTATCCGAAGAAAAAAGCGGCGAAGAAATCACTTTGGCTACAGCATTAATCGCTCTGAGCATAAGAATATAAGGGGTGTCTATGAAGGAATATCCACGGGCACAAGAAGCACAGGCATATAAAGAGCTACTTACAGATTCGATATGCAGACGATTTTGAAAAATCTCGATAAGAGAATCCATTGCCTTATCACCAACCAAAGATCCATCACCTCTTTGATCAACCGTAACCGCAGAAACTCCCCCAACCTGTTGAACGCTCATTTTGCTCCTCTACGAAAGATACAGGAAGCTATATGAGGATCTTGTATTAAAAAAGGCAACACATCAATTACCGAAGGCGACCATTCAAGACCACGCTGGTAGACAAGCTTAGAAGCAATCCAAGAAGCAATAACTGCTTTTTTATGAACGTCTGGTATCTTGGCCATTAACCGATCATGAAAGCTCGATGTTAAAAGAGGTAGGCAAAACTCAAGAAAACAACTCATATAGGTCTCATCAACAACCTCCATAGGCTGCAAGTAGTCACGGATTTCAGCACTGTAGCGGTTTATACGCTCAGATATTTGTTCTGAAATACGACTGCAAAACTCTTTTGTATTGGCGTAGGTATCAAGAATAAGTCTCACCTCATCCCTTGCATAGTGTTCAACCTTTTGCTTGATCTCTGCTATGATCGCTTCTTTATGTTGCAAAAACTCCTCATCACTCAAAGACAAGCTTGCAATCACCTCGTATGATGATGAAATAACTCCACCCTTATTGGCACTACTATCTTTAATAATAATTGTACCCTTTTGCTCTAAAAACTCGCGAGCTTCTGTTGTTAGATAGAGATTAGCTCCTTCAATGATCGCCTTTGCAGTAGGCTGAAGAGCTGAATCTAAAAACTCACCCACATTAAATTGATTCAATGTTGCTGGGCGCCCACCGGCCGGAATAAAAACATCAGCTGGGGTTTTGTGAACAAAGGTTCGTATAATTTCCTGAGCCTCACTACCCGACAACCACTCCTCTCGCAGGTGCTGGCCTGCTTTTTTCATGCAGAGAATCTTGACAATATGCACCGCCTCTTTTTTCTCGGTGCGCATATCTAGCAAAAATCCACCATTAGACAGTTTTTCTGGGGGGTAAAATCGTATAGGTTTTGACTCAGCAAAAAGCTCTTTTAAAAATACTAAATCTAACCCTTCAGGATCATAAATAACACCCGAGACATCTATCAACGTGATAAGTTTGGCTGTCTTCGAGAAGTATTTTTCGAGGTTTAAAATTTGATTTCCAGCAACATCACCATCTGGGCCGCCTGACATCTTCACTGTAAACCTGTCAACGGCAGGGTCGATGCCAAGATACTTTAATACTTCAACCATGCATACATTTACCCCAAGCGACGTCACCCCATACCGCTTATGGTTAATGCCAACCCTAGGCTTACTTGTAATAAAAGCATTACCCGGTAAATAACCCACCTTTTTTGCATAACCACTTACCCACTCGATCATCGCATCGTGCATATTTTCATCCGGGCCCAAATAAAGATATTCAGGCAACCCATAGTAATCCACAATAGCAGGATCAAGGACCGTCACTAGCTGAAGTAAGCTATCAATAAAAAGCCTCTGAGCCCTATAAAGATGCGCAACGGAAGAGACATCGGAAAAGAGAAAACAAATACCCTTAGAGCCGCCTTCTGGAATATCTTTATTTTTCTTTTCTTGCGTCCAGGCAAGCTGATAGCACTCTAAAAATGTTAAAGGAGCCTCCTCTAAACTTGCTGCCTTTGATCGCATAGCAACAGTCCTAAGCCCACCTCTTGCAAGATCCTGGAAACGTATATGGAATCCAAAAAAATCACGACTGTAGATATAAAAAATCCCAAAAGGCTTTCTCGGAAAAATTGTTGGAAGCTGCTGAAGAAATGAGCTATCAAGTCGATACGAAATAGCCCCCTTTTTAGTAACAAAAAAGTTTGTTTTAAGGATACTATCTACAAAGTAGACTCCATAACGAAGACAGGTCTTCCGACGCAAATCCCGATTTTGTTTACCGGTATCTTGCTTATCAATAAGATCTAAAAGCTTTTGGCGAAGTGGGGCTGAATTCTCAAGGTTTTTCTTGTATGGATCCGCTTTTAAACAAAATAGCGTAAATATGCTTTTTGTAAGCTCCGGCCAATAACAAAAGGCTTCTTGAACATTCGTAAACGAGTACATGTGGGGATCTACGTTATAAAGAAGCTGCTGAACAAAACAACTCAGACTTCTTAAAAAATGAAGCAATTCATGATCGCCATACACGTCGCGAACAAAAGTCGTTTCAAACATATCCTCAGTGGCAAAGTCACGAACAGAGACGAGTCCTTGCATGAGCTCTTGCACGTCTGTAGACTCCCAGCAAGGCTTGTTTCCTATGCCATGAAGATCAGCTTCAAAGTAGAGAATATCAGGCTGTACAAAAGTAAAAAAAAGTGCCCCTACATGTAATTCTCGAACCAAAAGCGCCTTTAATAAGCGCCCTATATACCCTATTCTCGGAGCCTCCCTACAACTCAATCTAAGCTTTAGCGATGACTTTTGATTTTGCTGCCAATCTACAGGACGCAGAAGCTCACATTGGGTATAGTCAGATTTTTTTGCTAACTCAATAAGAGCTTCGGCATGCTCCGGAATTGAAGCTGAGGCTTCACCAAACGAAAGAAGCGTAATACGAACCTGATAGAGCTCATCAGGAAGTGGATTTTCTGAGACAAATGTATGCAAAGACGTAATTAGACGCGACTCATACTGGTTAAATATTTTAATATCGCTTTCTGGCTCGTCGCGGCTTAATACAATACTCGACTCAGGAAAGTTCATGGCAATAAAGTACCCTTGCAGCTTAAATCCCCCCAAGCTATGCGCAAGTGACAAAAGCTCATCATCTGTGACCCTCTTAAAAAAAGCCTCAGAAAAAGACTCTTTCAACCAAAGATAAAGGGCACAAAACTGATCTGTTTCTTTTTCTAAAAAGCTCTCTGGATCGGTCATTACATAAATCCTTTAAAAAGGCATGCAGTTTGAGCAGGCCTATTCTATTGCTACTATGACAATTAAAAGATTTTTAACAACCTAGATTTTAGAGCTACCTCTGAATTAACGCTAAATAAAGCATTTGCACTAGTAAAAAGGAGTAGACAATTTGATGCAATATCTCCTACAAGATCTATTCTTTATAACAGCCTTAGGTCTCACGTGATGCTTCGGCGCCTACCATGACTCATTACACAATTTTTTCAAAGAACCTCAAAAGGTATCCATCAGGGTCTTGTACTAAAAACTGCTTATGGCCAACTTTTTTGTCGTCTGCGCGATACCACTTTTCTTCCATGGCCAAGTAAATTGGGTACGCATCATTATGAAAGTTTTGGTAAAGGTTTTGAACATCCTTCACTTTAATTTGCAGGTGCATTCCACGACCAAACGGCCTTTGCATTTCTCCAACTATCCAGGAGCGGTTTTTTGCTGAAAGACCCTCAATCATCAACCTCGCACCATCAATTGCAAGCATAGCAAAATCGTTTTCAGGCCTATCATAGAGCACATTAAACCCTGCAAGTCTGGTATAAAAATCCAAACTTTTCACAAAGTCGAGCACTTGAAGTTCCGGTATAATAATTGATTCATTTGTCATACTTAACAGGATACCAAAAATAATCATTTGTTGTAATGGATGCGCTGAAGACAAGAAAATTCCTAGATGTTGATTATGTACACCCATAGTTCCCTGCCCTCACTAATGGGCTATCATCAACCGCCCTAACGGACTGCTAATAAAGTTCAAGAAAGCTCTCTCGAGGAGAAGCGAACGGCACTAATGTCAGGCCCACTACCGTTCTCCTAGAAGTTCACACAAGCCCGAAATTCTATATATTAAAATTAACCACGGTAGGTTTTTTTGTGTTTTCTTTGCGACTTCTGTTACTGCTTTGCGTTGAAAAAAATGACACACACTTCGCCATCACCAGGCTCACGCTCAATACCGTTCACTTAAGCTCTCAACGATTCAAACGATAGAACGATAGGAACGATTAAAAGAAAAAAATTCGAACTTTCTTAGTAAATCGAGATGATTTTATTTTTTATTTTTATTTTTTTATCGTTTTTATCGTTTCATCGTTCAAATCGCTTAAGTTTTTTGTTTAAGTGAACGGTATTGGGCTCACGCTAAAAGGCTCACGCTAATACGAAGCAACATACACTTAGCTCTTTTCTGTCTGAAAATTCCCACATCGCGTTAATCTGATCTCTATAGCCTTTACCTATAGCAGCGCCTGAGTTTAATTTTTTAAAAGCCGAATGGCGTTTAGGCCCACAAGAACCGTGCCACCCTCATGGACAATAACCGCAAGCCACAGAGGCAAAAAACCTGCTATTGCTGGAATAGTTCCACATATAATGGCCGCAATTGCTATGCACAAATTTTGAATAACGATTCTTCTTGTTTTTTTGGCCTTAGCAAAGAGCCAGTCCAAAAGTTCGATATTGTCATGCAGCAAAATGACATCTGCTGCACCACGGGCGGTGGCACTACCCACCTGACCCATACAAATACCTACTGTTGCACGAGCAAGTGCAGGGGCATCATTTATGCCATCACCCACCATAACAAGCCCGGCAGTTTCTGAAAGAGTTGTAATGCGTGCAAGCTTGTCTTCGGGTTTTAAGTCAGCTTCAAAATCATCAAGGCCTACCTGGTGGGCAATATTTTGCGCACTTTCATGGTGATCACCTGTAAGCATTACAAGCTTTCTGCCTGATTGTTTGAGGGAATCAAGCATGCGCTTGATTCCAGGTCTTGCCCGATCAGAAAAGACAAGTAAGAATGCCTTATCATCCACTACGAGACAGGCAATAATATTTCCCTCTTTTTGAATTACTTTTGCCCGATCAAGCAAAGCTCGGGACTCTTTCGGGGGCAGCTTTTCAGCTGCGCGAATAGAATCACCAATATAGACACTTCTTCCACCAATTACCCCTTCTACTCCATATCCAGGAATAACTCTCACGTCCTGTACGGGTTTGAAGGCCAAATTTTGCTGTTGGCACGTGCGCACAATAGCTTTGGCTATAGGGTGTACTGCATTGCGCTCAAGTGATGCCCCAAGGCTCAACACTTCATTTTTATCTAGTCCCACAAGCTCAAAGGGGCCTGTAATATCATCGAGAGTAAGCTCACCCAGCGTTAGCGTTCCTGTTTTATCAAAAGCAACAACACTCGAGCGCTCTAAAGCGTCAAGCACCACGCCACCCTTTAAAACAATCCCCTTGCGGGCGCAGGCACCAAGAGCGCTTAAATAGGCAATAGGCACCGCTAAAATAAGTGCGCAGGGAGAGGCTGTGATAAGAAAAGCTAACGAGCGATAAATAGAGCCCTCTTGCCCCAACAACTCCATGTCAAACAATAAAGGGAAGCTCAAGGCAAACAAAAAGAATAGGCTAATGATTGTAATGGCATAACGCCTGCTAAACTTATCAAACCAGCGCTCAAGTACTGGCTTTGCCGCTTGCGCCTCGGTAATAAGCTGCACAATGCGACTGACAGTAGAATCTTGGCTTACGTGGGTAACTTTAACAGTAAGTGAGCCATCAATTACGCGAGCCCCCGAGGGAAGCTCATCTCCTGCAAGTTTTCGTACTGGCACACTTTCGCCCGTGAGGTGAACAAGGCTAACAGATGATGCCCCATCAACGACAATGCCATCCAAGGGAACAACTTCGCCTGCACGTACAAAAACAAGAGCATCCAAAGGAACATCCTGTATTGCACGCTCATGTAGCTCATTATCTTCAAGAACATAGGCTTTTAAAGGCACAATCCTGTGCAGCTGCATAAGGGCGCTTTTTGCCTTTAAAGAAACCGTATCTTCAATCGCACCAGACAAGGCAAAAAGCACAAGTAAGAGCGCTCCTTCAAATCCTGACCCCATAAAAATAGCACTAAAAGCCGCTAGTGTCATCAACACGTCGATATTACAATCGCGACTAATAACAATGTCTTCAACCGCATTAATCAGTGCAGGAACACCCACAATAAGGTAAACAGATCCCAGCAAAATAGCAGAAAAGGGGCCAAATTCAGGATGAAATGAAACCAGGTAGCTTGCAAGCAAAAGAATACTTGATAAAATTGAAGCTTTAAGCGGGAAATTATGGCTTATTCGGCGGGCAAGTGGCGTTAAAAATGGGCTTGCACTTTCTTCGAGGCCCATCTCGAAAAAGTCGCGAACGACAAACTCTCGTTTTCTTCTTCTGCCTATGGGTATATTTTGTGCTGTATTCATGTTATTTTGATATAATTTGCATTGTGTAAAAAACGACTAACGAAGAAAAAAGAGCGATTGCCAAATTCCACATCATGGCAGGAATTACCTTGTTATGCTCTTTTTTTGCAGTTACATAACTACTTAAGCAAAAAACAACTACAACCAAAACCACAGGCAAAACAGCACTTGAAAACAAAAACGCTAAAAGAACGGCTAAGGCCGCAATAAATGACCCGGCTGCAGCACCTAAGCCCTGAATAAGCGGGTGTTCATTTTCTTCCAAACGAAACCCCATCTCCTCCTCAAGCATAACGCGTAATGCCCTGTCGCCATCTGCCATAAGAACATCTACAACCTCATCTAAAAGCTTTCCCTGAAATCCCTTAGCTTTGTAGAGCGCTTTAAGCTCTTCTTTTTCCTGAGAGCGATTATGTTCAATTTCTGACCTCTCTTCATCCATAACGCGATGCAGTCGCTCAAGGCGCGACCAAGAAAGCCAGGCAGCTCGCCCCATTTTCCAAAAAATAAAGCCTGCAGCAAATGAAACAAGCACCCTAAACTGCTGATCATGCATAAAGTCAAAAAAACTCAAAATAAGCATAAGTAGTAGCAAAGCAAGAGATGTCTCTCTAGCAGCATCAGTTGCCGCAAAGAGATACCCCGGCGTTTCTGCCCCATGAATCTCAGATGAGGCAAACTTTCCTTCGGCCTGAATTTCTACCATGTGTTGTAAAGGATCTTTACCCTTAAAGTGGTCTTGCGTCATAGCTTTTCTCTCGTAAAAGAACTAGAGTAACAAAGCACAAAATAAGAATCGCCATAAAAAAAGAGAACTCAAGATACCAATTATAATCTTTATTTGATACAATAGAGTTATAGGGGAAGCGCATGTACTCTCACCCTCTAGCTAAAAAATGCAATGGCACTTCACCCTAACTTTAACAAGGAGAACTCCTATGGGAAACCCCGATGTATCTGGACTAGGATCGAATTGGTACCAAAATGGTAGCTGGCCAAGCGGGACGGTTTCTTCAACAACAAGCGACTATGACACAAAACTTGCCGCCCTACAAACACAAAGCAACAACTACCTATCTAAGAAGAACGCTTTAGAGAGCGCCGTTGCAGGAGGCGTAAAAGCAACTATAACAACAGCAAAGACTGCTTTTGACGCCGCTAGAGCAACTCTACTGACTGCTCTAAATAACTTAAAAACTTCAAGCGGGGCACTTGACTCAGCAGAACTTGCCGCAAGAAAAGACATCGACAACAAGTTAAGTGCAAATATGACAAACTTTGTCTCGCAGCTACAAGCTGAGCTCAGCCAACTGCTAACACTTCCTGAAACAGTTAGCCAAACACTTGGCGCTGATTTCGCAAATGCAGATGGCGCTCGTGTTTCAGCCCGCTCCGGTTTTATCAATGCACTCAACAACTTCTACCCTGCACAAGCCACTCTAAATACAGCACTTAACAACTTTCAAAGCGCAAGCGATCTATTACTTTCACTCAAGGCAAAGTATGCACTAGACTTAGCACCTCCAGCCGCTAACGCCGCCACCCTTGCAGCCGATTTGGCCGCTATAAATACCCAGCAAAACGTTGTTAACTCAGCCTCTAATGCTGTTAGTAGTGCAGGGGCTACAAGAGACTCAGCACTTCTTACACTAAAAACAGCACTTGCCAACTATCAAACAGCACTTGATGCAGAAATAGATGTCCTCAATCAAGCAGCACTTGTAACTCACACAAGCGTATCACAATTTTTGTCTGATCTACAAAATGCAAAAACTGCAGCCATAACAGCAGGACAAGCTGGAATTACTGCAGCTCAAAATAGTGATGCAGCACTCTATAACGACCTCTTAGCAAACTTTCCAACACAAGACCCCGTCATCAATGCGCTTATTCAAGGTCAACAAGATACATTTATACAAAGCATGCTAGACATCGGCAACTCAACGCTCTCTGAGCCCGTCGACTTTACCGCGCAAATTAACTTACCAGCGCTTCCCCCTTCTGGCAGAATGTCAATGAAACAGCTGATGCAATTTATCACACTTGCCTCCGTTATGCTGGATCAGCTCATTCGAGAAATACGTAGAACAGATTCAAAAATCAACATACTTCGACTTACCATACTTGAAACCTCAGGAAGAAACGACGCCACTAAAATTGCCCTACAAACAGCATGGGCCAACAAGCTACTTGATGCCGATAAGAAATATAACATTGACGTTGTTGAAACGAACGCACAAAACTCAAGTGATGCCGTTGATTTAATAAAAGACATCAAAAACAATCCACAATTAATTAATTCCTACATCGACCAACTTAATAGCGAAATCGATGATCAAAATGCTCGGGGAATAGAAATTGTAACAGCATTAAATTCTGCCATTCAAATGGCTGCTGACGATTACAGAGTACAACTTTGGGCTGACCACGGGCAAGTTGATGACTACCAAGATCAGCTGCAAACACAGGTTACTAATCTGGCATCCAGCGACCCGGTTAAAGCCCCTCTACAAGCTGTCGCTTCCGCCTCAGCTGCAGTGATAAGCAACCTAAAAGCAATTTCAGCACTTTTAAGCGTTCGCCCTATTAATGAAGCTGCAATCACAACAGCCCAAGGCCAGCTAGCAGCTGCTCAAAGCACCTTAACCACCGCAATTAACGCGCTCCCTGCGACAAACACCTCGATTCAAACAATACTTGGCGGACTCACAAGTTACACAAACATTGTCACCTCTGATCAATCTAAACTACAAACACACCTACACGATGCCGAGGTAAATGCCGCGGCAGCCATAAATACGCAAATAACATCCGAAGCTTCCAGGATAAATAGCTACAGCCAAGATCTCACTAATGTTATAGCAAACCTTGAAGCTGGCGACCCAAATATTGCCCTACTTACAGCCTATAACAACGCAATACCAGCAGTGGCTTCTTCACTTAACACACTCTCCTCTCACTTAACGACGCTACCTATTAATCTAAACACACTCGCTAGTGATCAGGCTGCAGTAAATAACGCACTTCAGTTGTTAAATACCGCAAGAGGTCAAATCAATCTGAATACCCTTACAGGCTATGCAGAAAATGACATTGTAGGAATAGACCAAGCCATTACAGACCTACAAGGAACACTAAGTAGCTTAACCCTCTACACAACCTTAACCACCACCACTCCATCTATACCGCCAGGGCTTCCTGGCCAAGTCAAAACACCATTAATGCCTGCTCCAATACAGCTAGAGCACCAACCAAAGATTGTTCCGTCAACTTTAACGATACCCTCATCAATGCCATTAAAGGGGTTTGATAAAAAGAAAGGCCTTAAAATCCAGGCCCCTCCTGAACCTCCATCACCTGCTGATGTAGAGGCTCTCAACAAAACAATCAATAAAATTAATCAGTCACTCGCACCCGTAATCGACCGCTTACAGGCTGATGGCTACAACAAAATACTCCTAGTAGACCCTCTCTATATACGGCCATATGTTCCATTACGCGATCCGGGCTCTTTTATTGATTTTACTGTGCTTGATAGCTTCTACACCCTTCTTACGATGATTATCGATGCACAGCGCGCACAAGATGGACAAACCGATAACGCACCTACGAATGCCCTAACAAGCTTTGCGGAATTACTTGGCAAACCCAATGCCACTGCTGGGGGCTCAAAAGCATCTGGAGTTGGAGCGGATGTAGGCCTAGAAGGAGCCAACCTATCGACTAGCTCCGGCAATATATCAGTGTCTTTAAGTGCTATTTTAAGCACAACTGAGTTTACCAATTACGTCCAGGAAATATTTGCAAAATCAGGGACAGTCGCTGGCCTTGCGGCACTAAGTGCCCTTTCTAACGTATTAAAAGGTGCCGGACAACCTGGCTTAGCAGAAGGCATAGCGGCTATTGAAGGGGCACTGACCCCTGAGCAAAAGGCCGCCCTAAGCTTTGGTGTTCAGGAGCTTGTAGCTACAGTCGAAGATGTCCCACAAATTAAAAGCGACTTGCTTGTTTTACTAAAATCACTTGAAAGCGCTCAAAGTTTAAGTGAAGAAGAGATTCAGCAACTCTTATCACTACTACTTTTCTTATTGCAACTTCTCGCTCTTCTTGTTGGAGCTGTAGCCGTAGCTGCTGGGGGCGGTGATACTAACATTGATAAAATCGTACAGAAAGCTTTTGAAAAACCAGAAGACAAAGTACTAGTAACAATAACTAACGACCTTCGCGATCTTGGCGTAAAGAATATCCCGCTAGACATTGCACCTTCAAACCCACAATTTCTTCCTAAATTTTTTGATGCGATAAATTTAGAATTTACTCCCGCCCAACAACTTGGCTTTGTTGCCAAAATTGAAACTGTCTTCACCGAAAAAGGCATTACCATATCCAAAGATAAATCAATCGGGTCCGCTGTGCAAGATGCTCTGAGCTCAGCACCTACAGATTTAGCAGGAGAAATTAGACAGCAGCTTACAAAAATTGCCCAAGAAGAGGGTGATCGCTTGAGAGGCGAGATCCTCCGTGATGAAACAAGGCGCCCAAGCCTTGCAAGCCGCCTGCAGACACTCGATCCCCAAGTTTTTGCGGCGCTGCCTCAACAACAGGTAACCAACATCACCCGCGTGTTAGACAATTCTGGAATAGAAATACCTGGGCTGCCTGCCAAAGATAGGAACTCGCTTGTGCTGGCCGTTATTGGTAGAGTCATCACTCCTGAACAGGCAAAAGGAATTGTGGATGAATTTTTAAAAGAAAGCGCTTTTAGAACCAATCCAGCAATCGGCAATCTATTAGCTCGTGCAATTGAGTCAGGCCAAAGTGTAGTGACACAACCTGTAACTGAAGGCATAGCACAGCCTGTAGCTACAACACAGGCGCTTCCCGGAACATCTGGACAAACACAACCAGGAACCCCGGGTGAACTACCAGACCCTGTCGCCTTACTTGCAAGAGCCTTTAAAGCCCTTGCAAAACAATCGTCCGACAGTAATTTTGCACAAGAAACTGTAACTCGCTTTGCCGATTCAATACGTGAGCAAAGTGATTTTTATCAAAAATCACTTTCTTTGATACTCGATCCTGCAAACGTCTATGTCAAAAACTTCTCCATTGCCACAAGACAATCATCAGGACATGACCACCTTGAACCTCTTACACAAATACCGATTTCAGGGTAAAAGGAGACTATTATTATGGTGTTTTCAGTACCGCTTCCAGCCGATGCATCTGATCAGGCAACTGTAGTTTGGCAAGAAGTTGCCGAATCGCTAACTATAGGCGATATAGAAAAGTTACATGACGCCGTTATAAGCTTCATATCGCTATCAGATGGAGACAAAAAAATACTTGAGGATATGGCGTCGGTTTTGCCATATCCCGGCATTCCACCAGCACTTATTACAGAAATTTTTGCCAACCCTGAAGCCACCGTAGGCTTAATTGAACGTCTTGGCTCCAATATGAACGCGGATACAATTATAGCACAGCTAGGAACAGCAGAGCAGGCTATAGTTCTTGATGCACTCATTTCGTGGTTAAAATCAGAACAAAAAATTGCAGAAACACTAAAAGCAGAAACAAAAACAGATGCCGCTACAGCCGAGCCAGCAAATCCACTTAATACAGCCCTTCAAAGCTACATTACAACAGCAGGAGCTGCAAATATTCCACTTAACATGGGGTCACTTCAATTTTTAAAAAATAACGCCATAGCTCTAGCTGGCCTTAACATCGCAGACCCTGCCCTTTTAAACCAGGCCTACCAAGTGGCTTCTCATCAGCTGCTAATCACCCTACTTCCCGAAATTAACACCTCAAACCTTACCACAAATATTGCACAACAAATTGGAGATCAGGCCAGGAACGAAACCATTCAAACCCATCTCATTGATGACATCAGAAAATCGCTGCAAGATGGCGCAATACCTCTTAACATGCAGACATTTTTAGTGCTTTGGACTGCTATCACTATGCCGGCCATTCAGGCTCCACAAATCGCAGCGGCCCCAACTGCTGCTGCTGTATTTACAAGCGCTACTGCTGATGTAAATTCTGATATAACTATAGATCAAACAGCAAACTCCAGTAAAGACTCTCTAAGAGCACCAAATGGGCTGCCAAACACAATAGCTGCAACATCAGCTGCCGCAGCCTCTGCAACTGCAGCTGCAGCTGCAGTTGCAGTTGGCACTTCGATAGCAGCAGGAATAGAAGGCATTACCTCAGCAACAGGAATTTTACCCGCAAGCCCCATTGTTGCAAGCGTTTTGGCGAGCATACCTGCTCTAGTTAATGACAAAGAAGTGCAGGCAACGCCTGCGCTAATAGATGAGTTAGGCATGCTAAGCTATATCTACTCGCAGATGGCTCCTTATTGGTCAGGCCCGGCAGCAGTATCGCTTATGGCAGCAACCAAGAGCACTGAAGCGCCAGAGCAAAAAAAACTAGAAAGTTCCGTGCGAGCTTTTGCTATTGCTTTAGGTGCCCTTATTAATGACCCTAATTTCGACCGACTCCTGGCTTCCATCATCGGCAAATCAGCTCCCGCAATAAGTGCAGAACAGCTTAAAGTCTTCATTGCTGCAATGAAAATTTCAATACTCACGAATGCTCTTGTTGCTCTTTACATTGTACTGCTACGAAAAACACAAGGCCAGTTTAGAGCTGATGAGCTAGCTCAGCTTATCCTGGGACCACCAATTGACGAAAGAGGTGATATTGACGACCTCTTAAAAGGTCTTGTAAAATCTATACGCACAGAACTGCTCAACATCCCAAAAGAAAAACAAGCAACCTTTATCAACGATCTACTTTCATGCTACAACAAGAACACTGATATAAACTCTCTCGTAGATCCAGCAAAACAGTTTTTAAACCTGCTTGACACAACCATTAATGATGACAAGGCCGCTAATACAAAAGGGTAGAGTTCCTCAAAGAACGATAAGCAATACAACCACTAAGCAAATAGTCTCATATTATGAAATTGTTCCATCATTTCTGTTAAAGGATCAGGACTAGCTTCATATTTTTGGCTACGAAGGGCGTAAAGTGATTTGGCATGTTTAAGATCTGAGACTCTGGGACTATAGGTTTCACAAAGCTGAAGCCACTCAAGATTACCATTTATGGCACACCAATCCATAGCCGTAAGACCCCACATGTCTCTACTCTTAAGTTTCGCTCCATTTTTTAGCAGAAATGCAAAGGTATCATACGAATTGCAACGTGCTGCAAGAATAAGTGGGGGTCTCAATCCGGAATCTGCAGTGTTAACACAAACTCCAAGTGAAACAAGCTCCATAACTTTGTCAGCATCCCCATCAGAAATAGCTTGATGAAGCCCAGTCAAACAGCCATGCAAACTAGAACCCACTTCATGAACAACTCCACACTCTTCGGCAATAAATTCATCGCAAGCGCCATGTTGCAACATACTGTGCTTTCTTTCTATAGTAAAAAGACAAGGCAACAACCAAGAACATTGACCCGCCATATGGCCGAGCATGTGGTTAAAATCAGCAGAATCAAGGAGCAATGGATCTTTTTCCAGGATCATATTAAAAACCTGGCGAGCTAAAAAGGACTCTTTTTGTACACAATAGCAAAAAGTATCTTGTAGCTCATCTAGGCTCACGCACCCAGGATTGTTTAAATAAAAATTTATAGAAAACTCATTATTTAACTGAATAGCCGCCTTAAAAGTACCGTACTTATTCAGCACAACAGCAATAGTAAGCTTTGCTATTCTAGAAACTTCTTGCCCAAACGTAACATCTATCACACGTACCAAATGATGCGCTACATAGTCCATTCTTGCGTGTTCTTGTTCATCTTGTCTAATCGGTACTTGATGTAACTGTTGTCCTTTTTGCCTAACCTCATCAAGGGATACTAGATCTTGTAACGCTACGTTTTTTCCCTGAAATCCCGCTTGCAGAAGAAGCACCGGCCATTCGGGAGTAAACGGCCTGATCTGCGCAAAGACCTTGCTAAAAATTTTAGGCACGTATTTTTTTAATTTACTGTAGGTTGCAGGAACACACCCCGGTGAAATATTCAGGCAATAGAGGCTTTTTAGTTTTTGGCCCTTTTTGGAATATACCTCATCAATAAGCACCCTGCCGAGTAGGAGGGGCCAGAGGCCCCGACCTCTCACAGAACCGTGCGTACGGTTCTCGTACACGGCTCTTCATGCTAACTTCACCCATTTCTTAGTTTCGAACCAGTGATCTAGGCATTTGTTTGAGACGATTTTCACCC
>JBGSSB010000153.1:0-11726 GCA_041737255.1 Chlamydiales bacterium | reverse complement strand
TTTCGAAAGTTTGTACATGATCTTTATCTGTGAAATTGACATACTCTTTCATGAGTTACCCTCTGTTATTTGTTTTTTGACGAAAACCTTACTGAGGGTACACTCTTTTTATTTCAAACACAACTTCTGATCATATCTCCTGCCCTTGTTTTAAGGTTTATTAATAAATAATACAAAAATTCTAGCATTAATCATTAATTAACTTTTTGATTAATAGTGTTCCCGTAAATATTATAATTATGTTATTATTTCTTATTAATTTAATTGGTGTTTTATGGAAATATATAGTGTTAATGATTTAGAGATGGGGTATACCTGCCCGATTACCCTTGAAGAGCCTGAAATTCCCGTAAGAACGCGCTGCGGACATACTTTTGATAAAGTGGCTTTATTGCACGCACTATCGCGTAATCCAACGTGTCCACTGTGCCGTTCGGACGTAAATGAAAATGAACTAGAAAATCTTGCTCCTAGAGTGCATCAGGCTGCAGAAGATGTGCTACAGTCCTCAAGTCCACAAATAGAACGCCCTCAAATACAAAATCTTCCAGCACAAGTAAATCCAGTTCTTCCTCTAAATCAGCAGCTTAATAACCTCGTGCAAGCATCTCAAGAGCGCCAGGCAATTGAGCAGCAACTAGTGGGACACGAGCGAGAGGTAGCAGATCGTTTGGCAACACATCAGGCCGAGGTCGAGCAGAAAATTTTTGAAATCATGCTGCGCCTTACTTCGTAAGCGACTTCAATAGATTCGCTAGCCCTTCATGAGAAATTATTTCCTGGAGGGTAGGTAAAAAGCGGTAGGTCCAGTTGCGCTCAAGCACATGTCCTGGAATGTTGATTCTTTCATCAGTGGGATCCTCCCACGCAAGCTCATCAAATGCCCCCAAATACTCTTGCAGGAGGTTTATGTGAAAAAAGCTTGCACTCGTGTGACTTGCCTTAAGGCAGGCCTTTCTTGCTTCAGAATCAAGAACAGGTGAGTAGGGAATGTTAATCAGCTTCGCAAAAAGTTCAGCCTCTTCTTGAAAGTCTTTCCACCACATTTCTAGTGTTTCAGAATCATGTGTTGAGAGGGTGGTCATACTCAAAGGGGTGTAGTCATTCGGGTTTATGAAGGAGCTATCTGTAGTCCAGCGTCGTTCCCAGCGCATTACCTTTGTTCCGCATATGCCAAGACGCGCCATGCACTCGCGAACAACAGGTGGTACATCGCCTAAATCTTCTGCTATGGGAAGCATCTGGCATGTGTTTAGCATCATGCGCATGATTTTTTCCCCTTGAGGTATCCAGCAGTTGGCATCGTCAGGCATAAAATAGCCTTCAGAGGCTTTTTTGCCCTCGGGAATAGCCCATATACGAAAAAAACCAACGAGATGGTCTAGGCGGTAGATATGATAGAGTTTCTCAGCAAGTTCTAGTCGTTTTTGCCACCAGCGATAGCCTGTTTTTTCTAGCACATCCCAGCGATAGAGGGGGAATCCCCAGTGCTGGCCTTCCTTTGAGAAGTAATCAGGTGGAGCGCCTGCTGCAAAGTGTAGATCAAAGATCTCAGGGTGTTGCCAGACATCAGCGGAGTCTCGGTTTATGAGTATGGGAATATCACCTTTAATAAATATTCCTGCCGCGTCGGCGGCTTGTTTAACCTGAGAAAACTGATCAAAACAAAGGTACTGTACACACTTGTGGTATTCGACATCTTCTTGGTTGAGCTCTTCGGGGATCTCTTTCCACTCCCACCAGGGCATTTTCTGGTTTAGTTCTTTTATCACTTTGTAGCGAGCATAGCCATCCAGCCATTCTTCTTCGAGGAACTCTTGATAATCTGGGCGACTGCGTAGCTCTGGCAGTGCTCGTTTTACATAGTGCTTTAAAAACGTATCTTTTGCAGCAAGCACCTTGTGGTAGGCTACTCTTTGGGAAGTGTTGTCGCTGTTCATCTGTTTGAGCTCTTCAGCGAATTCTTTGGCAAAGGGAAGTTTGCCAAGAGAAAGATATATTGGGTGCAGTGCCATGGCGCTGTGAGCAGAATAAGGGCTTGAATCGGGTCCTGAATCATTTATGGGCAAAAGCTGGATTACGTCAAAACCAATATCCTTGCACCATGTTATCATGGGTAATAAGTCGAGGAACTCTCCGATACCATGGCTTTCGGGGTTTCTGATGGAAAATAGCGGCAAGCAGATGCCGTGGTGGCTTTTCATGCCAATTTTTTCCCACTGCATTGATGAGGCAAGAGCATCCATTCATTATCCCTGGTTACCCTATTGGTAACTTATATCAATATAATTTTCAATTATAATGCGCATGTACTTAGGTTAGCCTATGGCTCAGAGACCAAACATACCACTGCCGCTAGGCTGTGCACCAAACGATAGCTCGTTGCCTGTAAATGATGGTACTTCACCTTTGGGGATTGCTAAGCGCCAAAGGTCTGCTTTTTGCATAAAGGGAGTTAAAAAATCTGCCACTAGTTGACCGGTAAGGTCGTCAAGCAAAAGGGAGTCAAAAAGTACAAGAGAGTCTTTTTTCTTGCTGTAGGAAAAAATGCCTTGGCGAGGAGGGGGAAGTCCGTTGGCTTTTAAGGCCTCACGAAAAAGGTTTTCACGGTAGCGTCCTGGAGCTGGGGTGCCAAGGTCGCTCACTATCATCAGGCGCTCACCTAATGTGTCAGGTTCCATGTGCACCATCAGGCCGGTTTGGCTTTTTATTTGGCAGGCGTTATGACTATCCGGGGCAAGTTTGATGTTTAAGATTTTGCCTAGATCATCTACTAATGTTGCAAATGTTTCTTTTGTCATACTATATGCCTCTCTAACATTTTACTTATGCCTAATCTTCACTTTCGTCTACGTCTTCTATGCCGTGCTCTTTTTCACGGTCGTCTTCTTCTTTTTCGCGATATTCATCAAGTTCTTCTTCTAGAGCCTCAAGAGCCTCAAGTATAGCATTATAGAGCTCATCACGGTGCTGTACGCTACGATAAAGTTGGTTAAGCGCTACTTCTCGGATGGCATCACGAAGCTGGCTGAAGACGATAATTTTTGCTAAAATCCACTTATCAATACCCAGTTTTCCTGCCATCTGCAGTACTTTGTCACCTGTAGGATAACGCTCTTGCAACAGCATAACAAACTGCTTTGCTAAAAGCTCAAACGTTAGGTTTTTAGGCATCTCCATGCCTTCTCGATCAAATAAAAAGCCAATAAGTTTGGTGCGTGCTTTGAAAAATTGGTAGACACCAAGTACAGCTTGCAGTGAGCGTACTTCCTGTAAAAGCCTTGAAAGAAGACCCGGCTCTATCGAAGGGCCCTGACTTTTTAGGTCGGCACCAAGAGAGTGAAAGAGAAAGCCAAGTACTTTGCGAAGTTCTTTATATGCGAAGCGATCAGAAAACTCTAAAAACAGTACAACGGGGTCTCGTGGGTTTCCTGTTATATCTCGGTACATATCTCGTAGGCGAGTGGGGGCACCAAGGCCTGCCGAGACATATTTTTGGACCTCTTCGGCAATGTTTGCTCCGGCCTTGATTTCACGGCCATGTGTTTCCTCGTGAAACTGCTTTGCCTCTTCTACTATTGTTTTGAGGTCGCCTAAGGTGGTTTCTAGCAAAAATTTTAACGCTTCGTCGGCAAGTGTTGGGTCTGGGTAGAACTGTTTGAGTATATCTAGCAGCTCTTCCTTAGTTTTGCAGTTTTTAACTTTGTTAAGAAGCAGCAGGAGGATTGGTTTTTTGAATTCGGGGTTTTGTCCAGCAAATTTATCTGCGGCCTCTTCGCTATCCTTTACCCCAACAATTTTTGCCTCTAGTCTCTGAAGCTCGGCTTTTGACAGCCTTACCTTGTGGTCCTCCAGGCTCTTATCATTTTTCTTTAGAGCACGAGCTAGTGGGTTGGCACTTTCTTCAAAGACGTTTTTTAGAGAGTCTTCGGTTTCAGCTTGTTGGGCAACTTCGGCTTGTGCAATCTCGAGCTCTGCTTTTGCAAGAATGGAGTCGATATCAAAGTTGCCACCTGTAGAAACCTGTTTAAGAAGGTTTGAGATATCGCCAGTCATATGTCAACCCTCCTTTTGTATAAGGTTATGAAATCTGTATGCGTCCAAGAGGCTGAATTCGAATTTCAGGGACAATCTCTTGGTAGGAGACAACTGAAATGTCTGGAAATTCAAGTTCAATCAACTTGCGGACAAATCTACGTACGTCAATGGCTGTAAGTATCACAGGGTGCTGGCCTCCAGGAGGCGGAGCTGTTACCATAGAACGAACGGCCTGTAAAATAAGCTGTACTGAGTCAGGGTCAAGAGCCAGGTATGATCCGGCAGATGTTTGTTTAATAGCGCCGCGCACAAGGTCTTCAATCTCAGGGTCTAGTACATACACAGAAAGTACAGACTGGCCTTGTGAGTAGCGATAGCTAATATAGCGCTTTAGTGATGAGCGAACATACTCGGTAAGTAAAACTGGGTCTTTTTCGGTTTGTGCCCAGTCACTTAGTGACTCTAATACAGTTCTTAAGTCTTTAATCGATATCTGCTCTTGAGTGAGGCGCTTAAAGATATCGGTGAGTTTTTGTAGGGGGATAAGCCTTGTTACTTCACGTACGAGGTCGGGAAAAGATTTTTCCATAAACTCAAGCATCGACTTCATCTCTTGAATGCCCAAAAATTCATTGGCATAGTGTCTGAAGAAGTAGGAGAGGTGTAAAATCATCACTTCAAGCGAGTTCCAAGATCTGATGCCGGCTTTATCAAGGACTTCCTTGTACTTGTTCTCTACCCATAATGAAGGGAGGCCAAGTGAGTTTTTGTAACTTACAAAAGGAAGGTTGTAGCGTTTTAGGTTTTCTTCATGCTCGTTTGTAAGGTAAAAGTTTTCTACCACTTTTCCACGTACAACAGGTACTTCGTTTAAGTGGATAAGGTATTCATCGGGTCCAACGTTTGGTGAGTCTGTTCGCACGTGAACACCAGGAAAGCGCACGCCTAGGTCGGCATAAAGAGCTTGGCGCATCTTAGGGATCATCTGATCAATAAAGCTTTGGCCCTTGCCGCTTTTTTGAATGCCTAAGCTAAGTCCCTTACCAACTTCAAGGACAACTGGTAGCGTTAAGGCGTAGGAGTCTATGCCCCCGCCGGTGATAGCCTTATGCCCTCGAACAGGGGTGTCTACTGCCGCCGATTCTATCGTAGCTGAAGGCATAGAAGAGCTTGTGGCGGGACTGCTTGAGGTAGAGCCCCCACCACCACTAGTGGCTTCAGGCTGTTCTTGAGCCCAAAGAGCATAGCCTAAAAGGCCAAGTCCTGATGCCAGTAGGGTAAATGGAGCAATAGGAAAGCCCGGAATAACCCCCATACCCATAACGATAGCTGCTGAAATCATAATAGCTTTAGGCTGCTTAAAGAGCTGCCCTGAGATTTCACTACCAAGGTTTGTGTTTTTTGCATCGCTAGATACGCGCGTTGTTACGATACCAGCTGTGATGGAAATAAGGAGGGCGGGGATTTGCGATACAAGACCATCACCAATTGAAAGTAGAGCAAAGGTACTAGCCGCTTCTCCAGCAGTCATTCCCATCTGCGTCATACCGACGATCAAACCGCCAATAATGTTAACAGTGGTAATGATAATACTGGCAATGGCATCTCCTTTAACGAACTTCATGGCACCATCCATGGCTCCGTAAAGCTGAGATTCTTTTTGCAGAGCTAGGCGACGCTCTCTGGCTTGGTTATTGTCTATGGTGCCTGCGCGCATGTCGGCGTCAATACTCATCTGCTTACCAGGCATCGCATCCAAGGTAAAGCGAGCAGCAACTTCAGCAACACGCTCAGCACCTTTTACGATAACGATAAAGTTAACCAAAGTGATGATTAAGAAGATAACGCCTCCAACGACGAAGTTACCTCCTACAACGAAGTTTCCGAACGCAAAGATAACCTCCCCGGCATTGGCGTTCAGAAGAATCTGTCTTGTTGCCGCAATGTTTAGTGCAAGTCGATAGAGCGTTGTAAAGAGCAACAGTGACGGGAAGATAGAGAGGTGCACCGCGCTAGGAATATACAAAGCAATCATCAACAGAGCAACCGATGAGGTAAGGTTGATTGCAATCAAGTAGTCGATAATTGTTGGTGGTAAAGGAAGTATCAACATGGAGATGATACATGTAAGCACCAATGCAAGTGCTACGTCAGCTGAGCGCTGTACAGTTTCTAGAGATCGGTCTCCGCCTAAACGCGCAGTCACTCCGTCTAGAATTTGCCTGATTTTAAATAATATAGTTCGCATCGTCTCTTTACATTTGCAGGGTTGGTGAAGTAATCAATGAAGCATCGCTTTCTAAAGAGGAAATCCATCGTAGAATCTCAGCCACAGGCTCATAGGAGTCCTCGGGGATGTATTCGTACAATTTGCCCTCTTCCCATAGCTTATGCGCTAAGGGAATATTGCGCACAATAGGAACTTTATTATCTTCTGCTATTTTTATAATTCTTTCAGCTAAAAAGTCGCGGCCCATCGTCAAAACATAAGGGGCGGCATCAAGATCTTTGTCAAATCCCAGAGCTATTGCAAGGTGAGTGGGGTTGGTAATTACGGCTTTAGCTTTTGCAGCGCCAGCACCTGGGCCGTCTCCAAAAGCAATTTCGTGGGCAATTTGTTTTCGTTTTCCTTTGATCTCTGGGTTACCTTCGGTATCTTTGTATTCCTGTTTTACCTCAAACTTCTCCATCATCATCTCTTTACCAAAGTTGTATTTTTGATAGGCGAGGTCTAAAATGGAGACGGCAGCAAAAAACAGCCCTACTTTCATCACTACTTCCTGGAGGAAGTAGACAAATATTTTCATGGAGGCAACAAGAGGCAGGCCTACGCACTTAATAAGTACAGGTAAGCTACTGTCTACAACCTGATAGACAATGAAGGTCGCTACAAAGATTTTTGCGAGCGACTTTAGTAGCTCGACAAAGGTCTTCATCTTGAATTTGCCCTTCAGGTTGTCTATTGGGTTAAATTTTTTGATATCAAACTTAAAGACTTCAGGTGAAAATACGGGGCCTTGGATTAAAAACGTCACAATGGTTCCAGCAAAAGCAACTGCTATCATGATAGGCATGGCGCAGCTGAAAATTATAAAAAAGCCTTGCATAAACCATGAAGTTATAACGGTAACTAGGTTGGGATCTCCTACGGCCTTAAAGGTGGCAAGTAAAACGCCGGATAACTGCGTAAAGAGGTAAGTGGATAAAAAAAGGACAGCCATAACGGACGTGATAAAGGTAAAAGCAGCAGGGAAGTCTTGTGACTTGGCAATCTGCCCTTTTTTCTTTGCGTCTCGTAGCTTCTTCGAGGTGGCTTTTTCGGTCTTTTCGCCCATGGGGATCCTTATAAATTTATAGCTCGCAGGTGCCTTTGGTCACCAAATGGCATTAGCTGAATATACAGCATTGGGTGCTAGCTATCAACGATACAAATACATCTATTCCACCTACCTTAAGTATAGTCCTCTCTCTTTAGAGGTGTCAAGTAAAATTTTTGAATATGACAGGTTGAGAAATAAGGGTAATTTTGCGTATCATTATTGCCATTTTACAGTGAGAATTATTCTATGGCTGGTCTTTCATGTGGTATAGTGGGTTTGCCCAATGTTGGTAAGTCTACTCTTTTTAATGCAGTTACAGCAAGTCAAGCCGCGGCTGCCGCTAACTATCCTTTTTGCACTATCGACCCCAACACGGGAATTGTTGAGGTTCTTGATCCGCGCATAGAGGTGCTATCCAAAATTTCTAAAACAAATCGGCTGATCTATGCAACATGTGAGTTTGTGGATATTGCCGGCCTTGTTGAAGGCGCCTCTAAGGGTGAAGGGTTGGGTAATGCCTTTTTAACTCACATTAGGGCAACAGATGCCATTGTGCATGTGGTGCGCTGTTTTGAATCCTCAGATGTTATTCATGTAAAAGGCCGAGTTGATCCAATAGAGGATATCGAGATTATTAACCTTGAGCTTGTTTTAGCCGATCTTGCCTCTTGTGAAAATTCTGTAACCAAAATCGAAAAGCAGCTGAAGACGAAAAAAGAGCTACAGCCTACGTATGACTTACTTGTTAAGGTTAAAGCGCATTTAGATGACTCAAAGCCGGTTCGAACTCTTGAATTGAATGAAGAGGAAAAGCTTCTTTTGATGGCCTATCCGTTTCTTTCAAATAAAAAGGTGCTTTACGCAGCAAATGTATCAGAAGATGACTTACCAGCTATGGAAAATAAGTACGTACAGCAAGTTCGTGAGTATGCCGAAAAAGAAGGGAATAAAGTTATCCCAATTTGTGCGAAGCTCGAAGAAGAAATTGCACAGCTTCCGATAGCTGAACGAGCAGAGTTTTTAGAGTCACTGGGGCTTAAAGAATCAGGCCTTCAAAGACTTGTACATGCATCTTTTGATATGCTAGGGCTTATTACATTTTTGACGACAGGTGAAATAGAAACTCGTGCCTGGACTATCCCTAAGGGAATAAATGCCCCTGAGGCCGCAGGAAAAATACACACAGATATTCAAAAGGGATTTGCTCGAGCAGAGGTCATTACCTACGATGATTTTGTACAGTACAACGGGCGAGTTGGAGCCAAAGAAGCGGGTAAAGCGCGCTTTGAAGGTAAAGACTATATTGTTAAAGATGGCGACGTAATCATATTTTTACATAACGGCTAATGAACAACAAAGATCTATTTATAAGTTGCCTCCCAGGACTTGAAGAAGTTTTGGGCCAAGAGGTTAAGACGCTTGGATATTCCTTTTCGAAGGGGCGGGCGGGCGTTTTTGTGCCATTTGAAGGCATGAATCAGATATATCGACTAAACCTGCATCTGCGTACGGCAAGCCGTGTTCTTTTGCCGTTGGGCCATTTTCGTTGCCGCGACAAAGTAGATTTATATAAAGGTGCTTTGGCGATTAACTGGCATCCTTGGTTTAAGGAAATGCCTACTTTTGCAATAGATTCCTTCGTGTTGCATAACTCGCTGACTAACAGTCTTTTTGCAGCTCAGGTTGTAAAAGATGCTATTTGTGATCAGCTTAAAGCGAAGATGGGATCAAGGCCAAGTGTTGATACATCAATGCCAGAGCTTGGATTGCATCTTTACATTGTCGAGAACATGGCCACGATAAGTTTTGATACATCTAATCCTCCATTGCATCAAAGAGGCTACCGCGTCGAAGGTGGTCTTGCACCACTTCGTGAAAATCTCGCTGCAAGCCTACTTATGCTTGCAGGGTATACTGCAGAGGATACTATTGTTGATCCATGCTGCGGTTCGGGAACTTTTCTTATTGAAGCGGCGATGATTGCTTCAAAAACAGCCCCTGGAATACACAGAAAAACGTTTGGGTTTTTTAGACATCCCGACTTTTCACAGGATGAATGGGAAGCCTTGAGACAAGAGGCTTTAAATAATACCGTACGCCTTGAACAAGGTAAATTTTTTGGCATTGAAGAGTCTGTGAAGGCCTATTCGATACTTAAGCGTGCCATTCATCAGTCAAAATTTGACCGTTGGATATCTGTAAGTAACGGTGATTTTCGCACCATGGAACTGCCTTTTGAGCCAACGTTTGTTATTGCCAATCCGCCTTATGGAATACGTCTTAACGAAGTTGAAGAGTTGGCTGATCTCTATGGCGATTTAGGTGATTTTTTAAAGCAAAAAACAAAAAAGCCGGCAAAGGGTGCAATCTTCACGGGTTCATTAGATCTCGCCAAATGCGTAGGCCTTAAAACTAGCAAGCGCGTTGTGCTTAGTAATGGTGGCATAGAATGTCGCCTGCTCAGCTACGATTTGTATTAACACCAGCTTGATAAAAGGGATTCCTTACTGATAAGGCTTTTAGAGTCAGGCTCAATACCGTTCACTTAAACAAAAAACTTAAGCGATTAGAACGATGAAACGATAAAAAAAATCATCTCGCTTTACTCAGAAAGTTCGAATCTTTTTTTCTTTTCATCGCTCCTATCGTTCTATCGTTTTAATCGTTGAGAACTTAAGTGAACGGTATTGGAGTCCGGCTGAGGGTGTGGGTTTTGTGGTAAAAATCAAAAACAGCCCAAAACTGTTTTTAAGACAAGTTTTAGGGTGTTTGCAGTACAAAAAATAACAAGATATGCATGATCCGCTATCGCGGGCATGATAAGCAGGATAAAAAAGAGTGCTGAAAATTATGGGTATTTTCTTGCATATCTTGCTGCTTGCTGCCATTGCGATCTAATCTTTATTACAAGATGTCTATTGTAGATCTATTGCGGAGGGTGGGCTTAAGAGTATGGTTAGCCAACGGGTTTGCTCGTAGTCTTGCGCGGCAAATTTTACCACCATCGTAAGTGGCACCGACAGTAGCATGCCGACTGCGCCAAACATCCAACCCCAGAAAAGAAGTGATAAAAAGACAGCCAGCATAGAGAGGCCAACTCGTTGGCCTAAAAACAGCGGCTCGATCAACGTACCAGTTAGCATATTTACAGTGAGGTAAATAACTACGACGACGAGCGTCATAGTTGGATCCAACTGAATTATGGCAAGTAAGACAGCGGGTATCGCAGCCAGAATTGAACCGATATTAGGTATGAAATTAAGAGCAAAGGCTAAAGCTCCCCATAATGCCGCAAAATCGAGGCCAATCATCTCAAGCGAAATCCAGATAAGAACTCCGGTGATTAAACTGACCACTGATTTTCCGACAGCGTACCGGTTGATGCCGTTTACGATTTCAGTAAGTCTTAGGAGTACTTCATCAGATTTTTTATGCGACCTTTTGTTGTCGATGGCATTTATTTTTTTTGAAAGTCCTGAAGCCTCGAACAGCATAAATATTACCATAAATAAAATTAGTACTGTGCTGCTCAATACATCACCGATGCCTGATACAAACGTATTGGCAAATGCCATGACTTTAGTGGGGTCGACCATCTCAAGTAGTTTTGAGGTATTGATTGTTATTCCTTCGCTTTTCAGCCAGTCGGTGACCTTTGTGGTCGACTCAATTAGTCTTGTTTGATACCCGGGAAGTGCTTGATTAAACTGCGATGCTGTATCGCCAACCATCAAGGTAACAAGGCCTAATGTAAAGACTACACCGCCTATAACAATAATGATTGATAGTGCATTAGATACGCCATGTGCTTTTAGCCATTTCAATGGAGAAGTTGCGATGATGGTTATGAATAACGACAGTATAAAAGGTACGACGATCTCAGCTGACAAACGCAAAGCAGCTAACAGCACTGCAATGCATGCCAGTATGATAAGTCCGTCGCGTAATTTTTTGGTTTTTTCCATATGATTCACAATATAATGAAAATAAAAAATAAGTACATAAAAATGAGCAGAAGCGGGTAGGTCTCAATTGTGTTAACGTAAGAAAATTTGTATTAATAAGGGCTTGCGCACTAGAAAAAGCATTTAAAACATTTTGTGGGGCAGGTTTTGCACCTACTGAGATGATTGCTAAATTGAAAATTATAATTTTTATCGCGTAATCTTCTTCTTTTTGTTTTAGAGTCCGCAGGACGACTGATTATAGCCCACAGTGACCGTTAAGGGAACTGTGGTTGCGCTCGGCATGTGTAATTTCTAGTCGGTGAAAATCCGATCATAACCCAAAGAGGAGGGAATATGTAGACGGAAGCAAGGGTGTCCAAAGAAACCCCTACGAGTTGCTGTAAAGCCAGATAGAACAAGT
>JBGSSB010000152.1:0-2424 GCA_041737255.1 Chlamydiales bacterium | reverse complement strand
ACTTGTTCTATCTGGCTTTACAGCAACTCGTAGGGGTTTCTTTGGACACCCTTGCTTCCGTCTACATATTCCCTCCTCTTTGGGTTATGATCGGATTTTCACCGACTAGAAATTACACATGCCGAGCGCAACCACAGTTCCTTTAACAGTCACTGTGGGCTATAATAAGTCGTCCTGCGGACTCTAAAACAAAAAGAAGAAGGCTATGTCGAAAGGGCCGAGCCCGCATTAGGCGTAACTCAGTGTAGCAGAAGGAAAAACCACAACAACTACACTACTCTGCGATATGTCTTTGGAGGGATTATCCCCTTGCAATGCCTAATGCAGGCTCGGCCCTTTTCACTCCTTATACTATACAATAAATCTGTCGAAGGTTTGTGAGAATTTCTTTATAATTTATAGATCTTATACCTAAATTTTTAAGAGCGTCGGGTTCAACATTTTCTAAATGGTCTATAAAATATTGCATGTCAACTTTAATAGATTCAGGTAGCTCAATCCGATGTATTGGTGTTAAGAGTTGATACAACCGCAAAATGTCGTTTTTGTGTTTACGGATATTTTTTTCGTCCACATCTTCCCCAAGATTTTTCCTTTCGCTAAGGTCTATCCATGCTCGTGCTTTTATAGGGATTAAATGACTGGCACCCAATAGAGATAGCCCATCTAACTGATATTTTCCTGAGTGAATAAACGCATAATAGTCAGCATCTAGCAAAATAGCCGACAGGCTTACAGCTGTATCATTAACGGCAATAGGCGTTAAATGACGATCACTGGACAGGTTCACGGCATCTGGCATGCGCGAAAAAAGCTCTAGCATCGCAGGAAATTCTTTGTTGCTTGGGGAATAAAATCTATAAAAAATCTTTTTACCGGTACTTTGTTGCTGATTCTGGTATCCACCTGCTCTAATAAATTCCCAAAACACACTTACAAAATCTAGGTTCAAAGCCTCAACGTACAACACGACATCCAAATCCTTTGTTGCGCGAAACTCCAGCCCTGCCTCTTCCATAATAACCGTACAGGCGGACCCTCCAATTAATACGTATTGGTCTGCATACGAAGCAAAATGTTCTTTAAAATGGTGCAGCCCTTTTACCACTTAACTTTCTCCATTATTTCTTCGATTGCTAATTCCACACGCTCATCGGCATCCATTATTAGGCTCAAATAAAATGAAAAAAGATCTACCATGTTATCCTTTGCAAATAAAATTGGGTTATAACTCCAAATTTCTAATTCACATTCTGCACCCTCAGGTGTTGGCACTTCTTGTGCCCCCATACGCTTAAATGTATCCCATTTATCAGGGCCTATAGCAAAGACCTCAAGTTCCGGAGCCTGCATCATTGAACAGCATGAAAGAGCACTTAATCCAGCTCTTTTTACTATGCCGTCTACAATTTTTGGCTTTTTCGAAAGCCACGTCTTATACTTCACCGGCGTACGCATTAATGGCCTAACCTGCTGCCACAACTCACGCTTACTCCCGGAAAAAAGCCACCACCGCTCTCTGCCCACGCGATTTACCTCACCGACATTTGCTGCGTGCAGTTCATCAAAGCTCCGAGTCATAGTCATAAGAGTATACTTCAATTTTCTAGCTAGCTCGGAAGGGGTAAATCGTTCATGCGTTCCGCAAATCAAAGCGTTGATGACCACAGCTTGTGTTGCCGGGCTAAAAAATTTTACAGGGCCACTGCGAATTTTGCGAAAATGCTCACGTAGATCAATTCCAAGATCAGGTAAATACATTTGATTTCCCGGTACAACAAATGGAACATGATGTCCTATTAAACGAGTTCGGTTATAAGCTGACACACCCTGCTGAATGAAAATGCATAATCCGCCGCATTTTTGATGCACTTGCTCCCAATGCTTCTTGATCACTGTTGGAGTCAGGTTGGCATCCGCTTTAGCAACCATGAATACACAAAGCTGATTAAGCAGAGTAGCTTCATAAAAAGAATAGATATCCACCAAGAAAAAAGGGAGCTTCTCTTGCCCCTTCCAAGACCTAGCTTTTAGCCGCATACGCAGCGTATCGTAAAAATAGCTTTGTAAAACCTCAATTTCCCTATCCAATCTGGCTCCAATAATATCATTATTACCTCACAATAACATCAATCATGTTAGTGTGCAATATTTTTGTTACCTTTGTATACGAACAGAAGCGAGTGAGCTTCGGGAAGAAGGAAAAATGAATGAGAGTCCGACTGAAGACGACAAATCCCTGATTGAATCGTCCTCAGCCGGACTCTGATCTGTTTTTTAATCTTCGCCGAGTAGGAGGGGCCAGAGGCCCCGACCTCTCACAGAACCGTGCGTACGGTTCTCGTACACGGCTCTTCATGCTAACTTCACCCATTTCTTAGTTTCGAACCAGTGATCTAGGCATTTGTTTGAGACGATTTTCAC
>JBGSSB010000094.1:0-21809 GCA_041737255.1 Chlamydiales bacterium | reverse complement strand
AATGGATGAAAGTTTCTGTATCGCTTTGTATTTCTGCATAGATGACCGACAATAAATTTGAGAATCAGATCTTTATATTTAAAATCAGCATTGTGAGCCATAAGTTCTTCAAACATTTCCGGGCAAGGGCAAGGGCAGGGGATTGTGGTTATGCAAGATGTCTATTAAAGCCCACTTGCGACCCCAGGGGAGCTGTGGGTCTTTAGAAAATAGACTTCAGAGCCCGTTTGAGGGCGATTCAATCTCACGCTCAGGCAAAATTGAAATGAATATATGTGACTTGAATCATCCTTAGCCGGACTCCTATACATTTTCTCTTTTCCCAAAGCTCCCTGCAGTCGCTCCGGGCTATGATAAGTCGTCCCGCGGACTCTAAAACAAAAAAGGACGACTATGCAAAAAAATATCGCCAGTGAATGTCTATTTTGTTTTTTTATTTATGTGGATGAGTAAAATTGAAAAGATATCAGGAATAAATATCTTATAAAAAACGCTGGGAAGACGATAAGCCGGATTCTGTCTTCTGCCCTGTTACAGGCAGGAGGCAATCATTCATCTAGGAATGCCGTCGCCGGCATTCTCAAGCGGCTCAACAAGGCCCCTGCTGGAGTGCAGTTTTAGTGGCCTTTGGCCTTGCTTAGGATAGGGTTTGTCATGCCTTGAGTTACCCCAAGTGCAGCTCAGTCTATAACGAGCGTTTCAGCCTCTGTATGCCACAAGGACACACCGGATTATTTTCTGTTACACTTTCCGTAGCCTTACGGCCCCCAGTCTTTCACTGGTATCCTCTCCTCATAAGTCCAGACTTTCCTCTCCCTTTATTCGTTACAAATAAAAGCAGCGATTGCCTGTCTCCCCAACAACCAGTCTTATACCTTGCTAGGTGTTCTGCGTCGGCGACGTGTACCTTTTTCTTCTTCAACAACAACATTTTCTTGCCAGAAGTGTATTCGTGAACAGTGCTCACAAAACACGAGTTTCTCACCTTTTCGAACAAGGTTTTCATGCTGTGCAGTAATAAGAATATGGCAACCAGAACAGCAGCGACTCTCAATAGGAACTATCACTCGATCGCGCTTGTTCTTCAGTAACTTATCGTAGATTTTCATAATTTCTGGATCTGCATGCACTTGCATTGCATCGCGCTTAACTTTGATATGTGAGCCTTCTTCATTGATAGCCTCAACAGATGCCAAAATTTCATGCTCCAACTGCGAACTACTTGTTTTTGTAGCATCGTAGGTTGCTTTAAGGTTCTTTAAAAGGTCATCTTCTGCTACTTGTCTATCATAAAGGTCGCTTAAGCGCTGCTCTTTACCAGACTTTTCACGCTCACATGCCGCAATTTCGTGAGTAAGAGCGTTAAACTCCTCTACTTTCTTAACAGCATTTTGCTGGCCTTCTAATTTTTGCGCTTTTGTTGCTAGCTCTTGAACTTCAACTTCTGATAAGCGAATCTGCTTTTTGAGGTCGATAACTTCATTTTCTTTCAGGACAACTTGAGTATGCAAGTCATCGCGAAGCGAGCGTATACGCTCAAGTTCACCCTGTCGCTCACGTTTAAGACGCATAAGACGGATCATTTGGATGTCAAGTTCCTGAATGTCAAGAATGACTTTAAGAGCTTCTCGAAGCATTTGTATATCCTTTGAAAAGTATGAGTTTGCACAAGAGGATACCCTAATTATTCAAAAAGTCTCAAGTAAAAAGCTCACAAAATACACCTTTTCTCAAAATACCAGTTAATTTTTCTTTTAGAATATTACTGTTTTGCTATAGTGCGATTAAAACTCTAAGGAGGAAGAGCACCATGGCTTCTACAGCAACTATGCAAAAAAACACAAAATCCAAAAATTCGGTAGCAACAAAGAAAGTAGCTCCCCCAAAAAAGGCTACTACAAAACCGCGTACAGCTACTACAACCAGTAAAGCTCCTAGCACCCCAAAAAAGCCGACGACCACTAAAAATACAGCGCCTCGCAAGGCTACAACCGTTACTAAAAAGCGCACAAAAATTGTTGTGAAATGCAACTGCGGTTTCACCAACAACCTCTATTTACGCGGCGAAGGAATTAAAGGCCTTAGCTGGGAAAAGGGCACGCTTATGCAGTGCACAAAAGCTGACGAATGGGTTTGGGAAACTGATAAACCCTTTACTCACGCCGAAATCAAAGTGCTGGTTAATGACAAGGAATATGAACTTGGCGAAAACCACGACATTATGTGCGGAAAGTCTGTAAACATCGCGCCTAAATTTATAACATGCAGTAGCTCTATTTCCTAAAATACCAGAAACTCGCCTAGGGCTAGCAATCGCTAGCCTCTTATTAAAGATAACAACTTGATTTTCTTGGCCACTCTTGTGTACCATCGTGTAAGATTACAAATCTCGGGGGGATACTGCATGAATAATCAAACTTTTTTTCTAGAAAACTATCTGTCAAAAAATCCTGACACCAACCGCTCCAAAGCAGCGATAGCTTATCTTGCAAGCCTTGATTATCTTAGCTCAACACATCCTCAAGTTGCCGACAAGATCGTCCAGGAACTAAAAGATCAGCGATCCTACCTTAAAATGATTGCCTCAGAAAATTTTTCCTCTCTTTCGGTGCAACTTGCCATGGGAAATCTCCTTACCGATAAATATGCAGAAGGCTACCCATTTCACCGCTTTTATGCTGGATGCGACAATTTTGATGCTATCGAGCACCAAGCAGAAGAATCTCTTAAAGCACTATTCGGATGCGAAGCCGCTTACGTCCAGCCCCACTCAGGAGCTGATGCAAATCTTGTGGCCTTTTGGTCGATTCTTATTAAAAACGTACAGCAAAAAGAAGTAGAAAAACTTTGCAAGAAATCAGTAGAAGAGCTTAACGCAGAAGACTACGAAAAAATTCGACAACTTCTTGTAAATCAAAAGATATTAGGCCTTTCCCTCAATTCAGGCGGTCACCTAACACACGGTTACAGACACAATATCTCCTCTAAAATAATGAAGGCTGCATTTTACGATGTCGACCCAAAAACTGAACTCATCGACTATGCCAACGTTCTTAAGCGCGCTCAAGAAGAAAAACCCCTTATCTTACTTGCCGGCTACTCTGCTTACCCACGAAAAATCAATTTTGCAAAGATGAAGGAAATTGCCCACAGCGTTGGAGCGACATTGATGGTAGATATGGCACATTTTGCTGGCCTTGTTGCTGGAAAAGCTTTTACTGGCGAGTTCAACCCCATCCCCTATGCAGACATTATAACTTCGACAACACACAAAACCCTTCGCGGACCTCGAGGTGGTGTCATTTTGTGCACAAATGAGTATAAAGAATATGTGAATAAAGGATGCCCACTTGTTCTTGGCGGGCCACTTCCTCACGTTATTGCAGCAAAGGCATGTGCATTCGAAGAAGCAAGACAAGAAAGCTTTGTTTCCTATGCCCATAACGTTGTAAGCAACTCCCAGGCTCTTGCTTCTGCTTTACTCGAAGAAGGGTTTCGCCTCGTCACTGGCGGCACAGACAACCATATGGTAATAGTAGACATCTCACCATTAAATATTACAGGCCGACAAGCAGAAACAGCCCTTAGACAAGCACATATCACATGTAACCGCAATGCAATTCCATTTGATCCAAATGGTGCATGGTACACCTCTGGAATACGTTTAGGAACTCCTGCCCTTACCTCATTAGGCATGGGCCCCCAAGAGATGAAAAAAATTGCAAAAATCATTTCCACAGCCCTGAAGAACACAAAAGCCGCTACAGCTATGAGCGGAGCCCAAAGTAAAGCACAGATCATCACAGATCCTGCACTTTTTGAAACCCTAAAGAGCGACGTGGAAGAGCTTTTACAAGCGCACCCTCTTTACCCTGAGATTGAGCTTGAAGAGCAAGGCATCCCTGAGGCCCTTGTAACCAATTAAGTATCCCCATACTTGCAGATAATAGAACAATTCGCTAAGACTATGAACAGCTTTGAAAAATAAGGAATATCCAATGTCAGAAGAAGAACAACAAGCACCAGAAGCAGCACCGAAAATGTCAATGACGAAAGACCGTATCGACTTGGCTCTACTTAACTCAAGACGAATTATGATCGGAAGAGCTTTCGATAGCGATCTTGCAGAAGAAATCATCAAGCAGCTGTGGTTCCTCGAGCTTGACGCTCCAGGCAAACCAATTTTGCTTGTCATCAACAGCCCAGGTGGTTCTGTTGATTCTGGATTTGCAATTTGGGATCAAATACAACTTATCACTTCCCCTGTAACAACACTTATTACAGGACTTGCAGCATCCATGGGATCTGTTGTAGCACTAGCTGCCGCTCCAAATAGACGCTTTGCAACACCTATGAGCCGTTTTATGATTCACCAACCATCTATTATGGGAATGATTCAAGGCCAAGCAACAGACCTCGAAATTCACGCTCGAGAAATTTTAAAGACCAAAGAACAGCTTATCAATATTTACATGAAAGCTACTGGTAAAAGCCGAGAAATCATCGAAAAAGCAATCGATCGCGACACATGGATGAGTGCTCAAGAAGCGCTTGAATTTGGTCATATCGACAAAATTATCACCTCATTTAAAGATCTAGAACAATAAAAACGATGCCATCTAAAACTCAAACAAAAAAATTAATCATTGCCACAAGCCAGTACTCTGGCTGCGGCAATGATTTTTTGCTCATGGACAATCGAGAAGGCATCATCCCCGAACTTTCCCCTGACTGCATCAAGCAGCTTTGCCAGCCTAAAACTGGAGCAGGTGTTGATGGCTTAATTATTGCTACGCACTCAAATAGTGCTGATGTCGCCATGAGATACTACAACTGCGATGGAAGCGAAGCTGAAATGTGCGGCAACGGCGCCCGATGTCTTATGCAGTACTTGCGGCAAAAATGTCACTACCCTCGCACTCGATGCTTACTTGAAACCAAACTCAGAGACCTTGTTCTTTCATGCGAAGGATCTGACATTTCAGTAAACATGGGAACAATCCACGATTACGGCTGGAACATTGAAGTAGACCACAATGGTAAAAAATATTTTATCCAGCACCTTAATACTGGTGTGCCTCACGTTGTAATTTTCACAGAAAATCTCGACGATGTTGACGTAGAAACCCTCGGCAAGTTTTTTAGATTTCATGAACGATTTGCCCCACAAGGCGCTAACATAAACTTTGTAGAGCCAGTACACACACAACCTGAGTTTACGGCCCATATTCGCACATACGAGCGTGGTGTTGAACGAGAAACACAAGCTTGCGGCACAGGCGTAACAGCAGCAGCTCGTTGCCTGCAAAAATTACATAATTTCCAGTCACCCATATCTCTTCGAGTACAATCAGGAGAGTGGCTTCAGGTGCTTTTTGAAGAGCACGGTGATAAGTTAGACAACGTAATTCTTAAAGGACCAGCAACATGGATCCGTGATGGAGCAATCGAACTTGACCCGCAAACGTTGAGTTTCACGTTAAGCTTCTCATGATTAAAGAAAATATTGGGCATTTTTTACAGCACCTACAGGTTGTAAAAAATGCCTCTGAGCACACGATAAGAAACTACGGAAACGATCTAAAAGCTTTTTCCACATTCCTAAACGAAAAAAAATCTTTGCACCTTATAGATAAAAGCCTACTTCGTGAGTTTTTAGCTGATCTTTCAGCGCAAAAGCTTGCACGAAGATCTATAGTCCGGCGCCTCTCGGCCCTCCGCAGCTTTTTTTCATTTCTCCAAAGAGAAAAGCTGCTTGAACAAAACCCCATGGACGAAATCGACAGTCCCAAACTAGAAAAAAAAATCCCCGTTTCACTTAACTACGAACAGGTACAAAACCTCTTTAGTCAGCCCGATCCTGAAGAGTTCATGGGACTACGAGACAGAGCAATACTTGAGCTTTTTTATAGCTCAGGTCTTCGAGTAAGTGAACTTGTCGCCCTATCCCACAGCGACTTTGATTTTGAAAAATTCGAAATGCGCCTGCAAGGAAAAGGCCGCAAGATGCGTGTTGTCCCTATTACAAAAAATGCCGCTGACTGGGTACAACGCTACGTATCACATCCTAAGCACAAAAGCAAATCAGGAGCTATTTTTCTGAACCGGTTTCTAGGCCGACTTACAACACGCTCGGTAGATCGCCTATTTGTAAAATACCTAAAAGCAAGCGGGCTGGCTGCCCACATCACACCCCACATCATCAGGCACACGATAGCCACACACTGGCTTGAAAATGGCATGGATCTAAAAACCATCCAGCTCATACTAGGCCACAACTCCCTAGCCACCACCACAATCTATACCCACGTCTCAACCACCCTAAAAAAGAAAACATACCGCGAAAGCCACCCACATGGGCAATCTTCACAAGAGATGCTCGAATAACCCTAGGTCAGGCAGTCGAAAACAGCCTATAGCAAAATCTCACTATTCTTGACCATTTTCAACTGCCTGACCTAGGATAATAATCCCAGTTATGCTACATTTGTACTCTAAATTTAGAGAGATTATGATTACTTTAGACGAAATTACAATGACCATCCCAGGTCGCACACTTTTTGAAGGCGTATCCTGCGGCTTCTCCCCAGGCAACCGCTATGGCCTAACAGGCCCTAATGGTGCTGGCAAAACAACGCTTTTTAGAATCATCATGGGATCACAAGATCCGACGAGCGGCAATGTCACAAAGCCAAAGCGTGTAGGTATTCTTCGTCAGAACACTCATGACTTCCTAGAATACACATCAAGCGAAGTGGTAATACAGGGCAACGGCAGACTATGGAAAGCTCTACAAGAGCGAGAAGCTCTTTATGACGTTGAGATGACAGATGAAGTCGGCCTAAAGCTGGGTGATCTTGAAATGATCGTTGCTGAAGAAGATGGCTATACAGCTGATGCTAACGCCGAGTCGCTCCTTTTAGGCATTGGGGTTCCTTCTGAATATCACAACAGGCCCATGAAAGAAATTCCTCAAGACATGCAGTTTCGGGCGCTTCTTTGCCAAGCTCTTTTTGGCGAACCTGAGGCCCTGCTACTTGATGAACCTACTAACCACCTTGACATGACCTCTATTGGCTGGCTTGAGCAGTTTTTAGCCCAGTATCGTGGCACACTTGTAGTGGTAAGCCATGACCGCCACTTTTTAAACGCTGTCACTACTCATATTGCCGATATCGACTACGAAACAGTAATTTTGTACCCTGGCAACTACGATGACATGGTAGAAACCAAAACTGCCGTGCGTGACCGTGCATCTCAAGATGCAAAATCAAAAGAAAAGAAAATTTCCCAGCTACAGGAGTTTGTCTCCCGCTTCCGCTCAGGTACTCGCGCAAGCCAGGTACAGTCTCGCCTCCGAGAAATCGAAAAGCTCCAACCGCAAGATCTTAAAAAATCTAATATCCAGCGCCCCTATATTCGCTTTATACCCACAGAAAAACAAGCAGGTGCTATCCCAATTAAAGCAAAGTCGCTCGCAAAGGCTTATGACGACAACAGGGTCATCAACAACTTCTCTATAGAAATACATCGTGGCGACAAAATTGGGGTGATAGGAAACAACGGCCTTGGAAAAACTACCCTTCTTAAAATGCTAGCAGGAGTATTACCTCCAGATCATGGCTCTGTCGAGCTTGGACACAACGCACAAGTAAGCTACTTTCCTCAAAACCACTCTGACGTTATAGATAAAAAAGACGAAAGAAACCTCTTTGACTGGCTAAAGATGCGCAAGAGCAATGTATACGACACAGAAGCTCGTAGCGTCCTTGGTAAAATGCTTTTTGGTGGCGACGATGCCTTCAAACGCGTAGCCAATCTCTCTGGTGGCGAAACAGCGCGCCTTATCATTGGTGGCATGACGCTTACTGACCATAACCTTATAATTTTAGACGAACCGAATAACCACTTAGACCTTGAAGCCGTGTCAGCTCTTGGCTGGGCCCTTGATGAATATAAAGGTACCGCCATTGTAGCGAGTCACGATAGAGACCTCCTTGACCGATTTGCCAAGAAGCTTATTATCTTTACAGATAAGGGTATCGAGGTATTTGATGGCCCTCTCGAGGAATATCTTGAGGTACAGCGCGGCAAAAAAGGCAAATAGAGGGTATATAAAAACCCTCTATATCTTTTTCCAATTGTCACTTGAATTTTTTATTTGCTTAATATAGGGTGCGGATTACTAGTATATACGAGGTAGTCCCATGTTTTTGTCTAAGCCAAATAAACTTGCCCTCATCTTTTCTGCCCTGGCTCTAGCATCTACCGCATGCTATGCACAAGTAAATCAGGAGTATATCGCCCATCAAGAAGAGGTGAAATCAGCAACACTTGGACAAGAGGTTTGCATTTACGGCTACCCGCTTGTAATGATGAATACCTTGAAAGGATATGATACCTATGCAAGATCTGCTCGCGAGTACAGAGCCCCTATAAACCAGTTTGCTCACGCCAAAAGACAACCGACTCCTCTAGATACACAAAACGATCCAAATATCGATGTCCTCACCTCAAATGGCTGGTTAGATCTTTCAAATGGCCCATTAGTATTTCATG
Organism: Chlamydiales bacterium; assembly: GCA_041737255.1. Taxonomy (GTDB): domain Bacteria; phylum Chlamydiota; class Chlamydiia; order Chlamydiales; family FEN-1388; genus SZAS-7. Next base: position 13,250 of record JBGSSB010000094.1, on the reverse strand, counting down.
TGCCCGCTATCTACAAGCGCTTTTTTCTTTTTGAGCTTTTTGATGGGTGGACAAATATAGTTACCACTATTGATCCCTCAGTTACTGATGCTAAGGAAAAAAACTTTATGATTTGCGGACCTGACTTTAAAGGCTCTGCGCCAAAAAATGTAGCACTCGTACGCTCAAGAACAACTATGGTCTATATTAGAGGCCTTACCCAGTGCTTTGGCCCGGAAGACTACAACAACATTTATACGCTACAAAACAGCTATACCCTGACCCCACTTTCTAAATTTGGAAAGCCCTACTCACCTCCTGCAATGTTACCGCTAGCAAATGCTATTGCAACAAAACAATCTGCCGCAGACCAGCTTTCTGACATGAGCTTCATCACCTTCTTTAACAGGTTTGCCGCACTCATAAAAAAAAACCCACCCTGCACACAAGATATAGCTATGTGTAAGACTATGGCTAAACTGGGCATAGATCCAGAAAAATCATTTGATGCAGAAGATATAAACCGCAACGTAGAAAATGGCTTAGAAGATGCATTTAGCGACGCCATCGAAAAAATAAACGACGATTTTAACTGTGTCATTACTACACGCAATCAGTGGAAGATGATCCTTCGAAAAGAAAGTGACTTTGGAACTGACTATACAAGGCGGGCAATGCTTGCAAGAGCCAGCCTTCCAGTCTCCTTATCACAAAATATACTTGCAGCATCTTCAAACGCTGATAGCAATGGTAACAGACTCAACGGGCTGAACCGCTATAAAATCCATCTGAAAAAAGAAGAAATACCACCTGCAAAAGCCTTTTGGTCACTTACGCTTTACACAGGTTTCAACCATCTGGCCTACAACAGTGCCAATGTCTATGCTATTCAATCATTTGCAGACTCATTAAAAATGAATGAAGATGGCTCCTGTGATATTTACATCCAGCGAGACAAGCCAACAGACCCCCACTCTAATTGGCTCCCCTGTCCCAAAGAGCCCTTCTCGCTTATGCTGAGACTCTATCAGCCACAACCTAAGGCTGTAGATGGCGAGTGGATACCACCATCAGTTATATGCCGCGATCCGATGTAGCGTTTATAAGGCTGTGTAATCAAGCAATTTTTCATAAGCAACATATTTTGACTGCACTAATTGTGGGTAGAAAAGGGCAAATTCAGCCATTTCCCCGGCTGCAATTTTTTTGTAGCCCATTTTTGTATATATCTTATGAAGCAATGCTTTTTTCTTCCGAGCTTCAATGGTCGGGTTATGCATATCAATGCATTCATCATCTAGTGAAAGTTTTTCATAATCGTTAGAGGGATAAAGAATCTCGAGCATAATTTTTGAAAAGCCCTGTTTTTTGGCATAAGCTTCCACATATTGAATTAACTGTTTGCCAAGGCCTTATAAAAATATAAAAATAAAATACATCCATTACCGAAAGGGCACTAATCTCTTTCAATTTTCATCGTTATTATCGTTCTATCGTTTTGATCGTTAAGAGCCAAAGTGAACGGTATTGAGCCCCAATACTTCCATACCTGGTTTATGAAAAGTAAGAAATAAGCTAAACTACCTTCCTTTTACAAACGGCTCAATCCATGACAGCGTCTTTATCTGGTATTGCTACAGCTACTGCAGCCTACTCAACTGAAGAGATTATACTTAAAGCCCAAGCAAAAAGAGCAGAGGGAGATATCAAAGCCGCACTAAAGCTCTTTGAGCTGCAGCAAGAAGCGCAAATGACAGCTGATGGCTGGTTTTATAAAGGTGTACTAGTTCGAGAAGCAAATAACACTACAGAATCGGAGCAAAAAGCTTTAAAATGCTTTAAAAAGGCGCAGGCGCTGTGGCTAGCTGAAAAAAGATCCACAGGCAAACTAAGTCTACAAGCTACCGAATTTGCAGTGATGAGCAAACTCCTTGGAAATTCCAAACTACATAAAGATGCAAAAGCACTTATTGGACAATCAAATGAAGTGGCATTGATTGAAAAAATTCGACTTCACCCTCCATCACCCGAAAATGCATTATCCTCAGAATTATTAAAAGAGCTCAACAAAATAAATCCTATCCAGGCACATATTATACTTGCTGAACTACTTAGGAATGCTGGTGTGACGCATAAGGCCTTAGCCTACCTACGCCTAGCAATTTCAACACTCTTCAAGATGCACACGAGCATACGTGAGTATAGCTGGAAACTGACAGATCATATACTTGTCTGTCTACAGATGATGGGGGATCTTTATGAATATAGAGGCTTGCCACAGGAGGCTGACTATATTTATAAACTAGGAATAAAGTATTCACAAGAGCTCCGCCTACCGCTAGTTGAATGCCAATTTATGCGTGGTCTTTGCTGCCTCTACATACATTTAGAAAATTTTTCTGCAGTAGAAACTACTCTGGAAAGGATTGTACTGCTCACTAACCCATTAGATAACGTCGCTATTCAAAAAAACGAGAAACTTACTGGCGATTTTTTGCGAAGCCTATGCGAAGCGCGAAAACTAAACCCAGCACATGATACCCTTTTAACAGTAAAAACTACTCTCACAGACACCGAGCTTTTACACGAAGCTAAAAAACACTATCTACTAGCAGAAGCGTATGAGGAGGTAATTTACATCGACTATCTCGAAGGTGACATAAGCGGCGCCCAAGCAAAATGGGAAAGGCTACCATCACCCCGGGCAATCGACCTCTTTCGTTTAGGCAACCACACAAAAAACCCCGCAGTGCTAAAACAGGCCTTGTCAATATGCCTAAAACAAGGAAGTAACACACCTTTAATTAGAGACATCTACCTTGCTTTAACAGAACATAGCGAAGATCCTGCTACATATCACGCCCGCAGCATAGGTGTAACGGCCGACTGGCAACTACAGGCTTTAAAGAGCGATCAAACAGCTGCAGTGCATAATCCGGACCCCCCTTTAACAATCGACTTGCCTCACAACTGGGTAGCAGTAAGTGCCAGCATTTGTGAAAATTCAAGACTTAGAATAACGCGTTGGGAAGGAGGTAAATCCCCTGTATCACAGCTCATTACCGGAACTCCTAATCAGTTTACGCTACTTGAACTTGAATCAATCATCAAACAAAGTAACGAGACCCTCTCAAGAACAGTCATCGACACACAAGATAAAAAAATGTGGTGGAATGACCGTCGTGCCCTCGATGAGCAATTAAAGCAATTTTTGCAAAAGGTTGAAGATGATTGGCTAGGGCCATGGAAAGTACTGCTTGCACCTCACTGCCCATCTGCCCCTAGCGAAAAAGAGGCTAAAGAACTTTTATACACCGCCCTCAATAAGCAAGTAGAAAAAATTGCTATCGATGGAGCAAAGGCAAGGCTTCTGATAGCATCGATCTCTTGGCTCTCTCAGGAACAGCTGGCCAAAGGAATTCATCAATCGATCTCCAATACATCTCATGACGAGTCACTGTTTTTTAATGCGGCATCAACTTTAAAAAGTACTACCATACTAAAAGCAGCTGCTGCTAGCTATTTTCCTGTAACTCTACTACTTGGCAAACAGATGCAAGCACTACCCTGGGAATCTTTACCCATATTACGTAAAACTCAGGTTACAAGAATGCCTTCAGTTGCGCTCATGCAAATGCACTTGAAAGAGCGTCAGCAGCAAAAAATCACAAAAGCCACACAAAAAACATTCTACATATTGAACCCATCGAACAATTTAGAAAAAACACAAGAGCGCTTCGAGGAGCAATTTGCACAAAGGCCCCTCTGGGATGGAGTGTGTGCAGAGATCCCAAGTAAAGAGCAATTTATAAAAGCACTTACAGAATATGACCTCTTTGTCTACTGCGACCATAACAGTGGTGAGCGCTATTTAACCCGAGATTGTATACGCGAACAAATAACAAAGGTGCGTAGCATCGCCTTACTGATGGGGTGTAGCTCTGCGGCTATGACTCCAATGGGTAAGTATGATCCCAGTGGCATAGTGATTTCCTATATGCTCTCATCTTGTCCTGCTGTGGTGGGAAACCTCTGGGACGTTACTGACGTTGATATCGATCGATATTTACAAAAACTTTTAGACCTTTGGGTTGATCAGAAGAGAGATGATGAAGCAGAAAAAAGAGCCTCTTTGCAAAACGACCTCCTTAGCAGCATTTCGCAATCTAGAGAAGCATGCAATCTAAAATATCTTGTAGCCGCAGCCCCAGTTGTATATGGAATGCCCCCTGACATAGAACTGCGCTTAGAAGATATATTCTAATACAAGCCTTGAGCTATAGCCCTTGTACCTTTATACTTACTGCTCTTTATTAATAATGCGATGTATATATCGGAGATCCATGAGCCTTATATCAAAATTTTTCATTTTATGCATTTATGCTTCAGGATCTTTTTTAGGTGCAGATGATGCTTCTGAATTTGAATTTACGGGTCATCACTTTGTTGCAAGTTATAAAGAATGCAATAAAGAAGCGCTTACGAACCTCCCAAAATTAAAAGAAGCACTAACCAATGCTGCCATCAAATCAGGCGCTCACATCCTGGACACAGTCGACTACACCTTTGAGCCAGATGGCTTAACTATGGTCATTTTACTGTCTGAAAGTCACGCAAGCATACATACCTACCCAGAACATAATGCCTGTTTTGTTGACCTTTTTACATGTGGCAACAACTGCTCTGCTAAAGCTTTTGACAAAGCACTGCAAGAATACTTACAGCCCGAAACAGTCAATCATAGCATGATAGACCGTGATTGATAAGAAATTGCAAAAATCGTACTATTACCAACGAAGCCTTTTGAAAAAAACGAGGGATCAGTGACAAACGCAGGCTCTTTTCAACTAGATTGCATAGACTGTAAAACAAGTGTCGAATTTTCCATACTTGATCTTGATGCACCGTCTCATATTGTTACATGTAAAACGTGCAACAAAAAATATGCCCTTGGCGAAGAAACGCTCAAGCGGCAGCTCAAAAAGTTTGCAGCACTCTGCCTACAAATTCAAGATTCCCAAGAAATTTTAGGGGATGCTCATGTAGCGGTAGACATCGCGGGCCAATCTGTACAAATCCCCTTTAAGCTACTTCTTACTCGTCTTAAATCAGTACTTAACTTAAAAATAGGCAATACGCGCCTTTCTATTGCCTTTCGCGTAGAACCAACCTCATTACCCAAAGTAAAAAAACCATGAATCAGCTAGAACAACTTAAAGCCATTACTACAGTAGTTGCCGACACCGGAGATATTGAAGCAATACGCGAATTTCTTCCTACTGACGCTACAACAAATCCATCGCTTATCTATGCGGCAGCACAAAAACCTGAATATCGCTACCTAATAGAAAAAGCTATTGCCAATGTCCCAAAAGGCTCCATGCCAGCAGATGAGCGCCATAGCTTGCTACTCGATCACATATTCGTAAACTTTGGCCTTGAAATTTTGAAAATTGTTCCCGGTCGCGTATCTACCGAAGTTGACGCACGTCTTTCATTTGACACCGAAGCTTCAATTGCTAAAGGCCGTTCACTGATAAGCTTATATGAATCTCACGGTGTACCACGCAGCCGTATTCTTATAAAACTCGCTTCAACATGGGAAGGTGTTCGAGCAGCTGAAGTGCTTGAAATGGAAGGCATTCACTGCAATATGACGCTACTTTTTTCCCTTAGCCAAGCAGTTGCCTGCGCTGAGGCAAAAGCTACACTCATATCACCTTTTGTTGGCCGTATTTTAGATTGGTACAAAAAAAATACAGGCACTCCATCGTATGCGCCAGCAGAAGATCCAGGCGTGATCTCTGTTAAAGCAATCTACAACTACCTTAAAAAATTTGATTTTAAAACTGTAGTAATGGGCGCAAGCTTCAGAAACAAAGAAGAGATTGTAGAGCTTGCCGGCTGCGACCTGCTTACTATATCTCCTAATCTTCTAAAAGAACTTGCAAGCTCAAATGAGCCATTAGAGCGAAAACTCTCTATTGAAACTGCTAAAGCTGATCCTGTGAAGCGCGTGCCACTAAACGAAGCACAGTTTCGCTACAGCTTTAACGAAGACCCGATGGCCGTTGATAAGCTTGCAGATGGCATCCGAAACTTTGCTAAAGATGCAATCAAGCTTCAGGAATATGTATTTAGCCAATTCCCAGAAGCCCGCTAAGTCTTTATAAGACGTCCCTGCACAATGAGCACAAAGAGAACTACACAAATAGTCTCTTTGTGCTCATTTCTTTTGTAAGGTTATGTTGTTTCTTGAGGAACTACCCTGCCATATAGGCGATCTAGCACCATAGCAAATGCACCATTTCCTACCACGTTTGCACAGGTAATAACAGGATCAAAAAGAATATAAATTGCCGTAATCATCGATGCCATCTCTGTGGTAAACCCGAGCTGGCTCTCGAGTATTGGAAGCATCACAAGTATGCCGCCACCTGGTATGGCAGCAACTGAAAACTTTGCCAACACAAAATAAAGAGCAAATACCACATAGCTGTAAAACATAGGCTCTGGCATGCCGTAGTTCTTCATCACAGCAAAGGCAAAAATTGGAATAGCAAAGCAGTCGCCAATTAGGTGAATATTTACGGTTGTTGGAACGCTAAGCCGTGCAAGTGTTGGATTTTGTGAATTTTTTTCTGAACCAATAATGGTTAAAGGCATTGCAGCGGCACTTGACATACTGGTAAAGCCAGCTACGGCAGCTGGAAATATGTTTTTGACGCTCTGTAAAAAGCCTGCCAGTTTAAATCGGCTGGCCGCAAGGTACATAAATGCAAGGTAGGCAATAAGTGACATGGCCACAAGACTAAAGATAAAGGCATAATCTTTGGCAATGGTATGAATAACCTTATCGTGATTAAGTTTTACCACAAAACCTACAATGAATAGAGGTATAATCCAAGTAAGGGCCTTAAAGGCAACAGATACCACTTTATCGAATAGACCACATATCCCCGTTGCTGCCTGCGGTATAAAAAGTGACAGCAGAATACCCAAAGTAAGCCCTGAAAACATGGCAATATCATTACTTATAACGCTAGGAACCACTGCTACCCAGGCAGGTACAAGACCTGATACCTCCTGAGGAACCGCTAAAGAGAGATCTAGTTGATAGACGCTAGAGCCAATTTGATAGCTGATCATTGTGGAGACAAAATTAGAAACACAAACAGCAGCTAAAATAAATAAAATAATCTTTGTTGCGCTACTAGAGAGCTTTGCCACTGTCTTAAATAGAAGCATAAAGATAATAAACGGCAAAGCAAAAATAATAATGGACTTCGCAAGCAGGCTTAAAGCAAACACCTGAGACTTAACTTCATAAGGGATATAACCATCAAACAGAAATATGAAACCGATGATTGCGAGAAGAAAAAAAGGCATTTTTAAAACACAACTATATAAATTTTTGTTTATTATATAGAGGTCAAAGAAATAAGTCAACGACAAGACTAAGTGAGCGTATTTATTTAGATCTTGCCTTGAGCGATTTATAAAGCCTTTTCATGGAATACCTACGAGGAAGTAGCCTTGTAAAGGCGAGAAATAGACGATATTTCCAGTCAATAACCTGTAGTGGCTTTTTGTTTTCAATTTGATCAACCATTGCCTGTGCTACCAGCTTAGAATCTAGCACCATGCCGCCCTGAGGCGCGGTTTTAATTTTTCCCTTAGAGGCTCTGTGAGCGAAATTGGTAGCAACTCTTCCGGGACAAGCCGTAAGCACTCTAATACCTTCGGCCTCTAACTCAACATCTAACGCTTCTGAAAAGCTATTTACAAAGGCTTTAGTAGCGCCATATATAGAGGCCCCTGGAGTTGGCATAAGCCCAAGAACTGAGGATACATTAAGGATTGTCCCAGCAACCTTCTCATGCTTCCACCAAAATGAAACATGCTGGCAAATTGCAACAAGTGCAGCACAGTTAGTGGCAATCATCTCTTGTATTTCATGGGGGCCATGATCGACAAAATCACCATATAGACCAAAGCCTGCACAGTTAATAACTAAATCCGGAAACTCTTCTTGAAGCGTGCTAAGTATATTTTGAATACCGTCGTGGTTTGCAAGCTCTGCAATACACACTTTTACTGTAGTTTTTGTGCCTATTTCATCAACAAGTGTTTGAAGCGCCCTAGCATCGCGTCCGTGAACAATCAATGCAACTCCCTTATCTGCAAGCAACAAGGCAATATCTCGCCCAATTCCAGAACTTGCTCCAGTAATAAAAGCCTTTTTGAATGTATTCACCAACTACCCCCAAGCTTGAGTTTTTTCCTTTATGCGCACTCGGGCTGGATACTTGACTCGGAAATGGCCAATAGCAAGAAGACTCTTTACCATAGCTTTTTTCACTCGTCCAAGCTCTTCAAAGGTAAGAAGCGACTCATCAAACTGCCCATCTTCCATCTTCTCTTTTACAATCTGGTCGACAAGACGTGTGAGTGTTTCTTCGTTTACCTCATCAAGGGACCTTGAGGCAGCTTCCAGCGAATCAGCAATCATTATGATGACTGATTCTTTAGTGCGCGGTTTAGGCCCTGCATAACGAAATTCTTTTTCATTTGCAAGCTCTCTATTTCCTCCGACGCTTTCTAGCTGCTTATGGTAAAAAAAGTAGACTAGGCCATTGCCATGGTGTTCTTTGATAACATCGATAAACTGCTCAGGAAGTCCTGCTTTTCTAGCAAGCGACACACCCTCACTGACGTGAGAGATAATAACCTGCGCCGACTCTACAGGCGTTAGCAACTGGTGAATGTTAACTCCTGGCTGCTGGTTTTCGGTAAAGTACTGAGCAATAGACATCTTTCCTATGTCATGATAGAGCGTTGCCACCCGGCAAAAGAGGCCATTTGACCCAATAGCGTTGGCTGCAGCCTCTGCAATATTGCCCATGATAAGTGAGTGCTGGTATGTGCCTGGAGCTTCAATGGTAAGACGACGCAAGAGCTCATGGTTTGGATCCATGTACTCCATAAGGGTGATGTCTGTAAGTATGCGAAAGCATGCTTCAAAAACAGGAAGCAACCCAACAACGAGCACTGCTGTAAAGAGCATAAAGGCACCAGAGCTTGCCAAATCTGCCACAATAGATATTCCCCATCTGCCCCGATCATAAAGGTAGAAGGCCAAGATAACGGCGCATGCTGCAAGCCATGCCTTACCACAGATAACAAAAATTTCGGTACGACGTCTGAGGGATCTTGTGTATAAAATAGCAAAAAATGCCACGATTAAGTTGGAAAGAATGAAGCCGTGTCGGTCTATTGCAAGTACTGTGTCAAAGACACCCGTTTGTAAGGCCGCAATAAATATAGCAACACTTGTGTTTACAAGTGAACAAAGCAGTATGGCTGTAAAGGGTGTAAGTAAAGGATAGCGCACAATCTCGTAGAGATCGGGCGTTGTTTTAAGCAGTAGAAATTCGGTAACTTTAGCAAGAGCCAACCCCATCAATACTATAGCGCACAGTAAAAAAATACGCCTATTTGAAGCTAAAATATCTCTGTGGTGGTATCGCAAAAAGACCATCGTCACATACATTAGAATCACGGTAAGCAATAAACTTCCAGCAATAGTCCTTGGGTGAAACAGGTTCCGACGCTCTGCCAGAGCTTGCTTCATCGACAGAATCATGGCAATATGTCGTGTAGTGACCTTTTCGCCTTGGTCAATAATACGGCTACCGGCTTGTACGTAGGTGTATTTTGGCTGAATATTATGCTGCAGCGTTTTGCGCAGCTTGCGCTCTTGCTGGGGATCCTCTTTTAAAGACCATATTTTGTTCTTTAAAAAATCAATTACAAAATCGACTGTAGCCGGATTAAAAAGCTGATGACCAAAGGCTTGCTGCCGTATGAAGTTCCATACTTTTTCAGGAAAAAAGACCCCTTGAGCCTGATCAAAAGGTGCAAGCTCGTGATAATTAGAGGTAGGAAAACCGAGCTCCTTCATTTTTTCTATGGTGCGAGCATCGCTAAAACGTATTTCTAAAAGTGCCTGCTCCAGACGCTCTATAGCGCGATACATTTCATCAAAAGTACTCTGCAGTACTTTTTTTCTCCACTCCTGATCGTATATAAGTATGTTTTCAAAGTCTAGTCGCCGCTTTCTGACATCATCAGGGTCGATCCCATAGATTTTGCCAATATCAAGTAGCGCTTCTTGCTTTAAGATGGTGGTGGCTTCTTCATCAGGAAAAGTAAAGTCAGCTTCTGCCACTATATATCTTGGCGCAAAGCGACCAAGCTCTAGCATTTCAATGCGAACTTCTCGAAAGTGTAAAAAGGAAAAAAGGCCAATGGCAAAAAGCACCACAATGGTCCAACGTATGGCACGGCTTTTATCAAAAAACCCCTGCTCACGAGAAAATTTCAGTTCGCTGCTTTCATTTACTATCGCCATACAATACGTATATCCTGCAAAATCATCATTATACCGTGTTCTGCGTTAACAATTCACCACCTTTTTTGACACTTGCTTTCGGGGAGTAAAATGTTAGGTCGCACTATTTTATTCCTTATAGTATAGTATACAGAAACGTTATGACGCACTATCAAGTTGTTGCCAGAAAATATCGCCCCCAAACTTTCAAGGAAGTTTTAGGACAGGATGCGATTGTAAAAACCCTCAAGAACGCCCTGAAAAGCGGAAACTCGGCCCATGCCTACCTTTTTTGTGGCTCAAGAGGCACAGGAAAAACTACCCTCGCCCGTATTTTGGCAAAGGCCCTTAACTGCAAAAGCCTGACAGCAGAATTAGAACCCTGCAACAGCTGCAATTCTTGTCGTGAAATTACCTCTGGTTCATCACTTGATGTTATGGAAATAGATGGAGCCTCACATAGAGGGATAGATGACATTAAGCAGATTGCAGAGTCTGTAGGATACTGCCCTTCAAGTGGCGAGTATAAGGTATACCTCATTGATGAGGTACATATGCTCACAAAAGAGGCCTTTAACGCCCTACTTAAAACACTTGAAGAGCCCCCAGCTAATGTAAAATTTTTCTTTGCAACAACCGAAGCGCACAAAATTCCAGCTACCATCTTAAGTCGCTGCCAACGCTTCAACCTTGCCCGCATTCCTCAGCAAGCAATAATCAGTAAGTTAAAGCAAATTGCAGCCGACATGAAGGTTGAAGTAGATGACTCAGCACTTTTACGCCTTACAAGCTTTGCTGAAGGCGGCCTTCGCGATGCAGAGTCACTCTTTGATCAGATGATAGCCTTTTCACAAGGCAAGATCACCCAAGAAGTAGTCCAAGAAGTACTAGGAGTTATGCCACGCGAGCAGTTTTTTGCGCTTGATGAAGCTACAACAAACGGCGACATTACAATTGCGTTTGAGCTAGCAAACGCCCTCTTTTTCCAGGGCAAAGAAATTTCCCACTTTTTAGAAGACCTCAATGCCCACATTAAGGCCATACTGTTAACAAAACTTGGCTGCACCCAACTTCTTGCAGACCTCGACCCCACATACCGCCAAGGCATTGAAGAGTCAGCCCAAAAATATACCCCAGAGCAGTGCATCGCCATTTTTGATATGATCCAAGAAACAGCGACGCACATAAGAAGCGCCCCCTCACCTCTTATGGCCTTAGAAGCACTTCTTATCCGCATTGTGCGCATACGCCAAAAAATACCAATCGAAGCCATTGCGCGCCGCCTTGTACAGCTTGAAGAAAAGATCATGGCAGCAAAAGGCACGCAAACAGCTGCTCAAGCTACACCACAGCCACAGCCTACTAAAGCCCCTGCTGTAGCCCATGAACCAAAAAAGCCACTGCAACAACCGCCAACGCAAGAGCCTGTTAAACAAGCACCGCCAAAACCAGAGCAGGCAAAACAACCACCAGTAAAACAAGACCCCCCAAAGATAGCTCAAGAGGTTACCCCTGTACCTTTAGCAAAAATTTCCGAGTCAACACCACCGCCTGTTATGGCTGACGACGTGCAAAAAAATGCCCGCTTTGACACGCTTGTACAGTTTGCGGCCGTAGAACTTGATGGAACAGTACAACGAAAAAGGAGAAAGTAAAATGGGATCAGGATTTCTAAAAAAGAAAAAGCAAGCCAAGATGTTCCAGCAGCAAATTAGCCAAATGCAAGAGCAGCTTTCAGAAAAGCTTGAAACTATGGAAGTTACTGGCAGTGCTGGCAACGGCCTTGTACAAATCACAATAAATGGCTCAAACGAGATGAAGCGCATTTCAATAAAGCCAGATTGTGTAGACCCTGAAGACATCGAAGGCCTTGAGGTGCTTATAAAAGCCGCCTATAACGATGCCAACACACAACTTAAAGCCCAAACAGAAAACCCCTCTATGGGAGGCGGCCTGCCCGACCTTTCCATGCTTGGCTTCTAACTAAAAGCACGCTTCCTCACCCCCTGTGAGGAAGCTTTTCTATCTAAAAAATAATTCAGCTCAAATTCTTCTGATGTGCGCTAGCATAAAATTCATGCCACGCAGTATACTTCTGCCACTATCCTCTGCTCGGATGGTGGAATGGTAGACACTGGGGACTTAAAATCCCCTGGCAGCAATGCCGTGCTGGTTCGAGTCCGGTTCCGAGCAAGCCAAACCGCTCGAAGATAGATAGGTCCTCAAGCGGGACTTGAAGCTATCTTCGTTAAAAGAGCTTATGTCTTCACTGACATAGGCTCTTTTATTTTCAGCAACTCACAACTAACGAGTTATTATTTTGGAAACACAAATTGCCCAGATGCAGCAGACCATCGACAGCCTAACAGCTGCCAATGCCGAATTATCCGCCTTCAAGCAAGAATACGCCTCTCAAAAACAAAGTTTTATGAGAATGAGTACCCGCTTAAAAAAACTTTGCAAAAGATTAACGCCAACATCAGAAATAGTCCTCGAAATGCAGCAACTAGCCGCAGAAATCAAAGAACTAGCAAGAGCTGCTACAGAATAAAAAATGGCTTGTACCATTTAGTGAATCGGACATCGCATGCACCAGCCCCCCCCGTTTATAATTTTTCTATACATCTGAGTCATCCAACCGAATGGCAAGCATGACCCCAATACCGTTCACTTAAGCTCTCAACGATTCAAACGATAGAACGATAATAACGATGAAAATTCAAAAAAATCGCTCCTTTTTGGTGCCTGTTTTGTTTTTTATATTTCTATCGTTTTGATCGTTTCATCGTTTGAATCGTTAAGTTTTCAGTTTAAGTGAACGGCATTGAGCCTGACCCCCCATTTTTGTATGAGAGCTCGTTCTGAGCGACTTATTAAA
>JBGSSB010000089.1:0-24139 GCA_041737255.1 Chlamydiales bacterium | reverse complement strand
GCATAGATGACCGACAATAAATTTGAGAATCAGATCTTTATATTTAAAATCAGCATTGTGAGCCATAAGTTCTTCAAACATTTCCGGGCAAGGGCAAGGGCAGGGGCAAGGGCAGGGGATTGTGGTTATGCAAGATGTCTATTTTTTCGTTGGGGCAGGTTCATTTTCTTTTTCAAGATGCTGGGCCCCTATTTTGCGTAGATGCTGGATGTAGAGAGAGTCTTTGTGTCTATGTAACTTTTTTCTTGCAGAAAGGCCTCTTTGACGAATAAGGGTATTTATTTTTTCCTCGCACCGCTCTTTCACTTCTAGCACCGGAAGCTCATATTGTTTCGCAAGTCGTATGAAATTATCTATTAAAAAACGTGCATCCTCGTCTGAAGTTGAATTGTAGGTTTCTTTGAAATCTATCCATTTCATGTTTAGAATGGCTTGTAGAGCATCTCTTTGCTTAAACAGGGGGCCATTAGTGTTGGCAAGGGTGTTGAGCATGATTTCAACGTTTTGTGGGCTTGGATGATCACAGATAAGGGCAGCAAGTTCAATAGATGTTGGCGTTGCAGTCTCACGTAAAAAACATTCAAAAAACCAATTCTTATCAGATGTTGGAAAGGAGGGGGTGTTTACTGTCTTTAGGAAAAGACCTCTTTCGTAGTTGCCTAATTCTTCGATCCAAAGGCTTGAGCTATATCTATGGTTACAAGGTGAGGTTGGGTCAGTTTTGCCTATGAAAAATAGCACCTCTAACATGTATTGGCCATCTAATGAGTTATCTAAGAGATAATCGTATAATAGGCACGTTTGTTCGGCTAAAAGCTTGAAACGATTTTCTGGTGGGGCTGGAGCAATCCATTCTAAAGCAATGCTAGCAAATGGGCGGATCAGTGAAACTAATTGATGGGGACGAGCTGTTGTAAGGCTTTGCCATGCAGCCAGGCTTTTTGCTAGCATAGCGCTTGGATGATCAAGTGATTGATTAGCGACCTTTATTAAAAGATTCCTTATCAGCGCCCACTCATTGTTTAATTGCGGAGCTTCTTTAGGGGTGTGGGTTGTAAAATCGTTTACTCGGCAGGCAATAGCTAAAGCCACACTTTCCTCTGATTGGTTTAGAGAGTTGATAAGATGATGGGAGCAGATTGTTTGGTCTACATCCATTTCATCTACCGTTGCTAAACGATTGGCGTAATAGGGAAGTATCTGTATGAGTGTGAATAAATCAGATTCATAGTGATTGTTTATCCAGAGAGAAAAAAGCAATAAAATATCTTCTTGCATTTGGAGGGTGGTAGAAGAAGAGTAGAGGGTTGGAACTGTCTGTCCAGTAAGGATTGCAGTAAGGTGTTTAAGGTAGTTATCGACATTTTCGCCCGCATTAAATTTCTGTAAAGGGGAGTCTGGTCGAGTAATCGCTAAGTCAGCCGTTAGTGCAGCAAGGGTTGTAATGTCGCACGGGGCTCTTTGTGTGTTGCTGAGTGGAGAGCTCAAGTATTTGTCCTATATTTTGAATAACAAGAAGGTGGGGGCTTGTTATTTTCGAGTTTGCGGAAATATTTGAAAAACAAAGTGTGATTTTAACTACTATTGCTCCATAAATCAAGAATAAAGCTGTATGAGGGTTTTATTACTTAGTATTGAATATGACAAATAATAATCGCCTGTATTAATAAATAAAATATTATATATAATTAGCATATGGGGATTTTCTTACAAAAAAGGTATATTTATGGCTTCTATAGGAGATAAGCAGTCGCAAGGCGCTGAGGCTTATGAGAATACAAAAGCACTAAAGAGTAATGAGCCAGCAGAGACAAAAAGGGCACTTCCCTCTAAAGATGCAAGTGCAGCGCGGACTCATGCCGTGGCTCAACCATCATTTTTTATACCACCCGCTCCGGGTGAGATGCCTGAGTCTGTGACAATAAACAAAGTCAAAGCTGATATTCAGAAAATTAAAGAAAAAATAGCGAAAGGGGAAGCGCCTGAATCCCTAGAGGCTGCAATAGTCATAAAGGCAAAACAGTTTGAACAGCGTAGACAGTTTGATGCTTTCGGAAATATCGTAGAAACGCAAAAGTCTAGAGGTTCCAAAGAGGATCGTACGATAGGCGAAGATAAAAGTTCAGTAAACAAAGATAATCAACGCTTCGAAGGCGCGCGAAAAGTAGCTGAGATTCACACAAAAGAGCAAAACGTCAGAGGAGATAGGCGTACCGAAGGTGATGGAACAAAGATTTCACAACCAGCCTCCTCATTAGTTTATGGTAAAGGTAAGGATCTAGAAACTATGCAAGCAGCAGAGAAAAAGGAAATTATAGAGATAGCTGACAAGAAGCGACAAGAAGCGATTCAAAGAAACGAAGATAAAACTGAAACCCATATTGAAGAAGCTAAAGCCGATAGAAGGCAAGAAATGAGTTAGTGTCACTGATTTAATAGATTAAATTATCTTCATTGGGTTCATCGTCAAGAACAATTGTTTCTTTTGGGGCTGTTTTTTGCAGTTGAGGAGGGAGTCTGTAGAGGTGTTCGGTCATCTCTAGGTTGTCCATAGTTCTATTTGTATACGTTTGTGTTTCTAGCGGGTCTTTGTCACTGACCAAGGTGGTTAGATTGGATTGGTGTTTGATAGCAGTTGGTGTGGCTGGAGGAGATTCGCATTTGAGGCCACTTGGCCAGCTCGTGTCATTATGAATGTTTAAAGATCCTTTTACACCCTCATTAGGGGGTAAAGAAAACTGCGTGCCAAATCTCTCGGCTTTTGCTGATCCTGTAATTTTTGCCCAGACGGTAGCTAACCCTCTTATAGCACGAGTTCCTGTTAGCCAATCACCCTCTTTATTGAAGTGGGTGATATTGCCGGCGTTTTGTGCGATATTTTCTTTACCGATAAGATCTTGTGTTTTTCCGCTAATACAGCGACTGTTAAAGCATACTCCTTTAATTCCTGCAGTAAGTGCAACAATTTGTGCTAAATTGCCCCCATGAGAGTGGCCTACAACAGAAAATGTTTTATTGCTGTTTTCATTCTTGAGCTTTTCAAGTACCTTTCCCATCTTAAGACATAGATCTGTTGACGGGGGCTTGCCGCCTACTGACTCTGATAGAACCTGCTTTAGTCGCGGGAAAAAGCCTTTTGCTTTAGGGTCTTGGAGTCCTTGTATGAAGATAGAGAGCTCCTTTCCGTCGCGACTGCACATAACTGCAATACGAGAGCCGGACTCTTTATGGTAAAACCCCTTATCTGTATTTCCGTCAGCTGGCAGAAAGCCTATGTCGCTAAGCTCAGATTTTAATTGTAAAAAGAGTTTTTTTGTGTCTTCCGGAAGATCTCGACGACTCAGGGCTTTTTCATCTTCTCCAGAGCGAAGAGGAGCCCAATCAGGTGTCTCTGGAGTCCAGCTACTCATCAGTCCGCTTCCGCCTTTTTGAAGTTGGCTATATTTCTCCATGGAGGTTTTAACTTCGTTGAATTTTTCTTGCGAAAGCTTGCGGACATCATTAGAAGGTTTAAGAGCTTCTTTTGCTGCTACACCTGATAAAGTGGCTGAGCCTGTCTGTATTTTGCCTGAAGCTGACTTTGTGGATGATATGTTTACTGGGGATAGCTTGCTTTGAGCGGCTGTAGATTTTTGGCTAAAGCTAAGTGAGGGGGCGGGTGTTGCGCCGGCGCTCTCTAGCGTGCCTAAGAGTTTTTGAGCCTTTGTCAGGGCCTCTGGGCTAGTCTTTTGGGCAGCTCCGGTGGGTTTTTCCCAGTCATTGAAGGGCAGGCCTAGTGGGCCGCCTGCGTGAACTTCACTCATAGAGGTCCCCCTGTGGGGTTGTGATTACTCTTTACATACGTATTATATCATAAAAATATTATTTATATAAATTTTATTACACCATGAACGGTCATGGAAAGGTCATGGAAAGGACATGGAAAGATCATGGAAAGGTCATGTTGTAGTTATTTTGGAAAAAGAGTAAAACTGGAGCAGAAATTACTCAAGGGGTGGATAAATGGGCTACTTGCGACTGTTTTTGCTTTTGATGTTACCGTGTACCCTTTATGGGCAAGATGCCTTGCCAAGTGATACCAAAACTGTTTTGCTGGCAATACTTGCTCGAAATAAGGAGCATGTGCTGGATAGATATTTGGAATCTATTAGCAACCTTGACTATGACAAAAAACTGATCACAGTATACATAAATACCAACAATAACGACGATTCAACCGAAAAAATGTTAGAGTGTTGGGTTGTAGCAAATAAGGCTCTTTATAGGGATGTTATTTTTGATCGCCACACTGTTGCAGACTTGCCCTCTTCAAGACCTCACGAATGGAATGGCAAAAGATTTAAAGTACTTGGTGCGATAAGAAATACAAGTATGCAAAAGGCTGTAGAGACTGAAAGTGACTATTATTTTGTTGTTGATTGTGACAATTTCCTTATCCCTAGTACGCTAAGGGAGTTGGTGAACAAGCAAAAGCCTATAATAGCCCCTCTTTTACAGTCTATTCCAGAAGAGGGGGATATGTATAGCAACTATTTTTGTGCTATAGATGAACGAGGGTATTATAAAGATCACCCAGACTACAGCAAGCTGCTGCATAGGCAAAAACTGGGAGAGTTTAAGGTGCCTGTAGTACACTGTACATATCTTATAGAGAGGGCCTACATTGACAAGCTGACCTATATGGACGCAACAGATGATTACGAGTTTGTTATTTTTTCGCGCTCAGCTCGTGCTAATGGTGTTGACCAGTATATATGCAACGAACAACCATTTGGGACTGTTGTCCATTTTTTTGTGGATGTAACACAAGCTCAAGAAAAAAAGCGTCTTGATGAGTACTTTTTACAGAAATAAAAAAAGCCCTTGATTGGTTGAATCAAGGGCTTTTGTTTAGCGAAACTTTTTTATTCTGTTGAATCAGTCGGAGTTTCTGGAGTTAAAGGATCATAATCGCTTGGATCTAGCTCTTCTGATTGATAATCAGGCTGATTAACAACATCATCATCTTCGTAGTGATTGATTTCTCCAGGCATGAAATCATTTTTTGTCTCTGTTGGGAATTCTGGCTCGGCCTTCACTGGAGGTTGCTCTTTTACAGGCTCTTCAGATTTTGTTACGCCCTGGCCAGCACTTAAGGCATTCATTGATAAGCATAGGATGCTCAATAGGATATATCGCATAGTGAAACTCTTGTTTATGGTTAGATGTTTTCTACTGTAACAAAGCTAATATTTAATAGAAATGAAATTTGACTTGCAGTAGTGTAGTTCCCTGTGGCTAACGTTTTATCAGTAATGGCTTTATAGTTTATGGTAATTCATTTTTGTGATAACATAGATTTTTTAATGCGTAAAATAGTTAATTTTTGTTATTTTTATTAATGTGTTTGGAGGTGATTTGTGAGTTTTGAGTTTATCTCTTTTCCTAATGAGGTGCTGCGTACTTTAGGGGGTCGACTTGAGAGTTTCTCTTCTGCTCTTGCTCTTAGCTCTACTTGTCGCACCTTACATGATAAATCGATTATAGTCCTTCTGGGTAATAAGGGAAATTTAGGCAAGTACTTAGCCAAAGCTATCGAACATGAGCGTTTGCGGATGCTACAGCGAGTGTGGGCAATGGTAGAGCAAATGGATGTGAGCCGGGTGGTAGTGCCTATTCAGTTGTCGGCGTTATCAAACAGGCTTTCTCTTGTTCAAGTGAGGTTTCAGAGCCTTCAGCTTCAGCTTCATGTAGATATCAATTCACAAAAAGCTTTCGAAGAGGCTAATTGGCCCTCATCACTTGAAAAGCTTACGCTTCGCTCGCAGCATATCACCCCATTAGGACTCCAAAGGCTTATTTCAAGTTGTAAGCAGCTAAAGGAGCTTGATGTACAGCAATCAAACCTTGATGATGTAGCCCTTAGGTACATATTGCAAAATTGTCAATCGCTTCAGGTAGTGGATTTTCACGGTTGTAGGAGAGTTACTTTAGAAAATTTATTAGAAACACCGATCCCTACAACGATAAAACATCTAAAAGGGTTAAAACACCTTGTTTCTTCGTTTATGCCTATTGCAGTGCAAATAGCAGCAAGTGCAGTGCTGCCGGGGGTTGCCCCACTTGCTGCGATAGCGTACAGTCGGATGAGCATGAATCAAAACACGGACGATGTATGTGAGCGCTTAAATGAGCTTGCTCCTGATTTTGTCTTAGAATGAGGCTTTTTAGCCTTTAGTATTTTTTAGTGTTACAAAACAAGGCAGTTTTGCTAGCTCGGTTGCTAGTGCGGTGTCCTTGCTGACGCCTTTTGTAGTGTCTAAAACAAGCGTCGCATGCTCTTGCTCTTGTGAGACAAAGCTGATTTCTAGCGGGTATGTTCCAGGATATCGGTTAAGGCATGCTTGTAGGTGTAATATGTGGGTGGCACGTAGGCGGGCAAGATCGAGGGTGACGAGTACCTTATCGGTGGCAGCTTGTAGCATTGCTTTAGTTGGAGCATCTTTAGTCGGTTTTTTTTCGGAACCTGGTTTTCTGTTGGCGGCTAGACGAGCACGCATTGCCTGCTGCTTTTTTGCTTTGTCATAGGCTTCATCGCACTCTTTAACAGTCGCCTCATCAATGCGTTTAAGCTCTGACAACCACTTGCAGGAAAGCTGCCATGAGTTTTCTCTTTTTTCTTTGGCAAGTATGCCCCAGACAAGGCGGTTTTCTACTAAAATACCCTGCAGCTCTTCGTACATCTCCGGCCAGACGGGAAGCTCGTAGTTTTTTGAGTCGCCATCAGATATGCGTAAGATCGCAAACTTTTTTTGTGATTTAGAGGAGATGCGAACGGCTACTTCTTCGATGATGTAGGCTGCACGAAATACGCTATCCATAGGAAGCTCTTCAGCCTGAGATAGTCCTACGCAGCTTAGGCGTTTAAGGGTGTCTTGAAGAACATCAAGTGGGTGGCCCGATAAAAAGAAGCCCAACAGTTCTTTTTCGCGGATGAAAAGATCCTCTTTGGGGCGCCTGTTAGGTGATGTGGCAATTTTAGGCTCACGCGAAGTCTGAATTTTTTCAAAGAGGCTGATAACGCCTTGGGTGGCCTCTTTTTGTTCACGCTGTACTTGGTCGTAAAAGGCGTCGAGGCTTAGGCGCAAATCGTCGCGGTGGTGGCCGAACGAATCAAAGCAGCCAGCTTCTATCAAAAGCTCAGTAGCTTTTTTGCCTACTCGCTTTGTGTCAACACGACGTATTGTGTCGTAGAGGCTTGTAAACTTGCCGCCTTTCGTGCGCTCTTCTACTATAGCGTCAACAACACCGGTTCCTACACCTTTTATGCCGCTTAAGGCAAAGCGAATGCCTGAGGGGGTAGCTACAAAGGTGGTTTCTGATTCGTTGATATCAGGGGCTAAAACAGGGATTTGCATCTCGCGGCTTTCGTGGAAAAACTTTGCCACTTTTTCTGTGTCATCACGGTCGCACGTCATAAGGGCAGCAAGCCACTGACTTGGGTAATTTGCCTTTAGGTAGGCTGTAACGTAGGTAAGATAGCCATAGGCCGCAGCGTGGGACTTGTTAAAGCCATATTCAGCAAACTTTTCCATTTTGTCAAAGATGCGACCGGCGACCTCTTCGTCAATTTCATTGGCCTGAGCGCCTGTTAAAAACTTCTGGCGCTGCTTCATCATTTCATTTCGGTCTTTTTTACCCATGGCGCGCCTGAGTACATCCCCTTCGCCAAGAGAGTAGTTGGCAAGCTTTTGAGCGATCTGCATGACCTGCTCTTGGTATACCATAATGCCGTAGGTTTCAGCTAAAATCTCTTCCATCCAGGGGTGTTCAGACTCTATAGCTTCTTTACCATGTTTACGGGCGATAAAGGAGGGAATCATGTCCATCGGGCCGGGGCGATACAGTGACAGCACGGCAATGATCTCTTCAAATTTATCTAGGTGCAGATGCTTTGCAAGTTCCTGCATGCCGCCAGATTCAAGCTGAAAGACACCTAATGTCTTGCCGTGGTTTAAAAGTGAAAAGGTTGGTACGTCATCAAGTGGAAGGTTTATCCAGTCAATCGTCGTACCAGTTTTTGCTTTGATGGCCTCAATGCACAGTTTGATAGACGTTAATGTCTTTAGGCCCAAAAAGTCTACCTTCAGCATTCCTACCATTTCAACAGGTTTCATTGAATATTGGGTAACAAGTAATGAGGAGTCTTTGGCTACGCAAACGGGGATGTGTTCAAAAAGGGGGTCTCCGGAAATAATCATCCCAGCGGCATGTATACCTGTATTGCGAATGGCGCCTTCGAGCTTTCTTCCGATGTCTATTATAGAGCGAGTTTCTTCATCGCTTTCGTAGGCATTTTTAAGATCTTGGTCTTTTTCAAGGGCTTTTTCAAGCGTGATGTTTAAGTCGTCGGGGATAAGCTTGGCAATGGCGTTTACTTTGCTAAGTGGTATGCTCAGCACTCTGCCTACATCTTTTAGAACCATCTTTGCTTTCATCGAGCCAAAGGTGATAATTTGGGCAACGTTGTCTTTGCCAAATCGATCTATTGTGTAGTTAATAACTTCACCGCGCCTTTCCATGCAGATGTCGACGTCAATGTCGGGGTAGGAGACACGCTCTGGATTGATAAAGCGCTCAAAGAATAAGTTAAACTGCAGCGGTTCGATATCGGTGATTTGAGTGAGGTATAAAATGATAGAGCCCGCACCAGATCCGCGTCCAGGACCCATCGGGATGCCATTTTTTTTGGCCCAGTGGATAAAATCCCATACAATCAAAAGATAGTCACACATTCCTTTCGGGCAGATAATATCCATCTCATATTTTAGGCGCTCTCTTACTACTTCAAGAGGGTCGCGACCTGGATATTTTTCGGCAACTCGAGCTAGGTTGTGTTCGGTATAGCGTTTTGGGATGCCCTCTTCACAAAGGTTCCATAAAAACTGTTCCACAGAGGCTTCGTGAGTCTCTTTTTCGTAGGTTTTTCCTTCAGGAACAAAAACAGGGTAGTGTTTTGTTTTAAGGTCGATCTCAAGGGTGCACTTTTCGGCAATTTCAAGAGTGTTTGTGCAGGCGCCTGGGACATCATCAAACAAAGAGGCCATTTCCTCTTGGGTTTTAAAGTAGAGCTCATGTGAGGCAAAAGTAGAGCGCTTGGGGTTTGGTGTGCGAAACTTGGGGTTGCCCATGGAGTCGCGCTGCCACTGTTCTACGGGCTCTCCAGATTGGACGTTTAGTAGGATTTCGTGTGCCTTCCAGTCTGGGCGTTCAAGGTAGTGTACGTTGTTGGTTGCAACGCATGGAATGTTGTATTTTTTAGACAGGGGAACGAGTTTGCTGATGAGCGTTTCTTGCTTTTGGATGTGTTCTTGGTAGTGGCTAAAAAGCCAAGATTCATCAAACATACCGTCGAGTTGTAGCTCTTCGTTAACACTTGTATGACGCTGCAGCTCTAGATAAAAATCGTCGCCAAAGAGTGTGTGGTATTCTTTTACTAGGGCCTCAAGAGTCTCTGCTGGGCTGTTTAATGCAGCTTGTGCTATAGCACTATCAAGACATCCAGAAAGGCAGATAAGGCCTTCTTTATGCTGAGCTAATAGTTCAAGGTCGATACGGGGGTAGTAGTAAAAGCCTTCAGTGTAGCCCAAAGAGGAGAGTTTGCAGAGGTTTTTGTATCCAACTTTATTTTTTGCAATGAGTGTAAGGTGCTGGGCAACTCGAGAGCCTATCTTTTTTTTCTCAAAGCGGGAGGTGGGAGCCACATACATTTCGCAGCCAATGATAGGCTTTATTTTATATTCTTTACACAGCTTGTAAAAGTCGACAGCTCCAAAGAGGTTGCCATGGTCGGTTAGTGCAAGAGCCGGCATGCCGAGCGTTTGAGCTTTGTTGACAAGGCCGTGTAGCGATGCTGAGGCATCGAGTATTGAATACTGTGAATGAACGTGAAGGTGGACAAATGAACTCATGCAGGGTATTGTTGCATATTTTGTGCTTTTTTGTAAGAAGGGAGAAAGAGTATTTGTGCTAATAAAAATTATTTTTTTTGGAAAAGTTCAAAATGTGGGCTTTCGCTATAAAACCAGAGAGTTCGCCGCTCTTATTGGTGTAAAAGGAACGGTAAAAAATTTAAGCAACGGAACTGTTGAGCTTGTAGCACAAGGATCAAAAGATGAGATAAATAGACTCACAGAAAAGCTTGTCCATTTTTTTGGCAAACTCATTGTAGATGTTGATTTTCAAGTTTCAGATGCTAAGGAGCCCTTTTCAGACTTTCGTGTAGTGAGTTAAGTGTTCATGGGAAGTGTGATTTTGGCTTTGGCTAGTTGAAAAATGCCGCCTACTTTAAGCGTTTCGTTTACTGAATAGACGTCAACTATTGGAGTGTCGTCGGCATCGTTAAAAAGCCTTCTTGATGCAGCTGGTTTTATTGTTCTTAGGGCTTCGTTACTTGGTACTGAAAGTTCCATTTGCAGCTGCAAATCTAACGAGCTAATTGTGTAGGTTTTGCTGGTTCTTGGTACGTACTGCATATAGATATTTAGAGCTTTTTTTTCGTTATTGGTATGTGGCCCGCGAATGAAGAGAGTGGCTTTGGAATAGCGCGCATTGTAGTTATATGAAAAAAAGATTGGAGGGTTCTGCGCTGGGGTAAATAGACATGTAATGGAATCACGCGAGTTCTCTGCTGAGAGCTCTGATGCTTTAAGGGTGTAGAGAACGGTCTCATTTGGTTTGTAAATATTTTTAAACTTTATTTCGAGCTCAAAAGTATAAGAGGATGGATTTGCAAAAATGTCATTAGCGAGCGCTTGAGTTCGTAACTTACGCATTTCCTTGTAGTCAACGACTTCGTCTTCAGCATCACTATCCGCACCTTGCACAAGGTATCTTGGGGGAGACCCTGGGCCAACTGTATAGATCATAAAAGCCTCCTAAAGTGTGTTAAGTAGGTTTCCAGATGCTACATCAAGTGTTTCTGGCACCTCTTCGGCTGATACTGTAAAACGCAAAGCGGGTGACCAGTTATCAGGTGTCATTTTAAGAACATCAACGTAAAAACTGCGCGCTGTTGGAATCGGCCTGAGCTCCACTATCTGCTTTCTTTTTGTTTTTGCAAACTCATAAATTTGACGCATTAAGGTTGTGCCTGAGCCCTTTACTCGTAGTGGTAAATGCTCATCGCTAGGGGCACTATTCATCGGGACATTCCATGGCGCAGAAAGTAGCGTATCTACTTCAATTTTTTCTAATCTTTCCTTTACAGAAGCGATGCCTTGAATTTGTCCATCCGTATCGGTGAGCAGCATTATGTGGCGTGATTTTTTTTCATTTTTGCCCATAATTTCGTCAATTTGATCTTCTACAGCTTCTAAAAGATTTTCATACGTTGTGGCAAGTTTTTGGTCTGCTACGAGCTTTTCTTGCTCCATGTGGTCAGCTTTTTCCGACATTTTACGTCTTGAGGCCATGACATCTCTCCAGACGTTCAATACCCCCAGAGTAGCTTTTGTAAAAAGATCTTTTGTGGTGGGGTCTGTTTTAGAATTGACAAGTTGCAATGTGAAAACCCGAGGCCCAGCTTTTTTTGCTAGAACAGGAGGGAATTTTATTTCGTCATAATTTGAGGAATTTATATGTGGAGAGACAGATAATGACATAATTGCACACTTTTTTTTGGTAAATTGTATCATTTTTTTCAATTAGATTCAATATCATTATTATATGAAAGGTGGTGTTTGACATTATCTCTATTGTCTACTACATTCATTCTGTTTGTGATATAAAGATAGTACTTGAGGTTGTTGTGCGAATAAAAGTAATGGATCAAGTGTTCGGGATTAGTGGTATAGGTAATATTGTATTAGAATATATTTCAAATCCTGAATCTAAAAATGTCACTATTCGCGATCCTCAATCTAAACACATTCCTGTTTCTTGCGTGGTTGATGCCTATTACAGTAAAGAAAAAGAACGTGGTGTCTTGGATCTTTTTTGGAAATGTGTAACGAATTTTCAACTAACATCTGAAAATAAGAGGCGTGAGCAATATAAAGAAGGGGCTCTTTGTTCATTTACAATTCTTAACAGGGTGACGGATTGTGTAGGCCAAACCCACCCAAAAGTTTGTGAAGCTTATAAAAAACTAGTTGCAACTCCGAGGTTTGAGCAAGAGACCATTTCAGATGGTTGGCTCGAAAGTCAAAGGTTCACACTTCAGCAAATTGTACAGCTATGTGATACCCCTCAAGCTATCAAAGAAATGAATAAAAAGGTGAGAGGCTATGCAGAAGAGTATGTGCAAAAAAATGGGCTCACAAGAATAGATGGAACAACAACCTACAGCCACAAGACCTTGCATGGGAAACCCTTTGATCAAAACCGTTTGGGCAAGGTTGAGGGAAAAGATTTTCCAGGATTTGAGGGGTTTTATATTGCTGGAAGTGAGGTGAAATTACCCCTTAGGACGTATGATATTATGCAGGCACCATTGGTTGCCTCTGCCGACAAAGATGATACTGTTCAAGATTTTTGGGACACTGTTGTAGCCCTGCGTAAAAGCCCGATTATTGTGACAACGCACGATCCCAAAGAAAAAATCCCTAAATATGGAAAAATGCAAAGGGCTAAATACTGGACGTCCGATCGTTTCCCCATGGAGCTTAAGAATGGGTGGAGACTTAACAAGGCAGCAGAAGATGTAGTGTTGGCAACAAGTAGGCACTCAAATGACATTAAGCTTGTAAAGCGTCAGTTTGTTGCAGAACAGTGTGATACAAAAGTGCAGCACCAGGTAACGCAGTTTCATTATAAAGGGTGGCCAGATCACTTAGGGGCACCGGATTTAGAATTGCTTGAGATTGCAAATAATGCAGTTGAAGAGGAATTTGCGGTAAGGGGGCTTGATAAAGAGGCTCCGGTAACGGTACACTGTGCCGCGGGTATGGGGAGGTCGCCACTTTTTGTGGCTGCAAATCATTTGATGCTTGAGGTCAGCGAGGGTCTTGAAAAGATGCAAAAGGTTGATGAAATAGCGTGTAATATTCCGGCACTAATTTTTGAAATGAAGAAGCAGCGCCCTTCAATGTTGGGTGGTGATGATCATTGGGAGTGTCTTTTTCGAGTGATGAAGCGAGTTTATTTGCGCCATAGTGGTGCTGCCACCCAAGAGCTTTATTTGTGTGAAGATGAGCAAGATCGGAGCACCATTGCAAAAGGTTTAGAAGGGTTAAAGAAAGATGCAGAGGCTTTTAAAAATAAATAGCTTTCCAGCGGCGTTAAATGTCAAGCCTGAGAAGGAGGATTGTTAGAGAGCTCTTTGGGGCAAATCAATCACGCGATCTGGTGAAATTGAAATAAACATACGTGATTTGAATCGCCCTCAGCCGGACTCCCATTTATTTTCCCTTCTTCCCAAAGCTCACTAAAGGTCGCTCTGGGCTATGATAAGTCGCCCTGCCGGGCTCTAAAACAAAAAGAAGGCAACTTACCCAATAGTTTCATTCTGGAACTTCAAATGGCATCCTTTGAGCTGCTGAAACAATAACTTTGCGCTTTATTTTATCCTGCATATCTTGCCGCTTGCGATCATGCATATCCTGTAAATTTTATAGTAGCTGGTAACTTGATAGGCATGATCTTGAGGACTTGTGGAGCATCAAATGAGGCTATGCAAATCTGTGATTACCCTTGTTACGCCCTTGCGTTAAACTCACCTAAGGGCATACAATTTTTACTTACAGAATAGAGTGATATTTTATGTCGATTGCTATACCCACCGGCACTTTTGATGTGCTGCCACAGGATCCCAAAGAGAAGTGGCGCGAAGCGCATCTTTGGCAGTTTGTAGAATCCGTTATTCGAGAACATGCCAAGATGTATGGCTGTGAAGAAATTCGTACGCCTGTTTTTGAGAGATCTGAGCTCTTTTGTCGTAGCGTAGGTGATGCTACCGATATTGTCTCTAAAGAGATGTACACCTTTTTGGATCGCGGTGAGCGCAGCATGTCGTTACGGCCTGAGGGCACAGCGGCTGTTATGCGTGCTTTTATCGAAAAAGGGCTTCAGTCGCAAGCTTCGGTACACCGCCTTTTTTATATAGGCCCAATGTTTCGCTACGAACGGCCACAGTCAGGGCGTTTTCGGCAGCATCATCAGTTTGGGGTGGAGATTATAGGTGCATCCCAGCCCGAGCAAGATGCTGAACTGATTGAAATGCTTTACACCTTTTATGAAAAGCTAGGGCTAAAAAATCTTAAGGTGCTTGTAAACTGTTTAGGGGATAAACAGGCGCGTCAGCTCTTTAGATCTAGTCTTCAGGACTATTTGAGGCCCCAATTGGAGGCTATGTCTGATGATAGCAAGCGTCGCTTTGAAGTAAATCCTCTTCGCATTTTAGATTCTAAACATGCAAGTGATATCGAAATTGTAAAAGGCGCCCCGTCAATCCTCGATTTTTTAACGCCTGAGTCTAACGACCATTTTGCTCGCACTCAGGGTATTCTTTCACACCTCAATATCCCTTATGAAATAAATTCAAATTTAGTGCGTGGTCTTGACTACTACAACAATACGGTATTTGAAATTACCTCAAGTCATTTAGGGGCGCAAAATTCACTGGCAGGCGGTGGCCGCTATGATGGCCTTATGAAAAGCCTTGGGGGCCAAGATCTTCCTACAATAGGTTTTGGGGCTGGGATTGAACGAATGATCCAGGCGCTCTTAAATCAAAGTCATATTGTTCCAGAGCGCACTCGGCCGGCTTTATACATTATTCCTCTGGGGCATGAGGCAATGGGGCCAAGCTTTACCCTTGCACGCTATTTGCGCCTTGCAGGGACAGTATGCCTTATAGATTTGAGTGGGAAAAAACTAAAGAATGCCATGCAGCAGGCCGACAGTGTGCGGGCAGAGTATGTTATAATACTCGGTGAAAACGAATTGAAGACCGGCACGTGTGAGCTTAAAGAGATGGCCTCAGGTCAACAAATGCAGCTTGCAATAGAAGCCGTTCCGCTCTTTTTTAAAACAAGAACACTAGCTGAAAAAAGTCATATAGAACATGGAAAATAATAGAACAACGGTGCCATTTCGCCGTACACATACTTGTGGAGAACTTCGTGCAAGTAACATCGATGAAGAAGTCACGTTAAGTGGTTGGGTGCACAAAGAGCGCGATCTTGGCGGCCTTTTGTTTATAGACATTAGAGATCGCTATGGTATTACGCAAGTTGTACTAGACTCTCAAAAAGATAAAGAACTTTATCTTCAGGGGCAAAAGGTCCGTGCCGAATTTGTACTTACCATAAAAGGGAAAGTACATAAGAAGCGTGATGCTAACCCTAAGCTTCCCACAGGTGAAATTGAGATTATTGCAAATGAGCTACATATTCTTTCAAAAGCCGAAGTACCACCCTTTACGATAGCTGATGACATGACAGAAGCTAATGAAGAGCTTCGTCTTACTTACCGCTATCTTGACATGCGCAAGGGTAAGATCCTTAATAACCTCGTCATTCGCCACAAAGCCATGATGGCTACTCGTAAATTTATGGACTCTGAAGGGTTTGTAGAAGTTATTACGCCAATACTGAGTAAGTCAACCCCAGAAGGTGCGCGCGATTATCTTGTTCCTTCAAGAGTTAATCCAGGACAGTTTTTTGCCTTGCCTCAATCGCCTCAGATGTTTAAACAAATTTTAATGGTTGGGGGGCTTGATCGCTATTTTCAGATTGCAACATGTTTTCGTGATGAAGACCTAAGAGCCGATCGCCAGCCTGAATTTGCGCAGATAGACCTTGAAATGAGCTTTGTAACACAAGATGAGCTCTTCCCAATAGTAGAAAAGCTTGTGCAGTCTGTCTTTAAAGAGTGCCAAGATACAGAAATAGAAGCACCCTTCTTGCGCATGACCTATGATGAGTGCATGGAACATTATGGCTGTGATAAGCCCGATCTTCGTTTTGGGATGCGTTTAAAGCGACTTGATGCCTTAGCAAAAAGCTCAACATTTACCGTCTTTCACGATGTCATCTCAGCCGGTGGCTGCGTGAAAGCGTTTACCGTAAAAGGTGGTGCTGACATATCTCGAAAGGGTATTGATGGCTATACAACCTTTGTATCGCAGCTTGGCGCTAAAGGGCTTGGCTACATTAAACTTCAAGATGGGGCTTTTAGCTCTAGTCTTGCTAAGTTTATTACACCAGATCAGCAAGAGTTGTGGACAAATGAGCTCGAAATGGAAAATGGCGATCTTGCCTTTATCATTGCAGGCCCTGTTAAGAAGGTAAATCAAACTCTCGATCATCTTCGTCGCCGTATAGCAAAAGATCGCAAACTCATTGCCGCTAAAGACTATAAGTTTTTGTGGGTAACAGATTTTCCGCTCTTTACATATAACGAAGAAGAGGGACGTCTTGAAAGCGAGCATCATCCATTTACCTCGCCAAATTTTGATGATATCCCGTTGATTCAATTAGAGCCTCTAAAAGCTCGGTCATCAAGTTATGATCTTGTCCTCAATGGATATGAGATTGCTTCAGGATCGCAGCGTATCCACGATTCTTTGCTGCAAGATAGCATCTTCCGTGCCCTGGGCCTTACTGAAGAAGAGCGCACAGAGCGCTTTGGCTTCTTTCTTGAGGCACTTAAGTATGGAACTCCACCTCATATCGGCATAGCTCTTGGCTTTGACCGATTGATAATGATTCTTGTTGAAACAGATGGAATTCGCGATGTAATCGCTTTTCCCAAGACACAAAAGGCAAGTTGCCTTATGACTAATGCACCATCTGGTGTTTCCCCAGAACAACTAAAAGAACTTAAAATTGCAACCACATAGGAGTGTATCTATGGTATTTCAGTCGTTTAGTAAGTATATTTTGGCTTTTGGTGCTCTTTCTGCGCCATTTGCTCTTGCTGCAGATGCAGCATCAGACGTGCCTGCTGAAGCTGTAGCTCCAGCTAAAGCAGCCCCTACCAAGGAAGAGCTTTTTTCTCAGGATTACATTGATCGTCTTTCACAGACATATGGTCATTTGATTCAGCGTAGCATAAATAATCCAATGATCAAGTTAAATCCAAAAGCAGTTATGCAAGGTATGCAAGATGGCCTTGATGGTAAAACTGCACCTCTTTCAGAAAAGGAATATGAAGAGGCTCTTACTCTTATCCAACAGTATTCTTATGAAGAAACAGCTAATAAGAACCTCGCTGAAGCAGAAGCTATGCTTAAAGCCCATTCGACAGAAGAGGGTATTGTAGTTCTGGAAGATGGTAAAATCCAGTACAAGGTACTTCAGGATGGAACTGGCGACGTTGTGACAATGGAAACTGTTCCTACAATCAACTACGATGCAACCTATTCTAATGGACAGAAGCTTGGCTCATCAGAGCAGACAGGTGGCCCTATCGAAGTGAAGTTAAACGACACTATTCCTGGGTTTCAAAAGGGTATTTTGGGTATGAAAGTTGGTGAAAAGCGCCGCATTTATATTCACCCAGATCTTGGTTTTGGTAAGTCAGGTCAGCTTCCGAATGGTCTTTTGGTGTTTGAAGTTGAAGTTACAAAGCTTTCTCCAATGCCAGCAGAAGGTGAAGATGGCGATGATGAAGTAGAAGATGATGATGACGATCTCGCAACACTTCTTTCTTCAGATAACTTCCTCGCAGATAATGATGGGGATGATGACGATGATTATGACGACGACGATGATTATGATGATGAAGATGAAGATGATTATGACGACGAAGATGAAGATGATGATATGCTTGACAACGACTTGAATTTTGAGCGTGTGAGCATACAAGATCAAAACATCGCGACGAAGTAATAGTTTTTTATATAGTTAAGGCAAGATAGCGAGTTTTCGCTATCTTGCCTTTTTTTTGTGGGATTTATGGGGCTTCTTTCACTACTTTTTTTTCTGGCTATTGGAGCAGTTTTGCTCTCTATTTGTTACTGGACAGTTAAAAATGGCATTAGCCCAATGCCAACGGCTCCAAAAATAAGAAAAGCAATGTTTGACGCACTTCCTGAACATATGGAAGGCACTATCGTTGAGCTTGGATCAGGCTGGGGAACGCTTGCTTTTCCTTTGGCAAGCCGCTATCCGCGATGTCATGTTATTGGGTATGAAACCTCAACAATTCCTTACCTGGTAAGTCTGCTGCTTCAGCATTTATACCACAAACATAAAAATATTAAGTTTAAAAGAAGAGACTTTTTCAAGGAATCCATGTCAGATGTTTCTATGGCTGTCTGCTATCTTTATCCTCGTGCAATGGAAAATATAAAAGATAAATTTGAAATCGAGGGAAATTGTAGACAACTCATAGTAAGTGATACGTTTAGTATTCCGGGATGGAAGCCAGATAAGGTCATTGAAGTGGCTGATTTGTACAAATCTAAAATCTACTTTTACCGCGTTCCGGAAAAGCTTGCTAAGTAAAGAGATGTTAAGCCCATCGTTGACGGGCTTAACAGTTTTGACTGATTTCTTACATGAATCTAGAGACGATTTTTTTGAGGGTCTCGAGGTCTTTGAGGCCGACTATACGTTCAGCTTCTTTACCATTTTTAAAGACGATCATCGTAGGTACCGATGTAATCTGGTAAGTAGTTGTAGTTTTTGGCGCATG
Organism: Chlamydiales bacterium; assembly: GCA_041737255.1. Taxonomy (GTDB): domain Bacteria; phylum Chlamydiota; class Chlamydiia; order Chlamydiales; family FEN-1388; genus SZAS-7. The sequence goes on along the minus strand of JBGSSB010000089.1, from coordinate 5,518 downwards.
GTCCACATCAAGCTTTACTACTTGTAGTTTGTCGCCCATTTCGCTAGCTAACGCTTCCAATATTGGAGAAAGCATGCGGCAGGGGCCACACCAGTCAGCATAAAAATCTACCAGTACAACGCCTTGGGAGATGGTATTGGTAAAATTTTCATCATCAGTTTTGGTAATATATTCTTTCATTTTGTGCTCCAGCATCAGTTTGGTAGATCATTTTTGTACCAAACTGGCCATTATTTTGCTACTTGAAAAGGCAATCATGCTTGAGAAAAACATCTGCTTTACGCTAAGATGTTTAGCTATTTACGGAAAAGTACTATGACGGACAGGCCTTTTAATACATGGGTTGCTACCCAATCGACAAATCTTGAATTTGATAATAGATTGCCATACCTTATCTTGGCCTACTATCATATTTGCAAGGTTGAGCATCCGGCGCTTCTTGTTAAAGAACATAAAAAATTCTTCAAAGGGAAGGATTATAAAGGTCGGATATATCTGGTTAAAGATGGAATTAATGGTACCTTGAGCGGTCCCAAAGAAGCTATATGCGACTATATGAGATGGCTCTGGACACAGCCAGGTTTTAGTAATACCGAGTTTAAAATTCAGGAATTTGAAGATCATGCTTTTGGTCGCCTTTGTGTTAAAACGCGTCCCGAGCTTGTTGCTTTAGGTTTTGAAGTTCCTCTAGATGAGTGTGGTCCTCATCTTTCGCCTAAAGAGTGGCGAGAGATGTATGAGCAAGAAGAAGATAAAGTGGTTCTTGATGTCCGTAATGACTACGAATGGGAACTTGGGCATTTTGAAGGAGCCGAAGCTGCCCCTTGCAAAACTTTTAAAGAATTTAAAGAGTACGCAGAAGAATTGCAAAATCGGATAAATCCCGAAAAAACAAAAGTGTTGATGTACTGCACTGGTGGAATTCGCTGTGAGTTCTTTTCTAGCTTACTTAAAAAGCAGGGAATCGAACATGTCTACCAGCTTCAGGGTGGGGTTATTAAATATGGCGCTCAAGAAAAATCCAAGCATTGGTTAGGTAAGCTATTTGTATTTGACGACCGTCTTTCTATTCCAATTTCTGATGAGGAGACCCCAGCTGTTGGGAAGTGTCGTCATTGTGCTAAAGAGGCAGATCGTTACTATAACTGTGCTAATATGGACTGTAATGAGCTTTTTTTATGCTGCGTAGATTGCATGAAAAAATTTCATGGCTGCTGTCAAGATTCCTGCCGTACGGGTAGTCGCGTACGTCCCTATAAACTTGCATGTACGCCGTTTCGTAAATGGTATACCTATGCTAAAAGTAAAGAAGAGCTAAACACTCTTCGCGCATCATGAGGAAATAGATTGTGGCAGCTCAGGAATCAGAGAACATTGATATGAAAGAGACGTCGCAGCGCAAGCAGCGCACTGTTGGCAAAGTAGTAGAATTTTCAGGTGTTGGTATTCATACTGGCCAAGATGTGCTTATCCGCTTTGTCCCTGCCGAAATAGGGGAAGGGATATATTTTAAACGAGTTGACTTGCCCTCAGAGCCTATTATTCCTGCTGCTGTAGAATATGTGTTTGATACTTCCAGAAGCACGAACCTTGCCATTAACGATGTGCGTATTTATACGGTGGAGCATGTGCTGGCAGCTATTAGAGCCTATGAAATCGACAATCTTTGTATTGAATTATCAGCATTAGAGCCGCCTGCTGGAAATGGAAGCTCCGATGTTTTTGTGCAGATGCTGCACGATGCTGGCATCATAGAGCAATCGGCAATAACACCCATTGTATCGCTTAAAAACCCTGTCTACCACTCAGAGGGTGATGTGCATCTTGTTGCTTTGCCTGCAGATGAGTACCGGTTAAGCTATACGCTTCACTATCCGCAAACTAAGGCACTGGGCAGTCAGTTTTTCTCTATTGCTCTTACTGCCGAAAGCTTTACAAAAGAACTTGCTCCTTGCCGGACTTTTGCCCTCTATGAGGAACTCTCTTTTCTTATAGACCGAGGTCTTATTAAGGGAGGGAGTCTAGATAATGCCGTCGTCGTTAAAGATGATGCTGTTATTTCAAAAAATGGACTTTTTTTCCCCGATGAGATGGTGCGTCATAAGGTTTTAGATATGATAGGCGATCTTTCCTTGATTGGAATTCAGTGTAAGGCGCATATTATAGCTATTCGTTCTGGCCATCCAGCTAATTTTCGATTTGCTAAGAAACTGTATCATCAACTTTCTCTGGAGAATAGGTAATGACAACCCCAGTGTCAGTCTCTAACCGTGTCTTAGATACCAAAGAGATTATGAAAATCTTGCCACATAGGTATCCTTTTCTATTAGTCGACAGAATTGTCGAACTTGATCTTGAAAAGGGAATTATTGTTGGGCAGAAAAATCTCACTATTAATGAAGCTTTTTTTCAAGGGCATTTTCCTGATGCGCCAATTATGCCGGGAGTGCTTATTTTAGAAGCACTAGCTCAAACCGGTGGTGTGCTTTTACATTTGCGCTCTAACCCTAATAAAATTGCTGTATTGCTTAACATTAACAATGCAAAGTTTCGCCACCCTGTGCGACCAGGCGATGTGCTGTTTTTGCGAGCTGAAGGTTTGCATTTTTCAAGTAAAGGTGGACGCATTGCTGTACGGGCCATGGTAAATGACAAAATTGCGGCTGAGGCCGAAATTGCCTTTGCATTTATGGAAAAAGAGCAGATTTAAAAACATAATAAAGAAATTGAAACCAAGTTATTTTCATGTCTCAGATACATCCTACAGCAATCGTCGATAAAGGAGCCATACTAGGCAATAATGTCCAGGTAGGCCCTTATGCGGTGATTGGTTCAAACTGTCGTCTTGAAGATGATGTCGTTATCAAAGCACACGTAGTGCTCGATGGAAATACTACGGTAGGGCAGGGGACAACTATTTGGCCTCACGCTGTTATTGGCACAAAAACTCAAGACTTAAAGTTTCGTGGAGAAACAACCTACGTTGAGATCGGTAAAAAGTGTGAAATACGCGAATTTGTTACCATTAACTCATCATGTGGGGAAGGAACTGTAGTTAAAGTTGGCGATAGCTGCCTTATTATGGCCTACTGCCATGTTGCTCATAACTGCGAAATTGGCAACCGCGTAATCATGGCGAATAATGCCACTCTTGCTGGTCATGTAACGGTTGATGATTTTGCTGTCATTGGTGGCTTGTCTGCTGTACATCAGTTTTCTCGCGTTGGCCGCTATGCTATGGTTGGGGGGATGAGCCGTGTGACTCATGATGTTCCTCCATTTACCATTGGAGCTGGAAGTCCTTATCACTTAGGTGGACTAAATCTTGTTGGACTTAAGAGAAATGGCGTTTCCTTGGAAACAAGAAAGCTTCTTTCCCAAGCATTTCGTGCTGTATTTCGCTCTGGCCTTCGTCTTGAAGAGGCGCTGTTGTTTATCGAAAACGAGATGGAGCAGATACCGGAAATTACGCACTGGCTTGCCTTTTGTCGCTCTTCCAAGCGTGGTCTTATTGACCACAAAAGCCATGCAAAAGATGAAGATGATGCATGTGAGCTAGAAGAGTCTGCCACAAAATGTTAGTAAGAGGGTAGTGATGCGAATCATTTTTTTTGGTACACCTGACATGGCAGCAGATATACTGAAGCCTCTTTTAGATGCAGAAGTTGAAATTGCGGCCATCGTCACAAAGCCAGATACTCCTCAGGGTCGCTCTTTAAAGCTGACGGCACCAGCTGTCAAGCAGCTCGCTCAGTCTTTAGCTCCCCATATCCCAATTTTACAGCCTCAAAAGTGTTCAACACCTGAGATGCTTGAAACTCTTAAAAGCTACAAGGCTGATTTGTATGTAGTGGTGGCTTATGGAGAGATACTTTCAGAAAGCCTACTTGCTATACCAGTTCATGGTGCGATTAACGTACACTTTAGTCTACTTCCAAAGTATAGAGGCGCCGCCCCTTTTCAGCGTGCCATTATGGAGGGTGAAACTGAATCGGGCGTTAGCATCATCCGTCTTGTAAAAAAAATGGATGCGGGTGATATTCTTTGCATAGAAAAATTTCCAATATCACCTGCCATGACATCTGGTGAGCTTGCTAGTGCTTTGTGTACCTTAGGAGTAAACTGCCTCTTCAAGGTGCTAGATGACTTTAAAAAGGGCACGGTTAGGGCAACTGTTCAAGATCATGACAAGGCTACGTTTGCAAATAAAATTACACCTGAAGAGTGCCGCCTTGATTGGACCAAGCCGGTGCACACCCTGAATAATCTTGTGCGTGCACTAGCTCCGCATCCAGGAGCATGGTGTGAAGTTGTGGTGCGAGGTGAAAAAAAGCGCCTCAAGGTGTTATATGCAGAGATTGCAGATGCGCCAAATAAAGATGAGCTTGTAGTTGTCTGCGGTAGCGGATTTCTACGCCTTCTTACAATTCAACTTGAAGGTAAACCCAAAATGCAAGCAGGTGATTTCCTTCGTGGGATCCCATCTTCTCAAATCACTTTTTAACTTGTTCTAACTTGTCGGCCTCTGCTATAACGAGAATATGCTTATAGGAGGCTTAAATGAATGCTTTAAGTTTTATCGTAGATACCGGAATAAATGCCGCTGTTAATGTAGCTGTGGGCGCTGCGAGTGCTACTTTTGCGACGGGTATTGCCACGGTTGGTGTTATAGGTTCTGTCTTTTCAATAGCAACTGGAGGGACAATTTCACAAATTAACGAAGTTGCTGATTTTACCATAGAGGCAAAATCCATTTTACCTTGTTTGTATATGCCACTGCTCGCTACGTTAAATGTGGATTTTTCTGTCGATGTAGATGATAGTTTTGGTGTAGTTACCAATGCCTGTGCTGCGCCGATTTTTACGTTAGCCTATACAGCTGCAAAACAAGATAGTCTCTTTGAGCGTGAAGTAGTCTCTCGCATAAGCTACGGACTAGGGGTGATTGTTTCTGCTGTTACTCGAGCGGCTGATTTAGCATTAGGGCTGATTGCAGCTGCTATTTCAATTTTTCCTCTTATTGCTAGAGCTAAGCAGGTGAATGAATTTGCTTTTTGTCATCTATTATCACTCGGCGTTGTTAATGATGTCTGCTCAGGCTTCCGCGGTATGATCAACCCACAACAATTCGTAAAAGAATCTTCAGAGATCCATCGGCAGACTATTGTGGATGAGGATGGAGATCTACTTCTTTAATTTATTTTTAATGGTATCTGTAACAGAAGAAAATAACAAGATGCGCAGGATCCGCTAGCGCGGGCATGATAAGCAGGATAAAAAATAGAGCTTGTGATCTGTGATTTAATACCTTGCTTATCTTGCCGTATCGTTTTTAGATTAGACATCTTGCATAACCACAATCCCCTGCCCTTGCCCTTGCCCTTGCCCTTGCCCGGAAATGTTTGAAGAACTTATGGCTCACAATACTGATTTTAAATATAAAGATCTGATTCTCAAATTTATTGTCGGTCATCTATGCAGAAATACAAAGCGATACAGAAACTTTCATCCATTGAAT
>JBGSSB010000103.1:0-2520 GCA_041737255.1 Chlamydiales bacterium | reverse complement strand
CAAACATATGGTGAAGATCATCCAAGGGGTGCAATTTAAGAATGGTGAGGAGGTCGAAATTCAAGAAAAAACAGCTTAATTATTAACTAGAAATTAGGGTGCAATCTTTTTTGGAAACACAACATTTGACAATATCTCCTGCAAAAAGCATGGCATTCAGTCCATATCTTTCCACTATTTAGCAACAGACGCCTCGCCAGAGCTTGATAAGGCAATTGCCGACTATCAGCTTCATACACTTGTGAAAGAGCACCGCTGGATTCCATCGTCCCTTATAAAAGATGTATCGCCCAATATGTAAGGCTACAGGCAAATCATTAAATAGTTACGCACATCATAATAGGAAATACTTTATGCAGCCTTCGTTCCATGCCACAAACGGCCACCAAGGTAATACTCTGTTTGTAAACCGAAGAGAATGGAATAACGCACTTGTCCGCGCCAAAACAGAAGCAGCAGTTATTGCCTTATGGCAGAGCCATGGAAGCCAGTTTTCATGCGTCAATGTATGTACCGCGCTCATCTCTTTTACAAAGTCAGACCTTACTTCAAATGGGGAGCGCTGCATCTGCAGCATGTTGCACCACTATGTTGAAAATGCAGAGTCTATTCGCCTAAGAGATGCTGCAAGCACAGTTGACTCGCTTGCTAAATTGCACTTTAGTGGTGCAGAAATAGACCGTGTGAAAGAAGCTGTCTTTGTTGCTATCGCACACAATGCCGCTCACACCACCAACTTCTTTACAAAACCACTTCCAGCCTCCCTTGTTCAGTTACTGCAAAATTTTGCCTCAGATGGCAAAAGAGGCGATACTATATTTAACGCTACAATGCCGCTGGCAATCAGCTGCTTGGCAGATTTTACTGCCGCACAAGTAGTTCAGATGGTATTTTTTTGTAGCAAAAAGGGTTATAGATCTGAAATTCATTTTCAGGAAATTGAAAAAAAAATTATCCGAACAGTACATCAATATTCATCATCTGATCTTTCACATATTGCAGCTGCATTTTCATCCCTAGAATTAGGAACAAGTGCCTTTTTTAAAGCATGCTATTGCAAAATCAAGTCTGCTCTCAAAGGGTTAGATTCAGCAGCCATCGAATCTTGTTTAATTGCCTTTGGCCAGTCAGATGAAAAATTGGCGCTTTCAAAGGCGCTAGAGACCGTTATTATATCCAACAAAGAACTCTTCAACCCAGACGATTTCGTAGCTGTTCTTGCAGCTTGTTCAACATTGCAAATTTGGGATGACGATTTTTTACAGGATATGGAACATGAAGCGTTAGCTAGACTAGAGCAGTTTACCCCTGGCAGCCTTGCTCTTTTAGCTACTTCCTTTGCCAAGATGCATGCTGGCAGTTATTGTTTTTTCTCAAGCTTAGAGAGTAGAGTTCTTGAATGCATCAAGCAATTTGAATCACGAGATCTTGTAATGCTCTATCACGCCTATAGTATAAGCCGCTTAGCTGACGGAAAATTTCTTTCTAAAATTGAAAGCACTTTGGAACATAGGGGCAATCTAGCACCTCAAGATGTTGCAACCTTAATCTGGAGCATGCTTCTAGCCCGCTCTATTGAGGAGAAATATTTAGCAGTGTTGATTCACTCGTTAAACGAGACGTGTGAGATGGAAATACCAAAAACCATTCACCCCCAAATGTTACTTGAAATTGAAACAATGATCAAGGCCGACGCCCCTGAGCTTGCTCGCACGATGAGTGCGCCGCTTTTGCATGCAATAGAGCTAGCTAAACAGCAAAACCTTGCAGCCCGCCAAGAGCGCTCATCATTACAAATCGAAGTAGAAGAAGCTATAGAACGGTACGGCTATACATTTACAAGCAAGCAGCTTCTTGATGGAGTGCTCGTTGACATTTTTATTGATTCCGAAAAGCTTGCCATTGAAGTATGTGAAAAATCTTCGTACTATCGAACAGCCCCAAATGAGCTCGTGGCAACATCGCTTATCAAAAAGCGGCTCCTTGAATCAAAAGGCTACAAACTGCTTCATCTACCCTATTTTGACTGGGTATGGTCAAAAACTCAGCAAGACCTCTATCTTCAAGAGCTATTTAGCCGTGAGTATCACCCTATTGCCGACTTGAAGTAAAGAGGGACCTAAAAAATGACAAGTGCCGATTACGTGTGATGAGGCAGAATGAAAAGGGCCCATTCTACAGAACTCATAGGATCTTTGCATATAAGGGGCCCGTTTACTTCTGTTTTTCCAGCGGCAGCTGGAGAAGTTACTAGCCCCGTGTGCAATGGAAGGCCGGCAGGCCTAAAATGGAACGTGGTTGCGCTCGGCATGTGTAATTTCTAGTCGGTGAAAATCCGATCATAACCCAAAGAGGAGGGAATATGTAGACGGAAGCAAGGGTGTCCAAAGAAACCCCTACGAGTTGCTGTAAAGCCAGATAGAACAAGTCGTAGTGGCCAATGCGGAATCTGAAGGAAGCTCGAGTCAAAGTTGCGATTCAAACGAAAGTGAACCTTCGTAAGGCAGGGAGCGGGGGCAA
>JBGSSB010000049.1:0-17060 GCA_041737255.1 Chlamydiales bacterium | reverse complement strand
TTCTGTCATATAGACCCCCTGGGCCATAGTAACCTCCATGGTTGGTTACATACCCTTTAATCAGATTAATGATTTTTTTAGAGGGAGAAACCCGACATTTCTACTTTGCTAGAACCCGACATTTGAACTTTGCTCCTACAGATATAAACTAAACTATGGACATTAAATTATAATTATTGTATACTATAACTTAATTAATAAGAGGTTAGTATGACAATTGGTGAATTAAGATTAGATAATAGCGCTCCAAGTGTTCAAGCTAATTACAAGGACACTAAAAAAGCACCTGATATTATAGACAGGGTCTACGATGCGGGAGTCGAGGGTTTTGGCTATGTTTCTGATGCCGCAGGCTTGATGAAAAGCGCCGTAAAGGTTGCCAGTGAGTTTGAAGAGATACCGGGACCTGTTAATCAGGTGTTAGTTGCTTGTAAATCCTTTAAATTCATTAAAGGGATGCTTTCCTTGCCAAAACTTTATAAAAGTGCGGTTTCAGTCATTAAGCCAGGTGACTTGGAAACAAAGTTTTTTGCAGGCTGGGGTATTGCAAAAGCAATCAAATCTATAGTGGGTGCTGTAGAAACAGTGTTTTACTTTTTGAATAAGCTTGACCTCATTTCAAAAGCCTCGCTTGCTTGGACTACAGTTGCAGGCTATATATTTATGCCAATGACCTTTATCTCGGCAGGTATCTCAGCATATGAGCTTAGAGGGAAGGTAAAGTATATGAACGCTTTTCGTGCTGAAATCAAAGAAGCAAAACATGCAGGCAGACGTCATACACCAGTAGATGTCTCAAAAAGAGTGTGTGAGTACATACTGACGCAAGAAAAGCCGCTGAGAAAGATAAAAGTTATTACAGAAAACTGCCCGTTAAAAGATCGTCTAAACGATGTTCTTGCAAGGCTAAGAGATGGTAATTTTGAAACTCGTATGAAGGCAGCTGAAGAGGGTAAAATCATAAGAAAGCGCCTTAAAGACCGAATCTCAGAGCACGTTGGCGTAGCGGGTGTTAGCACGAGCTTATCTGTAGCTGGTGTTGCTTGCACGGTGACAAGCCTAGCTTGCCCGCCGGCAGCTGTTGGGTTGTCAATAGCTGGGCTTGCCTTAGGGGTAGTTGGTATTGCTAACTCGGCATACTCTAAGTTTATCCCGCAAGGTGACATCTTTGACACCGAAAAGAGAATGCTCTTTTCGAGGGTGTTTAAGACCGGTAGAGTGGCGGGCAGTGCAATTAAGGCATCTGCTGGGAGATTCCAGCATAACGTCCAGAGCGTTGCTCAAAAGTTTGCCTTGCGCCTGCAAAATAAAGCAGCTGCAGCGGCTTAAGAAACCTAGTTCTAACACCTGGCTTTAAAACCGACACTTGTCTATAGTGTCGGTTTTTTCAAAGGCCAAATTTTGTGCAGGTTCTTTCTGTACTTTATCAAATAAGCAATAGACCAGTTCTTTGTGTCAGAGCGATGCGATCTTGCATTGACTTAGCGGGTCATTGGATAGCAGTTTCTGATGAGCTCGCACGTCAGGCGCGCTATACCCATATTTTTTCATCTATTCATGGTTTATTTGGGGTGTTAAAACTTCGCAAGCTCACCTATTCTGGTTTTACTCATTGCCAATTGGGGCAAGCTTGGATGGTTGCGATGAGGGTGAAAAAGTTTGCATCATCTATTGCCTGGTTTTGTAAAGCAGGAAGAGATTTACACTATTGGGGCTCCGAATGGGTGGGCTGGACTTCTTATCTCAAAATTATTCGAGTTCCTTTTGACTGTGTATCCTTGAGTTTTGGAGTGATAAAGGTTACCCGCGTTTTTGTTGTTTGGGTTGACCTGCAAACAAAGACAAAAAATGATCAAGTGGTAGCAGAATCTGTTCGGCTGCAAGAAAAGATGATAAAAAAAATTCTATACTGCGGAGCAAAGGCATTTGATATAAGTTCACTAGTGTTAGAACAAGCAAGTTCGGTACCACTTGCACTTCTTTCGTTGAACTCCCTTGTATCTTTCGCTATAAAGACAACAGTCCTGTTTTATACAACCTTTAGCAGTAGTGTACCATTATGCAAAATGCCCACACAGCAGCACACGAAGCCGACGTAAAAAAACTCCAAGCCGACCTAGAAGCATGTAGCCAAGAAAATACACAGCGCGTAACCCTTGCCAAAACATCGTCTCAGTCAAATACTACAAGATCAGCAGAGTATAAAAAAAACACAAAAAAACTTAGTGTTGATGGGCTTAATCGCGTGCTTTTGGTTGATGCTGAGCGTATGGTGGCAGTTGCTGAGCCCCGCGTGAGTATGAAAGAGCTGGCTCAGCAAACTTTTAAGCAGGGGCTTATCCCATTAGTGGTGCCAGAGTTTAAAGGTATTACTGTAGGTGGTGCTATTATGGGGTGTGGGGGGGAGTCAACCTCTCACAATCATGGCCTTTTTCATGATATATGTACCTACTTTGAAGTGCTAACAGGTGATGGGAGAGTTATTAAAGCCTCCAGTGAAGAGAACGTTGATCTATTTGATTCAATAGCAGGCTCGTATGGATCACTTGGAGTGTTGTTAAGTGCCGAGATTCGACTGCAGAGGGCACTTAGCTGGGTAACACTGCGGGTGCATCATTGTAGATCAGGTCATGAAGCTATTGAACGTATGCGACAGTTAATGAGTAATGATATACCCCCAGAGTATCTTGAGGGCATTATATTTTCTGATGCACATGCTGTTATCATAGAAGGGGAACAAACAGCTCATCCTTGTGAGACTGTTTTTTCTGATGGTCCCTTTTCTGATTGGTACTATGCCTTTACCCAAAAGCAAAAGGTAGAGTTTAGTATGCCGCTGTTAGATTATTTGTTTCGCTATGATAGGGGTGCCTTTTGGATGGGCGCCTACGTGCTTTGTCTGCCTATTTTAAAAAAGCTCTTTTTAGAGGGTATCTGGAAAGTGCAAACGCCTAAGCCTTTCACCCTAAAAGAGCGGCTGAGATTTTCTAAAATTGAGGCGCCAAATAGTGTTGTTCGTCCGTTTACCTACCCCTTTACTTCTAGTCAGACCTTGTTCAAAATGCTTCACGCATGTCCCGACTGGGTGAATGACCGTTTTATGATTCAGGATTTTACGCTTCCGGTGGCAACGGTCTCAGCTTTTTTAGATGAGCTATGTCAGATATGCCCAATTTATCCACTTTGGCTTTGTCCTTTAAAAGCGCAAAAATCCTCGCAGCTTTTTGCACCGCACAATCTTGATGGCACAGATAGTATTAATATTGGCGTGTATGGTATTCCTAATAACGCTGCGCCTCTTTTAGAAAGTTTAAAAATGGTCGAACAGGTTTTAACGAAATTACAGGGGCGTAAATGGCTATATGCCAATTCTTGTTACACATTAGATGAGTTCTGGGCTATTTATAATAAGTCAAAATATCAAGATCTTAGAGATAGATATAAAGCTGACAAGACTTTGTTGAGTATAGAAAATAAAGTTCTTTCTTTGTAGAAGTTAATTTGGATTATTGATAAAATCTCGCACCTAATTTAACAGTAAGGTGTGATTATGATGTTTTCAATCGATAAAAATCCTCATGTACTAAGTGCATTAAATGCAGTAAATTCTGCGTATAAAATGGTATCTGGTGAATTCAGCGTTTTATTGTTAGCTACAGGTAATATTATTAAGGGTTTAGAGGGCGTAGGTGCAATCGCATCTGGCAATCCAGCTATTAAGATGGGGCTTTCAATTGCAGGTCTTGTAAAATCATCTTTTGAGGCAATTTCAACAATCCCTAAAGCAAGTGCTATCTCCTCATTTCGTTCAGATCTTTTTGAGCATGTTAAAGATCCTGATGCTACCGCTACGCGCCAGGCTCGTATTGAAAATCTTACCCAAGCATTATCTCACATACGTGACAACGAAAAGAGTATTCGAAAAACTCTTATAATTGCAAAAGAAGCGGGCCTTGTATCGCGATCAAATGAGGCGCTTGCGGGCATTGGCTCTACTAGCCGCCAAGAGCAAGATGAAGCGTTAGAGAAGGGTGAGCTGTTTATACGCCAACTCAGACGTCGCGTAGACATTAAGTTTGGCCTCTCTATTGCGCAGCTTATTACCAAGGTATCAAGCGTTGCGGTATCAATATCGCTCGTTGCCGCGCCGCCTAATCCAGTTACTTTATCACTTGCCGGCGTAGTGGGTGTTGCAACCTTTGCTCTATGGGGTATTGAAAAAATTATGGTTGCCAAAGACCCATTTGGCGAACCTAAAGACGTATGGTACGAAAAGGTGCCTCATGAGATTCGCACTGCGGTCTACAAAGTTTCAGATGCTGTTAAAGACTTTTTTTCATATAAAAAGCCTTTTTTACAGCCTCTTTTTGGCTAATCTAGCTAAATAATCATCATTGGGGGGTGGCTCTACTGTGAGCCCCCCCTTTTTTTTGAGCTCGTAGTAATACGTTACTCATTTCTTATTACCATCATTTAAAAGTTGAATTTGTCAATTAATTCTACCTGGGTTACACTATAGTTTGTGTGCACACGAGGTATTTATGAGCGTTGACGACAGGATAGGCGGGGGTAGGGGGCTGCCCAGAGAGCCTGACAAAGGTCAGTCTAAAGTCCAAGAAAAAACAGGCAGTCTTCCTGGAAGAGCTGTTGTTAAAATAATTGCTTTACCTCTTTATCTTGCTTCACAAACTCCTCGCGCTATTTCACTCACCACTAAAGTAGGGGCGCCTGTAATTCAACTAGCAGCCGGTCTTGTTGCTGGAGTATCTAAAGCTGGAGCATTAGGGAGTCGCGCACTTAAATGGAGCATGCTTCAAGCTCATAAGCGTGGTGTGCTTGAAAAATCAAGTGCCGTGTTTAAAAATATGATGGAAACAACTACTGCAAGAGCGGATGATGTTGACGCAGCCAAGAGGCAAATACAATCTACTACCACCCGAGGTGTGGCCTACGTTGGAAAAAAGGTCATTGGGCTTATTCCCATTGCCGGAGATCTTACCGAAATGGCGATTGATGGAGCTATGGAGGCCGAGCGTATTATAAACGAAACAGATCGCTACATCTCATCTAAAGCTGTTGGCGGCGCAAAGTGGTACCTCCGAGGTGCTGCTGACACCATCAGGGTAGCAGGCCCACTATTGTTGCAAGGTGGAGCAAAGACCTTTGAGTTAACGGAGAGGGGGTTCGATTGGCTTCATGAAAAGTCCTGGACCATTATGGAGGGTAAAGGGTATGGGCTTGGAGCTGCGGCTACAGATCTTGCTGACGCGCTTCAGGGTTGGACAGCTGATTTGGCCCATTATTATGATGCAGAGTGCCGATATGATACCGACATAGAAAAAACATCATCTATTACTCCTAAAATGGGCTTTGCTCATGCAACAGAAAATGAGTCATGCATGGGTAAATTTTTTGCCTTAGGCAGAGAAGGACAAAAAGACCTATTTTTCTTAGTTTCTACATCTTGCATCTGTGATTTAGATGATGCACAAAAGAGAGCCTACGCTACAGCGGTGAGTGAGCTTATTATAAAGGGAAAGCCAGATTCTTCAACGGAAACGTACAAACTTCTTCAAGAGCTGGCTGGCATGTACTATCACGATCTTATGAAAGACGAAGTAGTAAGTCGGCTCACTCCAGGTGCTTTTAGAGCTCAAGATTCGCTTAAACAGCTACAGCTATATCAAATTGTCCGTGAAAATGCTCGTAATTTATCTGTTGATGAAGGCGCTTATTTAAATAGTAAAATGTTTAGAAAAATGCGTAGTTCTGCTGATTGGCAAAAGCTGCCGCCTCTTGAAAAAAACATACTTGAGCAGCTTGTTGTTCGTTTATTTAACGATCTTCCTAAGGCTGTTAAAGAAAAAAGATATAATATCACAAGTCAGATGTATCAGCGTTTAGAGCCTGAAAAACAAAATCTACTTTGTGGACGGCTTGGGGAGATTGTAGAACAGAAAGGCAGTAGAAAAGACAAGCAGCAATGGGCAAAGATTGAATCACCACCAAATAGTCACGACGATATTCAGATAGTTATAAATATGTTTCAGAAGCACTTGTCAAAAGAAGAAAAGTTTGTGCTTTGGAATCAGCTAGAGGGTGGAGCTGCCATTTTTGCAACAACATTACCTGAACTTGAAAAGCTCATTCTAGAAAAGCAAAAAGAGCTAGATGGTCTACGAGGCTTAAAGAGAAATGCTAGTGGTGTCGAGATAAAGCGCCTAGAAGGGCTGATTGCAGCGTTAAAAAATGAAAAAAGCCTTCTTGAAAAAGATGTTGCTACCGCTGAAAAAGAAACAACTTCTCCAGTCAGAGCTGCTGCAGTACAACCGCCTTTAACGTATGAGAATCTACAAATTAATGTCCAAAGTCCAGTAGACATTGCAGCGGTGATGCAAAAAGTTGGGCCTCATATAATAAGCGATAAAAATTTTGGAAAAAGAGTAGGGCATGGCGTAGGGTATGTGCCAAGAGGTGTATCTTTGCTTGCTGGTGCACCTGGATGGGTTGTGGGACGTCTTCTTGGGTCGATTTGTGCCGCTGAAATTAAAGGCTACGGTATTGGGGAGGGGTTTCAGTTAACGGCTAGAGGTCTTGAGGTATTGCTGTCAACTCAAGCAGGTGCTGCCATATTTATGGATGGATTAGTTAAACTCGGTATCCCAATACCTGAAATAGAAGAATTTCTTGCTTTGGGGCCGGCGTTGGCAGGTCAGGGCCTTTTGAAAATACAAGGACTTATTTTACAAACAGCGCAGGCTTCTTTGCAAAAATCAGATTCCTATTTATCGACAATTTTAGATCTGCATGAAAAACTGCTTCTCGAGCGCAATTTTGAAACGAATGAACAGTTGATTGAAGCAATGAAAGTGCCCCTGCAAGCTGCTAAAGAAAGTCATGCATTAAATGTTATAGAGTTTTGTAGAGATTCAATAAACCAGTCGCGTCCGATATGCAGTCCCGAGGTGTATGCTCAGGTTACAGATTCATTAAGGCTACTTCCTCCTGGTGTTACCTCACCTGAGGCCTATAAGCTGATGGCCCAGGCATCAGGTGCCAAATTTGGATCACCCGAATACTGGAATGCTTACAAATTGATGGTAGAAGAGGGCCGCATGCCTGGGGTTCAGACTACCCAAGATGCAGTTTTAGATATTGCTGCCAAGGGGGCCGGAGCTTTAGGCAAGGTGGTGACAGCTCCCGTGTCATTTGTTGCAGGGGCTCCAGGTGTGGTAGCTCGAGGTGTGTATACGCCTGTTCGCTGGATGGCTAGCTGGCTTTTAGATCCTGTAAAGTATGAAAGCTCTCTTGGGCATTATTACAATGCAGTAACACGAAATGAGGTGGCAAATACTATCCGTAGGGGAGCTGCCAAAGTTGGATCGGGCATTTCTGCTGTTGCCGGAGGAACTAAAGAAATGGGCAAACGGGCCCTTCGTGCTGCTAAAGTAGCTACGGGGGTGTCAAAGCCCTTGCAGGGCGATGTACAGGAAAGCTTTGTACATATGGCTGCATTGGGTGCTGAAATGCACCAGCTGCTTAGAACTAAAGAAGCGGCTCAAAGCGCTATGCGCGGGCTTGATGCGCTTAGAGAGGTGTTTTTAGGAAAGCTCGCTCTTGAAGTTGCCTCTAGTGACACCTTTGCCACAGCAGTCGGGTTTTTTAAAAATACGATTAATCCAACGCTGCAAAAGGTTGCCGAAAATTTACAGGCAGTACACAACGTAGCTTTGGGTAATCAGGAATTTTTAAAAAGCCATCTTGATCAGCTCGTAAAAGCAGATAGCCCAGTTACAGGGTTGTTGGCTGGTGCTATGAAGCAGCTGGAGACAGGAGCTAGCGATCAACTTGCAAAAGACTCCTCGTTTTCCAGTACCTTTACGGCAGGAGCCTCATATATAGGACCTATCGGCACCAACGTCTTAAAAGTGGCGGGATATTACTACAGTGGGGGATGGTCTAACTACTACCTTACTGCTATGGCTCTTGGCACAGTGCTTCCATCAGTTTTGCGAACGCTTGCTCCAATCGTCAAGGAAAAAGGAAGCCAATTCTGGTACTCGATTGCTGCGGCTACCTTAGATAAAGCAGATTCTACGGGGAAAAGCCTGCAAAGTAGTTGCGCTACACTTGGAGGGCACTTCCAGCGCGTCTATAATATGAGCAGAGCTGGAAGATTTGGTATTGTTGACACGCAAAGGGCGACTAACTTTGCTGAGCTTGAACCACTTGAACAAGAACACCTTTGCGAGTTGGCACTTGCTTCTGAGCAATGTACGTCTCAAGAAAAAAAGGAAATAAATAAAAAGATTGAATCAAGTAAGGCGTTAGTTGGCGCGACCTTACATACCAATTTAGAGGAGCTGGGCAAACTTGTTCTGTCGATTGTCGATCGGATGTCAAAACAAGAGCTTATGTGGCTTAGCCCTTCATTTTACAACGCTATGGATGAAAGAGTGCGTATTCGCATCTCTGATATTGTAGAAAAATATAGTGGGTTAACTGAGTCTGAACGAGATGATATAGATGCTGTTATAAAGAAATTTAATAGTTTGACAGCTGAACAAAAAGAGGAAGTTGACCACCTCAGCGTTGCAGAATACAGGCAGCTCTCACCTGAAGATCAAAAAGATGTCTGTTTTCGCCTTGCTGTACTAGCTACAGATAAAACCTATTTTGAGCCCTCTTTAGAGGGGTTTGCACCAGGGATTTTATACAACGCAAGTGCGTATGCAATAGAGCATCTACGACAATTCAAAAAAATTCAAAATTTAAACAACCAGCAGCTTGCAAAGCTTTTACCACAACTTTCAAATCCTGAATTGCAGCCTGAATCAGGCAATCGCACGCACCACAGACTTTCTCAGCTACTTAAAATGAGCGATGCTAAACTTCAACACTGCTTTGAGCTTGTGCGACGGTTTAATACGCCTGGTATTTATGCACTAAAGGATGAAAAACTAGGAAACCTCTTTTTATTTGAAAATGGTGATGTTTCAGCTGCAACAAGGAAAAAACTTTGTCCTCAGCTGGCTATACTGTTTAATCAGCTAGAGCCTCACCAAAAAGATGAACTTCTTTCAATGACAGCTAAAGAAGCTCAAGCTTTTAGTGCCGAAGATGTAAAACGTGTAGTTACCTACCTTCTAGCTCGTCCAGAGCTGGCCCATGCACGAGATGCTTTACAAAAAGTGTTGGTAAAGGTCGAGCGGATACTTGCAGGTGAGAAGGGTGTTGCACTTACTAATGAGTTGGTGTTTGTTGCAAAAACATTTAACTCTATGGAAGTGATGACAAAAGCAGAATTTCGAAAAACAGATGAACTAGGCCTTGAGACAGAAAAGGCGCTCTATGAAAACATAAACGGACAAATCACAAAGGTGCAAAAAGAGCTTGAGCTTCTTCAGGCAAGGTCCTCGCAGCTTCAGACAAAAGAATACATGGCATACCATCACCAAGAAACGCTACTAACTGATCAATTGGATTCACTGGCGAAGAAGCAGGAGCTTATTGGCAAACAGCTTTCGGAAGTAGAGAGCCGGGTGCCAAATGCTACCAATAAAAAAGAAATTGAAAGCAAAAAACAGGAACTTGAGGCCAATAGTAGAGATCAAAAACAACTTGAACAGCAGCTTTTGGAAGCGAAGCCACAGCTTGAAGTTATCGTAAGGGGGATTACTCGTTTAGAAGCCAGGGCCGCATCCTGCAAAGCAGAGCTTCAAGCCCTTGCTAAGTTGTTGGAGGATGGTATGTCAAGAAAATTAGGCCTTGCCGAGCAAGTGGGGCTTCTTGAATCAGAGCACAAGATCGACTTTGATGTTGGTGTCGAGGCTACTATAAAAATGTATAATGGTATTTTCAAGGAAATGTATACAGATAAATTAACTGATCTTACGTATCCATACGAAATAGATACTCAAATTACATCCACAACAAATGATATTGAAAAAACTCTAAAAATTATCAAGCAACGTGGAGAAGAGACCCAAGCGTTAATAGTAGACTATGAGAAAAAGATTATGGGTATTGAAAAACAAATAATGAAGTTCGAAGTAAATAAAGAAGGGGCGAAGATCTTTCAATCTGATGAGGTCGCAGAAGGTTTTGTTGAAAAATTGATTAAAGCTCGCCTTGATCTGTTAACTCTTACTGTGTTTTATAAACCCTTGTATACACTACTTGAGAAAAGTAGTACAGAACTGCTCGATGGGTATATCGTAGAAGCGAAGCTGATTCGACTAAGCATAGAGGAGAAAAAAGGCGATAACTAAATTTTTATAGACCGACTCGGGGATTAATTCTTCCTTCAAATTCTCTTCTGAGGGGGCCAAAAGCTTTCCAATGACCACGTGTTACAAGTGGTATTGAAATTTCTGTAAGCTTGTTGAAGATGTATTCAAGTTCTTCTTTTGTTACATGTGCGAGTCGTGCATTAGAAAAGAGGTGAAGGTGTTTGTCTGCAAAGCTTGATTTACCCCCAAGCTTTTGCCAAAGTTGTGACAGTTCTTGTTCGATTTGCTTATGTTTAGATTTAAGTGTCTTTTTTTGGATTTGTAGTTGTGTCTCTGTTTGTGTAAGAAGCTCGCGAAGCTCAAGGCAGAGTGAAGCAAGCTGCGCTTGCTTATGTCTCGGGCTTTGAGCGTCATGAGCTGCAAGAAGCCATTCGGCTTCGCAAACTGTGGGAGCTATTTGGGCTCGCTCTTTTGCTGATATTGTATCGAAGGTTTGTATGTAGGTGTCGAACCTATTGGTTAGAGCTTGATACAGGGCATGAGACAAACTTCCTTTTTTTAGGTAGCGAAGCTTGTCATGTGAGCTCTTAATCCCTTTCAAGTATTTTATGTCTAGCTCGTTAGGTGGGGATCTAATGCCTTCTAGTTTTTTTAAAGCTATCTTGCTCGGGAGTTCTTTTTCAAATTTTTCTAAAGCTTGAATGCGGCCTTCTAGCTCTTTTATAAGAACGGGTAAGCCAAGGGTGATCTTTTGCCCATATTCAAGTGGGCTATCCCATTGCTTTTCTATTGGTTTAACAACTTTGTATAGTTGATTTTTTAGTGTATTGAGTTCATCGTCGGTAATTGCAGAAAGCCGTTGAGCAGAAAAGGTCATTTTTTTTGTGTCGACAAAACCTGATGGGCCAGCAAGCAAAAGGGCTAAGCTACGAAAGTTTTCAAGGGTTTTTTCGTCAGCTTTTTCTAAAGCAGGTAGAGCTATTTCTACAGCTTTTCTGTAGAGGCTACGCATTTCCAATAGTACTACAGCTCGCTTATGCTGCAGCTGTTCGGCTAGAAGAGAGTCTTTGTGTCCAAAAGCATGTAGTAGCGTTTTTGCCTCTGCTAGGTTGCTGCAAAATATTTTAAGCAGTTGTAAGCGTTCTTTTTGAAATATTTGTCCCTGTTCAGTTGGCTTTGTTATATCTTCTCTTAAATTGCTTATGTTCCAGCTGATAGCGCTGAATACACCGCTTGCTATGCTGCCCCTTGTGGCTACATTATAGAGCACTCCTTGTTGTAAGTTTTCTTTCAGGGAGTTTAGCTGTATCAGAAATTGATTACCTTGGCTTCCTTTTGCAAATGGGTCTTTGTTGTGAAATATATTTGTGAGGTAGTCCATTTTTGCATCATTGCTTGTGTGGGCTTCAAGCTCTTTTTCTAGGTCTATTCCAAGTAGTTGCAAAAAAATTTCTTTTGTTTCAACAACGGTGGATCTGATAAGTGCTCCCTTTTCTTTTTCACTAAGGATGATATCTTGAGTAAGAGGTTGGATTGTAGCCGTAGGGATGATATCTGCTATTGGCTCAAGTTTATCTGAGGGTGATTTTAGCAGATCTGGAGGAAGTCGTGTGACTTCACTTTGTAGCTCATGAACAATGTTTCCTAAGCGAGGCAGTACTGGCTGGAGTTTATCTAGTAGCCATTGATGAAGCTTACGTACATCTTCTGTTGTAATAGACTCTAAGTATGAAGCAGAAAAAAAGTTCATCTGCTTATCTGCGTAGAAGCCTAATCCATTTTTTAAGTCCGCAATGTCCCCATCGATTTGGTTTTTGAACGGTGCACCATCTGGAGTGGCTATAAATTCTTCTACCTTTGCAAGAAACTCTCTTAGTTCAATTACGGCAACGGCCCGTGCGGCTTGATGTTCTTGTGTTGATTGCGCCTCTTCGACCTTTGCATCGACTAAAAAGCACTTGGCCTCGGTTAAAACTGAAATGTTCTCTTCATCTAAAGTTTTGGAGGCGCTTTCTAGTCTGTTCCAGATTTTTTCGAAGCAGGCATGAGCAAGGGTGTCTGCCCGAGCGTATTTTCCTTTAGCAGGGAGGGGAAACCATCTTCCTCCGACGTTGCTCAGTGTTTCCTTTGAGGCAATACACCTTTGTATTTGCGGCTGTATGACATTTTCCATTACTTCTTTTAGTTTTTCAGTTGTCTTTTGTTCAAGGATGTAACTTGTTTTTATGTCGAGTATTGACTCAAATACTTTTTGGTTTTTTTCTACCAATTGAAGAAGCGGGTTTTTAAGTGTTGAGGCGGTGTTTGTAAATGTTATGGGAGAATCTCTTGTAGCAAAAATAGACTCAAAATCAAAATCTTCTTCTTCACTTTTTGTTGGATTTATTTGGGGTTGACGCATGATTTCTTTGATTTTCCAGACAATACTTTCCCTCGAAGTTTGTGGCAATGCTCGGTTGCCACAGCGCTTTTGGGTGCCGCTTGATCCTATGCACGAAATAAAAAGTTTACTAACTGAGCGACATACTTTTTGACGGTCTGCTTTTTCTAACGCCAATTCAATTGTAGGCAGTGTTTCTTGTAGCTGGCTAATTTGTTTTTGCATAACCGAGCTAACATTCTGAAGATCATAAGATTGTACCCCAAAAAAACAGGCGATTTTAGCAAAAAGAATAGAAAATCTTCCATGAACAGCTTCGACGTGGCGGTTGTTAGATTTGCCAGTCACTTTAAAATAAACAGTGCCTTTTTTGGATTGTTTTAATGAAAAATCCAAATTCTTTAGGTTTAGATAGTTATCATCAAATGAGGGTGGTGTTTCTAAGGATACGTCATTTTTTTGTCGAACGGTCATGTCGGATCTCCTCTGCGTCCTATCCTCATTGTATACAAAATCTCATAATGAGGTAAAACAATACTTAAAAAATTAAATTTTTTTTTATTTATTTATAATTAAATATTGATTTTATTTTCACGAGAGAGTACTTCTAGAAGTAGAGAAGTATGTTTAACAATACGCGATTTTTCATAATAAAATGAACTAAAGCGTTACAAACTAAGGCAAGGAGAAAGGCTATGTCCGTTCAAGCACCACAACCACATTCTTGTATAAATGAGTTTTTTGCATTGCAGCAGTCGCTGCATCCTCAGCAGAGACAAACATCTGTCGCTTCTTCCTACGAAGCTGTTCAGCAGCAACCTTCATTACATGAACGTATTAGTTATATTAATCAGCACATAACAAAGAACACTTCAGCCGACTATACTGAAGTGGAGATATCTGCAAAAGATGTAGAAAGCTTAAATGAGGAATTGCGTGCGAGCAAGGCAATGTGTAAAAAAGCTTGGTCTGAACTTAGTGGCGCTGAAAAATTTGGTCATGGTTTTTTAGTCGCGATTTCTTTTGGGATTTATAAAGGATATGTCCCTAAAATTAAAGTTGGTCAGTTTCTTAATTCGGTAACTCAGTTTCATAAAGAAGTACGGCAAGAGAAGCTTGAGAAAAAATTATCTGCGCCTATGATGCAAGAAAGTGCTGTGGGATTAAAAAATACCGATGTAGGATTTCGCACGTGGAAAAATCCAGGTGTGCAGGACTATCCTTACACAGTTACTATTGCCGATGGTAAGAAGTGCACACACTATCAATGCAGCTTTAAGCAGCTAAGTGAGGGTAAGGTTATCTTAAGAGACACTTCAAATCCCAATAATATAAAAGAGTTACACTCAGATCGCTTGAAGTTGTTTGTTGATCGAAACTTGAGGCAGGAAGGCGTCTTGGATGCATCGGGCAAGGAGGTAACGCAATTAGTTGAGCAGCTGGTAGAGACAAAACTTAACATAAAACCATATGGAAAAATGCATCTTGATTCTGTGATGACAGAATTTTTAGTAAAGGATACGAAAGAAGTTTTACCACGGCTTGTTAAATGTGCAGCTAGCGGCAATCAATCGATTTTAGCTGTAACAAAAGAGGGGAATGAATTTAAGATTTTTGTTCGTGAACTTGGTCAGCAAGGCAAATTAAGAGAAACGGCTGTTTCAGCAGATATGAATGGCACTGTTACCTGGGGGGAGCGTAAATTCCCTGATGCACAGGCGTTCAAAGCGGCCCTTAGTGAGGCTGGATTGCGTCTTGAAGTAGCCGAAAGTCAGCTGACCAGAACAGATACGGCTAAAAAAGCAATTAAAGCAACTAAAGACTCGCTAACTCAAGCAGCTAGGGCAATAGGGGTATATGGAAGCGATAAAGATACTACGGGTGTTTTGAATGAAATTCGACAAAATCTAACTCAATTAAAGCCGGAACAGGCAGGTGGCTGCATTATGCCAACTACTGCTGATAATGAACTTTCCGTGCTTTGTGGCTATCAAGGCAAGGCTCAGCAGCTTCCGTTGATTATTAAAGACAATGGAAAAATTGCATTTCTAGGTAAAGAATATTCTGAAGGTACGCCTATTGAAGTTATATTGAAAGATGCCCCAATAATCAAGATGAGTGAGGCGCAGACTGCATACAAAAGTGTGACAGATGGATTACAGGAAATTTGTAGTGATCTTAAATCAAACCCAGGATTTTATGGATATTACAGTGCATTTGACTTGTTTGATGGTTATGTAAAATTTTTTCCAGATAATGCTAACATCAAAGGACTTTGGGCAATAAACCCAGGACCTGCGCCTAAACCAGTAGTTGACTCTTCTAATGAAGGCTGGTGGGGATATATTGTGAATACTCCAAAAAGACTAGTCCAAGCTGCTGCTGGAAAGTTAGGCGGACTTTTACAACAGGGCTACAATTATGTAGTTCCTGAAATCGTTAATAAAGCGATGATTGGAAACTTTAATGAATTTACTTTGTCGGTTTACGACGGGTCAGCGCTTAAGCATTGTGAAGTAACAATTGATACCAACAATAAACAAAAGCCATACGTGTATAATGATGGTAAAGAAAAGAAAAATTATGGATCTCCGGAGGAGATCTTGAAATTATATGCTCCAGGACTTGAGCTACAGTCGTACAAGGCAGTTAAGGACAAGAAAACAAGCTGTACATCTCTCGAAAATAAGATTTCGAAAGATGCTGGTTTTGCTGAGCAAGCAAGGGTTGATCGTTGGATTAATGATTTAGGTCATACCTTTTTGGAAGGTGATTATGCAATCGTCCCGTCTGAGACAGCTGGGGTATATCAACTTCAGTTTTATCAAGGAAAAGATCCCGACTGCAAACTTAAGATTGTTCAATTTTCTACCCGTAAAGAGCCCGGCATGTTAACCATGTTAGGGCAAAAAGGTTTACAAGAGGGGGAGCAAGTTAATGATGCAGATACCAGGACATTTCCAAGCGCGCAAATGTACTTTGCAGCTATAGCGCTAGCTCCACCAAGTGGGCAATATCGCTCAATACGGGCTCTTGGTGAGGCTCATGATGCTGTAAATACGGGTCAAGTCGGACAGCTTCAGTCTACCTTGCCTGTGCAACCGCCATTTACTGCAGTAGCTTCTACTACTATGCAGCGACTGCAAGAAACAGAAATTTCAAGCCGGATTGATTATCAATCTAATGGCCATCTTATGAAGTTACCGATGGCTGATAAAGCCAATAAGTATTGTTTTACTTGGGATGGTGACGACGGAGCTCAACTTCGTCTTTATGATAACCAAGGTCAGTCAACCAACCTAGTCATTACAAGACAGGATGGTAAGTTTGCTGTTGAAAGCGATAGCAGGCAGTATAATAGTTTAACTGAAATTGCCGCGGCTAAAAGAGGGAATTGCCAGCCAATATTAAGTCAAAAGGCAGTGCCGGTGGCACAAGCGCCGCAGGTAAAAACTCAAGTTGCAGCTGCTAGCGTTTTTCAGCAACGAGGGGAGCAAGCGCCACCAGTTTCTGTTCAGGAGAAACCTCAATCTGGCATGCCACCTACCACGGTAAAGACTTCTGTATCAACAGTACAGCCTGTTGTGAAATCAACATCGGTTAGTCCCTCTGCAAAACTAGTGACTACGCTTTCAGATGGCGTTAGGCAAGATCTAGAATATACAGTGAAAAGTGCTGAGCAGCAATTAGGAAGAAGGTTGTTAGCCGGATATATGTGGAATAAGAAAGTCGATAATTTAGATCAGGCTACTTGTAAAGAATTAGAGCAAATGATTTTGGGTGACTCGACGTTTGATGAAGCACACAATTTTCTAAACACGAAGAGTGCAAAACAATTAGGAGTAGGTTCTTCCATGATAGGCTCATGGGGTGGCCTTTTAAACAAGACCGAGTGGAATTTTGATGTTAAATCAGCAAAAAACGTTGCGGCGAAAGCTTTAAAGGGTTTTCTTGAGGAATTGCATCAAAAGGCTCAGGGATAAGGATATTCTGATTGGATGAAACTACCTTTGCTTAGAATCTCGTCTTAGGGTGGGTTACTACGTAAAAGGAAAAGAGGCAGTGCCTAAGGTGAAACAAATGAGGCTTTTGAAGAAAAATGCTAACCATTTTGTCCAAAGAAATCTAGTCCTGTTTTTCCCGCGGTAGCGGAAGCGTGGATAGCCCCGCGTGCAATAAAAGGTCAGTAGGCCTGTAATGGAACGTGGGGTTGAAGCATATTTTAATCATGGAGCTGCGGTAGCAGCGATACTTTAGTGTCGCTGCTACCGCAGCTCTTGTATTTTTCATCCTATATAACCGCCTAGTAGGAGGGGCCAGAGGCCCCGACCTCTCACAGAACCGTGCGTACGGTTCTCGTACACGGCTCTTCATGCTAACTTCACCCATTTCTTAGTTTCGAACCAGTGATCTAGGCATTTGTTTGAGACGATTTTCACCCCTAATTG
>JBGSSB010000048.1:0-8973 GCA_041737255.1 Chlamydiales bacterium | reverse complement strand
CGCGACAACAAAAAACTTATTACATCTCTTAAAAACCTCAGAGACAAAGGCAACCGCGTTATTGTTGTTGAACACGATGAAGAAACAATCCGCGAAGCAGATGAAATTGTTGACTTTGGCCCAAAGGCAGGCCTTCAAGGTGGCCAGATCATCTACAAAGGCTCAGTTGCAGGGCTCCTAAAATGCAAAGAATCCCTCACTGGCGATTACCTAAGTGGCCGCAAGCAAATAGCCATACCAAAAGACCGCCGTAAAAAAACAGATAAAGAGCTTATCCTAAAAGGCGCCTCCCACAATAACCTTAAAAAAATTGATATGAAGATACCTCTTGGCTGCTTTACTAGCATTACAGGGGTTTCAGGATCTGGTAAGTCCTCACTATTTTTAGAGACGCTTTTTCCAGCCTTAAGCAATAGGCTGATGAAAACAGAGCATCCCGAAGTTGCCTACACGGCTATTGAAGGCGTGGAACACATCGACAAAGTTATTGAAATTGACCAGTCACCAATAGGCCGCACTCCCCGATCAAACCCAGCTACCTATGTTAAGCTTTTTGACGAAATACGAACCCTCTTTACAAAGCTTCCCCAAAGTAAAGCCAAAGGCTATACCTCAGGGCGCTTTAGCTTTAATGTAAAAGAGGGCTCCTGCACAGAGTGTCACGGCATGGGGCAGATAAAGCTTGATATGGACTTCTTGGAAGACTCTTGGGTGGATTGCCCCGTATGCCAGGGAAAACGCTTTGATGCCGAAACTCTAGAAGTTCGCTATAAAGAAAAAAACATACAAGATGTTTTAGAGATGGATGTAAAAGAGGCAAAAGAGCTTTTTGTTAACATCCCCCACATCCAGACAAAGCTTGAGATGCTTGAGCGAGTAGGCCTTGACTACTTAAAGCTAGGCCAGCCCTCTACTACCCTCTCAGGTGGCGAAGCGCAACGCATTAAGCTTGTGCGAGAGCTATCGCGCCCTGACACCGGCAAAACCCTCTACATCCTAGACGAGCCAACAACAGGTCTTCACTTTCACGATATGAACCACCTTGTAGAGGTGCTGCAGGCTCTAGTGACAAAAGGTAACACCGTTGTTGTGATTGAACACAACATCGACCTCATAAAAACCTGTGACTGGATCATCGAAATGGGCCCCGAAAGCGGCGATGCCGGCGGTCAAATTATTGCCACAGGCACGCCTGAACAAATTGCCAAAACACCCTGTGCCACAGGTGAAATTTTAGCAGCCGTACTAGACAACACAAAGGTAGCTACCAAAAAATCAAAACCTGCAAAAACAATTAAAGAATCTACTGAAATTTCGGTGGTGGGAGCACAACAAAACAACCTCAAAAATATCTCAGCCGTGATTCCGCGTGGCAAAATGACAATATGTGCCGGGCCCTCAGGTAGCGGCAAAAGCTCGTTTGCCTTTGAGACTGTCTTTGCCGAAGGCCAAAGACGGTACGTAGAGTCGCTATCTCCCTACATACGCCAGTTTGTAAAGCAAATGCCCAAGCCTAAGGTAGAACATATCGAGGGCCTATCACCCTCTGTAGCAATAGAACAGCGCCTCCACGCAGCAAACCCGCGCTCCACCGTTGGCACTATGACGGAGGTGTATGACTACCTACGCATACTCTATGCCAGAATTGGCATCCCACACGACCCTAAAACAGGGGCACGTATCCAGGCCATAAGTAAAGAGCTTGTAGTAGATCGCATCCTAAACTACCCCGCAGGCGAAAAGCTACACATCATGGCCCCAATCGATGTAAAGCGTACCGAAAGCTTCACCGACCTGCAAGACCGTCTACAAAAACAGGGATTTTTACGCATACGCCTCAACGGTACTTTCTATGAGCTAGGATCAGATGAAATCACCTATGACTCAAAGAAAAAAAATGAACTCTTCTTAGTAGTAGATCGCCTTGTTGTTGACCCCTCTATGAAACATCGCCTGCACGAAGCTATTTCTTGTGCCTCACAAATAGGACGCCAAAAACTATGGGTGATGAGGGGTGACAAGGATGTATTTTTTAACCTAGCCTTTGCTGTTGAAGAAACTGGCGAATCCTACCCAGAGATCACACCCCAAACCTTTGCCTTTAACACCCAACAGGGCATGTGCGCCGACTGCCAGGGACTTGGCTTTGTATGGGGAGTAGACTTTACAGTACTTAAGTCTGTAACAAAGCGTACCGCCCTTGAGCTCATAAAGCTTTTATGGGGACCATGGCAAGGCATCTATAGCCGCCAGATAATACTAGCCTTTTTTAAATCGTTTGGCATAAGCACCCACATGGCTATTGAGGATTTGCCCTCAGATAAAATGCAGCTTTTAATGAATGGCTCGGCTAACGAAATTACCGTTGCAGTAGATGACATCCCCGTGCGTTTTGTCTGGCGCGGGATTAACCACGCCCTTGCCATGCTGCTACACCTCAAGCACGACAGCTTTAGCGACGAAGCACCACTACCCGAAGAGTGGGAAGCTGCCCTTCGTGAAAACGAATGTACAACCTGTAAAGGATCGCGCCTTAATGCACTGGCTCGCCATGTAACAATTAATCATGTCTCGATTGGCGATTTGGCAAAAATGTCGATTAAAGATGCCTCAAGCTTTGTGCAAAACATCGAACTTACCGATAAAAAAGACCTTACGCTCTTGCAGGTATATGATGAAATACAGTCGCGACTACGCTTTTTAGATTCGATTGGCCTATCCTACCTACAGCTTTCACGAAAAGCTGGCACACTAAGTGGTGGCGAGGCAGAACGTGTGCGACTTGCCCGCCAGATAGGCTCTGGCCTTACAGGGCTCCTTTATGTTCTAGATGAGCCTACAATAGGCCTTCACCCACAAGACTGTGAAAAACTTGTGCAGGCTCTTCACACACTAAAAGACCTTGGCAACACACTGTTGATTGTAGAGCATGATCCCCAACTTATTAAAGAGGCTGATCACATCATCGAATTTGGCCCAGGATCAGGCAAGCAAGGTGGCACAGTTGTGGCTACTGGCTCTTTACAAAGCATATGCAATAACCCAAACTCCCTTACTGCCAAATACCTCACAGACTCCCCCCTTACAAAGCTCAACCCAAAGAAAAAACGAAAAGCTGATGATTCTATACTCATCAAAAATGCAAAGCTCCACAACCTTAAAAACGTAACCATTGAAATACCTTGTGGAACCTTTTCTTGCCTAACAGGTGTTTCAGGATCGGGCAAATCGTCACTGTTAGAGGGTGTGCTATTAGATGGTATAAAACAGGCACTAGCAACACGAAAAACAGCTGTACAGACTAAAGAATACACCTTAACAGGTATCGAAGACTTTAAAAATATCATCTGGATGGATCAGCGCCCCGTAGGGCACACTTCGCGATCTGATGTTGCAACCTTTACCGACGTCTTAACACCCATGCGCCACTTTTTTGCAACGCTCCCCGAAGCCAAAATCAAGGGGATGCAGCCTAAAAACTTTAGCGCTTACCACCGAAAAGGTATGTGTTCACACTGCTGGGGCTTCGGCTACAAAAAAGTTGAAATGCACTTTTTACCCTCTGTAAAAGTTCCCTGTCCTCAATGTAAAGGCATGCGCTTAAACCCTCTTGCGCTTTCCATTACCTACCATGGCAAAAACATTGGCCAGATTTTACAGATGAACATAGAAGAAGCTAGAGAGCTCTTCGCCCATCACCCCAAGATATCACACATGCTGTCTGTGATGTTAGAGGTGGGCCTTGGCTACTTGCAGCTGGGACAAGAAATACAAACGCTCTCAGGGGGTGAAACACAGCGCATGAAGCTTGTTCGCGAGCTCATCAAAAAACCACGAGGAAAATGCCTCTACCTATTTGACGAGCCCACTACCGGCCTTCACCCGCAAGAAATTGGCAGACTCCTACAAAGCATTTTTGGCCTTACAGCAAAAGGCCACACCGTGGTTTGTATTGAACACAACCTGGACTTCATTTCCTCAGCCGATCATATTATAGATTTAGGGCCTGGTGCCGGAGATGAGGGAGGCAAGGTTATTGCTACTGGATCACCACAAGAAATTATGAAAAGTAAAAAGTCAGTTACAGCAAAGTACTTAAAAGAACGATGACAACAGAATCTGCTATTCAATGCCCTTTTTGCAATGCAAGCTTTAAACGCTCTAAAGAGCGCCAGGCCGAGCGCCCGCTTGTCTTTTGTGCCTACTGCGGCAACCGACTTCTTTTAGAATCAAAAACGGCAACCTCTGCTGATATGCCCAGCGCCTTTAGTTTGGTTACAGCCCCAACTGCTGAAGAAGTTATCTCCACAATCGGCCAATACCAGATTGTAAAGACTATTGGCAAAGGTGGCATGGGCGAGGTGTTTTTGGCCTATGATACGGTATGTGGAAGGATGATTGCCCTAAAACGCATTAGGGAAGATCTCACCAAATTCCCCCTACTAAAAATGCGCTTTCTAAGAGAATCCCGAATCACAGCGCAGCTTACACACCCTGCCATCATTCCTATTTACTCTATAGGCTGCACTGACAACCTCATCTACTACAGCATGCCATATGTTGAGGGTGAAACCCTCAAAATGTTTATTCGTCGAGCAAAAGAAAAAGAAAAGCGACAGCTGCGAAAGCAAGACCCTCACTCCTCTATTCCTTTTCTTGTTCGTCAGTTTTTACAGGTATGCCAGGCCATTGCATACTCACACTCTAAAGGTGTTTTACACCGCGACTTAAAACCAGAAAACATCATTATAGGAAACTACGGACAGGTGCTAATTTTAGACTGGGGCCTTGCCAAAGTTCTTGGAGACAGTGACGAAGTTCAAGAAAAAAATGAGCTACCAGAAAATGAAGTAGATCCAAAAGCTGGCCTTACACGCGTTGGCAAGGTTGTAGGCACTGTGTCGTTTATGGCACCCGAGCGCGCACTAGGACATTCTGCAACAGTAAAAACAGACATCTACTCTTTAGGTGTTATGCTCTACCAGCTACTCACCCTACAACTTCCTTTTAGGCGCAAAACACTCAAAGAATTTAAAAAACGCTACGCCAAAGAACAGCTTGTATCCCCTGAAATAATGGCCCCCTACCGCGATGTACCTGAGGTATTATCTGAAGCTGTAAAGCGCTGCCTTGCAGTTGATGTAGACGCGCGCTATGATTCAGTAGATGAGCTTATTGCAAGCCTAGAAAACTACCTAGAAGGAAAATCTGAGTGGGTCCTGGTTCAAGAGCTTTCTATAAAAAATAAATATGACTGGCAATTCCAAGAAAATGTTTTGCTAACAGAACACCTTGCCCTTACCCGCGCTACAGAAACATCTGAGTGGGTAAGCCTTATGGTTTCTAAAGAGGGCTTTACTGGCAACACCAAGCTTGAAGCACGCCTGCGCTTTGGCACCAAGGGTCAAGGCATAGGCATTCTCTTTTCAGTACCAGAAAGTATGGATATACGCCACCTTACAGATGGCTACTGCCTTTGGCTTGGATCAGAGCACGATGATCTCAAAACAACAAAACTGCTTTTATCTTCTGTAAGCGTGCTAGAAGCGCCCCATATTGTACTAAGCAACGATACATGGCACAAAGTACGCCTCGAAAAAGTTGACGACCAAGTGTCATTTTATTTAAATGACGTACTGCGATTTTCTTACGTCAGCCACATCCCTGTTATCGGCAACCACGTAGGGCTACTCTCGAGAGATGCTGATTTTGAAATGGAAGAACTCACAGTATCTGTAGGCAGCCAAAACATTAACGTAAACTGCCTTGCTGTGCCAGATGCCTTTTTAGCATCAAAAATGTACATAAAAGCACTTTGTGAGTACCGCAGGCTTGGAACCTCATTTATTGGAAGACAAGAGGGAAGAGAGGCCCTTTTTAGAGCCGGCATGACCCTGCTTGAGCAAGCCAAAGACCCCGAGTTTGCCCCGCAAAAAAAACAGATTTTCGACCTCGCCCTCGACGAGTTTGGCCACCTCAGAAACACCCCAGGAGCGCCTTTAGAGTATCTCGGCAAATCTTTTATCTATAACGAACTAGAAGACTACGAAGAAGAAGCTAAATGTTTTGAGCTCGCCCTAAGGCGCTATGCCATGCACCCGCTGGCCCCCATTCTGGAAGAACAAATTGTCTTCCGCATGCATGAGAGCTCTCACCAAAACAGGGTTGCGGCCTACCATTTTATCTGCCTTGTAACACGTTTTTTAGCTACATGGGCCGAAGGCTCAGTGGCTAGCAACCTCTTTCAGAGCCTGGAAAAAAACTGGGAAGTCTCATTTTTCATACAGCATCCAAGCCACGGAGGTGACGCCGAACTTCGCCGCATTTCTATAAACCTCGGCGTCAGCTTTTGGCTGGCAAAGCCCTACATTATATCTGAGATGCTCGACGACATTTTGCAGCGTCCAATCGTTGCCATGCCCTACCTTGCTGACGCTATATTTTTGCTTGTACTTTTGGGCGCACCTGAAATGGCAAAGGCAAAGATGGTACGTATTCGCCAGGTGCTCTCTATTGGCGAACAAGAGCGCTTTAAAAAATCACTTAATCTCTCAGATAGACTCATTGCTTCGGCCTTTGACCACAAGCTAGGTGTACTCTACCTACAAACGCTTTCTTCGCAAGCTCTCACCCCAGAAGAAGAGCGTTTTATCTGGTTCTTGCTACGACTTGCCCTCGATAAAGATGATGCCCAGGTAGCAGACCGCATAGTACAGCGCATTTTAAAGATGAACTACTCCGGTGAAAACCAAGAAATCCTTGACTCGCTTGTTATTGAACGGCTTATCTACCAGGGAAATATAACGCGTGTGGAACAAATTTTAAGCAAATACTCACCTCAAAGGCTGAGTCAGGAGGCATCGCCTCTTTACTTTGTAAATAGCTGCTACTTAGCTATGACTGAAGGTGTCCAAGCTGCTACGTTGCAGTTTTCTAAACTTCTGGACATAGCGTTTCCAAGGTCTTGGACCCTAGGGGCACACTTTATGGCAGGTAAAATACATATGACACCAGCCGGCTGGTTTAAACGCTCATTTTCGTGGGAAAGGCGCTGCCTTTATCAGCAGCTACGGCTTTTTTGGTATGCAGCCAAAGATACAGAAAAAGCAGCCTACTGGAAGTCCCTTATCCAACAAGAGAGCCTATGAAAAGCCATATTCCACCAACAACATTGACAACCACGCTTGTTGTAGATGGCGCAATCAGCGTACGAAAAGAGCGCCTTGTCTACCATAACCGCCATGAGCAGGACTATTTTATTGTTTCATCTAGTGCTGAGTCGGTCTCTATTGTTGCAGAATCTCCTACAGGCCAGCTCCTTGTAACCAACGAATACCGACACGCAATAGGCAAATTTGTAGTAGGGTTTGCAGGAGGCCTTGTAGACCCGGGCGAGACGCCATTGGATGCGGCCCGACGCGAGCTTTTAGAAGAAACAGGCTGTACTGCAACCTCTTTTGAAGTAATCGGAAGCTGCTATCCCCTACCAGGAATTTTAGCCCAAAAGATGACCATAGTCTTAGCCCGTAACACCTGCCTCACCCATGAGGCCACCCCGGAGGCCTCCGAAAACATCCATGCAAGCTTCATCTCAAAACAAGAGCTTAACACCCTTTTACAGGGCGACGCAAACCTCGACGGCATCATGTGCACAGCCCTACACTTTTACAACCTAAGCCAGCAAGCTTCATAGCGCAAAAATTTGACGAACGATTTGTTCTGGGTTAAGCTTTTCGTTAGCCCCTAACCTCTTACACTGCTACCGCAGTTAGATTTTTCTACTGCATAATACCCCACGTTCCATTGTAGGCCTACCGGCCTGACATTGCACTCAGGGGCTCCCCGCTGCCACTGCTACCGCAGTGAAAACACCCCTAGCAAACTACCCAGGTTAACACTTAAGGGACGGGGCATTCCCAAAGTTCAATACGGACTCATTTGCTCTAATAAATCACCAAAAATTCTATTTCATAAAAATATGAATCGATCCCGCAAAGACTGGAGCGATCTCAGCAATCATCTCTGGATAGGCTCCAAAATGGGGCATAGCATATGGGTGCTAACCTAAACAGGTTGTTACCTCTGTTTTCACTGCGGTAGCAGTGGTAGCGGGGAGCCCCGCGTGCAATGGCAGGCCGGTAGGCCTGAATGGAACGTGGGGTATCATGCAAGTGAAAACTTCCAACTGCGGCAGCAGTGTAAGTTGCTCTCAACATATACCCAAAAAATGTTTTTCAGGTAAATCGCAAATCTGGTAAAAATCTTTTCGTTATATTTACCTTTTCAATGTGCAGGGCAAAAATAGAGATGACCCATTCGTACAAAGTCCATTATTTTCATTTTATCTGGTCCACAAAACAAAGACGCTCTTTGATTTTATCCGATGTCCAATCACGCCTTTATTCTTACATGGGTGCTATTATTAAGAATCACTCAGGAAAATTGCTCGAAATCTGTGGAATGCCCGACCACGTTCACCTACTGCTAGAGCTCAGCAATTTAGATAATTTCTCATATTTTATAAGAGAGCTAAAAGCATCATCTTCTCTTTGGATTCATAAAAACTTTCCTGCACTCGATCACTTTGCTTGGCAAGAGGGGTATGGATCATTTTCTGTGAGTTATTCAGCCCTAGAACAGGTAAAAAATACATACAAAACCAAGAGCACCACCATGCAGCCATGTCATTTGATGAAGAGTATTTAAAAATCCTGAAATTAAATAGCGTAAAATATGACGAACGATTTGTACTCGGATAGGCTTTCCGTTATATCCAAGGAACTTACACTGCTACCGCAGTTCGAATTTTTCTCTTGCATAATACCGCCGAGAAGGAGGGGCCAGAGGCCCCGACCTCTCACAGAACCGTGCGTACGGTTCTCGTACACGGCTCTTCATGCTAACTTCACCCATTTCTTAGTTTCGAACCAGTGATCTAGGCATTTGTTTGAGACGATTTTCACCCCTAATTGC
>JBGSSB010000043.1:0-2070 GCA_041737255.1 Chlamydiales bacterium | reverse complement strand
TCAACGGTTTTAACTTCTTGAATAACTGCACCTGACATAGGCCATGCCATTCCTCCTTCGGATATCAGATCATTCAACGGATCTACAACAAGTAATGCCGTTTTGCCTTTAGGATAAGGTGCTGTTTGTTCGCTTTTTTGATTCTTCATTGCTCTTTTTTAATGTTGTATTAACTCCAAACTCCCGCTAGTGCCTTGCGCTCTATATCCTTCGCAAATAATAGTGCTTCTTCTTCAATGTGTTTTTGAAGTGGAAGGTCTCTTTCTGGAACATCTTTCAACATTTCAAGAAGTTCTTCTACAAATGCTTCATTTTCGCTTTCTGAAAAAGCCCTACATGTTAGTTCACAGCTGTAGTCATCGATTTTTTCTACTTTAAGCTCCCAAGTAATCTGTGCAACTACATAATCTTTATCGTTTTGAAAGAAGACAGTATTTGGAGATAAACCTACTACATGATTTCTTTCTGATACCGTTTCAACGTAGTGTTGCACCATAAAAATGCCAGCAACAATTTCTACATTCACCGAAAATCTTTTTCCTGATGGTAATTTTCCTTTTGCTGCACTTTGGTGCCCTTCAGCACAAGCTGCATATTCTTCTGAAGTGATGGTAAACATCCATTCCCCTAAATTGATAGTCTCAATGGGTGCGTTAATAACTGCTTTTGCAGTACTTTCTCCGATTTTCATGATGGTTATTTTTTTTCAAATGTTTATGAAATTATTTTTCTCGATTCTTCGAGACCTACAAAGTAGTATAAGTAAGCGATCATAGGTAGATAGGTGAATACCAGCGATAGCATGGTGGTGTTAAAGGGCGTATCAAACTCAGGTATAGTAAACCATTGGCGAAAAGAGACCCTACCGATGGTCAATAGAAAGCCTATGCCAAACACATAAAGCCCTGCTAATTGCAGCCTGTTTTTCCGGCTACGGGGATTGCTCTTTTTGGAATCAACCCAAAAATAATACGTGAGTGCTATAACTGTAAATATGGCCTCAATAAATATGGCCAGATACACATTAGAATAATATAGCCCCAAGCCTACTTTGTGCGTATCTGCCCCAAACACGTGATGGGGATAGCCCGATATCAGGTCGAGAAGGTAATGTCCCAAAACCAATAAGGCACCTGCTGTGGCAATGTTATTCTGCTTGAACAATAGCCGACCAACAATAAAAGTAAGGGCCATCCATACAAGCTGCGGCAATAGGTCGTGGCTGTAGACCATATCCACGGTGATACTCATAAGGGTAACGTTGAGCACGTCTGCCGGGACGGTGGGTTCCAAACCCAAATAGTGAAAGCTTAACCAAAGCAGATCTTGCAGTTGCGAAGCGATCAAAAAGAAGAGCAGGGCTCCCTTCCCGGGTATTTTTTGATGGGCAATAAGGGCGGTAGTGAAGTGACCGGCTAGCATAATTGTTGGTGATTGTTTTTGAGTTTTATGGATTTAGTTTTTCGAGATTAAAAATTCCAATTTGCGTGAGTTGCCCGATCGCAATAGTCCCACATCTTTTTTCTCAAAACCGGATCGAGCGCTAATTTCCGATTGTACTCCTTGATGATTTTAGGATTGCCACTGAATCCTGTGATCCCGCCAGGACCGACAAAACTGCCGCTTGGAATGGAGTCGTCTACTGCTGCTCTCAGGCTGGACAGTGCTCCTTGGGCAGGTGTCATCATGAATATGCCTTTTACGCTTCTGAATATGCTGGAAATAAGTCCTTTCCCTGCATCGAATAGGGGCGTAGCCGTTAAGCCCGGATGCGTGGAGATTACTTTGATGGTATCATCCAGGTTCGCTTTTTTAAGGAGTGCGTGGAGTCCATCTCTAAACTGAACTGCTGCTATTTTTGATAAACCATACACCTCCCAAGGATCATATTTTTTCTCAGCGTTAATGTCATCCCAAAGATTTTTGTCATTGGCTTGGGTGCTTGCGGAAGAAGTAGTGGATACGATGACAGAGGATGGTGCCTGCTTTATTTTATCCATAAGTAAGGATGTGAGTAAATGATGACCAAGCACATTCGTCGCCATTTGCAATTCAAAACCATCCACCGAT
>JBGSSB010000010.1:0-16052 GCA_041737255.1 Chlamydiales bacterium | reverse complement strand
GCACCTAGGTGCAAGGTGATGATTTTTGCCGACGGTTTATTTGAATGCTCGACAAATTTTTTCCATAAAAAGCTGTGGGAGATGCCATGAAAGCCATAGCGAAAAATTTCATGGGTATCCGATAGCTCTTTTGGTATGGCGTAGTAGCGGGCAAGCTTGGGCATTGCGGCATAAAAGGCTGTATCAAACACAGCTACTTGGGAGATGCTTGTGCCATAATGAGCAAGGGTTGCCTCTATCACCTCTACTGCCGGGCCATTGTGTAATGGGGCAAGCTCTATTAGGCTTTTTAGCTCTGTAATAACTGCGGCATCAATAAGGGTGGCTTTGCTATAGCGTGCGCCACCATGTACTACGCGGTGGCCAATTCCTAAAAGGGGCACGTTTGGTAGCGCAGCCAGTAGCTCTTGTATTGTCTTTTTGTTATGAGCCTCAACTAGCTGCCAGGTGTTTTCTTTTAGCTCATACAGCGCACATTTAAAAGATGAGCTTCCTGCATTTATGGCTAAAATATGGCTCATCAGTAGGGCCACTTCCAGTTGCGAATCTCTGGCATGTCATCACCGTAGGTGTGGATGTAGCGCTTGTGGTCTATTATTTTACCTTCCATCATCTGTCTGATATAGGCGTGTAGCGGCTCAAGCCTTGGCACGCGATCTACTGCATCAAGGCATAGATGAAAGCGGTCGAGGTCATTCATCACTACCATGTCAAAGGGGGTTGTGGTGGTGCCCTCTTCTTTGTAGCCACGAACATGGAGGTTGTCGTGGTTTGTCCTGCGGTAGGTGAGCCTGTGGATAAGCCAGGGGTATCCATGAAAGGCAAATATTACAGGTTTATCTTTTGTAAAAAGATCGTCAAACTCCTTGTCAGATAGCCCATGAGGGTGCTCTGATGGCTGCTGCAGCGTCATGAGGTTTACAACGTTGACGCAGCGAATTTTAAGGTCGGGGATGTTCTGGCGTAAAAGATCAATTGCTGCAAGAGTCTCTAGCGTTGGCACATCGCCGCAGCAGGCCATGACAACGTCTGGCTCGTGGCCAAAATCGTTACTTGCCCATTGCCAGATGCCAATACCTTTTGAGCAGTGTTTAATGGCATCATCAATGTTAAGGTACTGAAGCGATGGCTGCTTGCCTGCAACAATAACGTTTACATAGTTGCGGCTTTTTAGGCAGTGGTTGGTAACAGAAAGCAGGCAGTTTGCATCAGGTGGTAGGTAGATGCGCACTACTTCTGACTTTTTATTGGCCACATGGTCAATAAATCCAGGGTCTTGGTGGGAAAATCCATTGTGGTCTTGTCGCCATACGTGCGAGGTGAGTAGGTAGTTTAGCGAAGCTACTGGTGCTCTCCAGGGGATTTCTCTAGTAACTTTTAGCCATTTGGCGTGCTGGTTAAACATAGAGTCTACAATGTGGATAAAGGCCTCGTAGCAGGAAAAAAGGCCATGCCTTCCGGTAAGTAAATAGCCTTCAAGCCATCCTTGGCATAGGTGTTCACTTAGCACCTCCATCACGCGCCCATCGGCCGATAGGCTGTCGTCATTCGGTAAAATTTCGGCTAAAAAGCGACGATTTGTTACATCAAATAGTGAGCCTAGCCTGTTCGAAGCAGTTTCGTCAGGGCCAAAAACAAGGAAATTTTTATTTTTTTCATTTTTTTTCATGATGTCGCGCAAAAAATGGCCCATAACTCGCGTGGCCTCTGCATAGGTGGTGGCGGGCTTTGCTACCTCTACGGCATAGTTCCAAAAATCTGGCATGCGAAGGTCTTTTAAAAGACGTCCGCCATTTGCATGAGGGTTTGCTCCCATGCGGCGGGTTCCTGTTGGGGCAAGGTCGGCTAGCTCTTTGATGAGGTGGCCTGATTCGTCAAAAAGCTCCTCTGGCCTATAGCTTCTTAGCCACTCTTCAAGCTGGGCAAGGTGTGCAGGGTTAGTGGCAAGTCCGGATAGTGGCACCTGGTGAGACCTCCATGAATCTTCTGTCTGCTTGCCGTCAACTTCTTTGGGGCCTGTCCACCCTTTTGGGGTTTTAAGTACAAGCATGGGCCATAGAGGCCGTGTGGTGTCGTTGTTCTCTCTTGCATTTTTTTGGATGGCTTGAATTTCTAAAACAATTTTTTCGAGTGTTTCGGCCATAAGAGCGTGTGTTTTTTCTGGTTCTGACCCTTCTACAAAGTAGGGAGTATAGCCATAGCCTCTTAAAAGACTTTCTAGTTCTTCTTGCGGAATTCTAGCTAAAAATGAGGGGTTTGCTATTTTGTAGCCGTTGAGGTGCAGTATGGGCAAAACAGCGCCATCTTGGATGGGGTTGAGGAATTTGTTTGAGTGCCAACTTGCAGCAAGGGGGCCGGTTTCCGCTTCTCCATCGCCTATAACGGCACAGGCAATAAGTGATGGGTTATCAAATGCTGCACCAAAGGCGTGGGTTAACACGTAGCCGAGCTCGCCCCCTTCGTTAATAGAACCTGGTGTTTCAGCTGCCACGTGACTTGGTATGCCGCCTGGAAATGAAAACTGTTTAAAGAGTCGCTTTATGCCGTCGGTGTCTTGCGATATGTTAGGGTATACTTCGCTGTAGCTGCCTTCAAGGTAGGTGTTGGCAACAAGGGCGGGGCCTCCGTGACCAGGGCCTGCTAAATAGATCATGTCGAGGTCATATTTTTTAATAAGACGGTTGAGGTGTACATAGATAAAATTTAACCCAGGCGTTGTGCCCCAGTGGCCTAAAAGCCGTGGTTTTACGTCATTAATTGTGAGAGGGCGTTTTAAAAGTGGGTTGTCAAGAAGGTAAATCTGCCCCACCGAAAGATAGTTTGTGGCTCTCCAGTAGGCATCGATACGCTTGAGTTCGTCTTTTGATAGCTGGGTCATGATTTTCTCCCTTTTTTCGCATTCTTACATAGACTCATATATAAAATAAATATTTTACATATGATATTGTATAGGGTATACTAAAAGAAAAGAGGATGAGTGCCTTATGGTAAAAACAAACCCTCCGCCAACAAATCGGCAATTTTCTCCAGAGCCGCTAGGTGGGCATGAGAAGTCTATGCATACGCCAAAATCTGTAGATAAAAAAATAGCGGCACGGGTGGAGCGACTGCTTGGGCAAATGAATACGCCTTTGTCTGAATCCGCTTCCAGGAAGGTGTATGGTGTTGGAAAAGATAAGCTTATTGTTGAACACGAGAGCTCGAGTAAAGTGTACATGTTGCCTCAAGCGAGTTTTTTAGGTAGATGTAGACGAAATATCGTT
Source organism: Chlamydiales bacterium (assembly GCA_041737255.1). Taxonomy (GTDB): domain Bacteria; phylum Chlamydiota; class Chlamydiia; order Chlamydiales; family FEN-1388; genus SZAS-7. Next base: position 12,789 of record JBGSSB010000010.1, on the reverse strand, counting down.
AAAGAAGTGCAATTTATTCTTGGTATAAAAAAGGCTTTACCTAAAGAAGAAATGAAAAATTTGGCAGTAGACATAGATCCTGACAATACAAAAGCGCGAGTTTGGACAACAGATAAGGCTGAAGGAAATCTTGAAAAAATGATGGGTGATGCTGATTGCAAGATGCAAAGCAAGGACTTTTGCCAAGATATTGTACGTGGCATGAAGAATCTACATAAGGCAGGGTACGTACATGGTGATATGAAACTAGAAAATATGCTGGTAGTGCAAGGCTCAGAGCTTGGAGGACAAAAATATATAAAGGTATCTGATTTTGGCAAAGGTGCAAAAGTCGTTGAAGGTAAGCCAAGTGGGATCTATTCAGGAAATACGCGCTATGGCCCACCTGAGGGCAGAACGAGTAAGGCAGGAGATGTGTATGGTGCAGGCATTTGTATTATCCGCATTCTTGAAGAGCAGTTTTTAGGGGATAAGACATCGCTTGTAGCTGTCCATGAAACAAGAACAAAAATTCCTCCAGCGCACAAAGAAAGAAGAGGTGTAGAAAAATATATTCTTGAAGAGCCGGCATTTACACGTTCGTATGAACAAAAAGGAAGCTTTAAGGGTAAGGTGCTCGATTTTTTCGCAAGGGTTCGTACGGTAGCGGGTGTAGATAAGCAAAAACTTAGTTTCGAACAAGATGCGATGAATAGGTACATTGATGTTCTTACAACAAAATTACAAAGTGAGGGAGGGCTCGATAAAGAAAAAGCTGCTTTTTTGAATCAAATGCTCAAAAATATGACAAGCGTCGATCCATCGGCGCGGCCGACGATGGAAGTAGTAGATGGTGAGCTAAAAGATATATTTAAATAGAGGGTTTTAAGAGGGTGGTAGAACAAAAAAAGCGCCTAAAAGGCGCTTTTTTTGTTGAGAAAACTTTTAAGGGTCGTTATTAGCGACTGTAGGGTCTTCGTCTTGGAGCAAACTTCCAGCTTTGTGGTTTAGCTGCTGCCTTGTTAGTAGGTTCCATGCCAGCGAACTGGTGTGGAGGAATTTTCTGCCCTGTAAACTGTTCAATTCTACGTAGGCAATCTCTGTCTTTACTTGAGGCAAACGAAAAGGCAATGCCTTTTGCGCCGGCACGGCCTGTACGGCCAATACGGTGCACGTAGTCTTCGGCACTCATAGGTAAATCAAAGTTAATTACGTGGCTGATATTTTGCACGTCGATACCGCGTGAGGCTACATCTGTTGCAATCAAAACATTGATTGTTCCTTCACGTAGCTGACGGATTGTTTTTGATCTTTCGCGCTGAGTCATATCACCATGTAGGGCTGCTGCTTTAAATCCGCTGCCACATAGTTTATCTTCAAGCTCTCCGGCATAACGCTTTGTAGAGGTAAAGATAATAACCTGGGTAAGGTCAGGAGTGTGTAGGATATGATCTAAAAGGCGATGCTTATGGTTAAGGTCGTCTACATAGAGCAGTTTTTGGTCGATATTATCATGTTTTGCATGATCTGCAGCGATGCTTACTTCTACCGGGTTGTTTAAAAGGCGCTTTGAAAGGTTGAGTACCTGACCCTTTAGTGTAGCAGAAAAGAGAAGCGTCTGGCGATTTTTCGGCAGTGCACTTGCAATTTCTTCTACAGGCTCGATAAAGCCCATGTCTAACATGCGGTCGGCTTCGTCTAGGATAAAAAGTTCAAGGCGTGAGAAGTTAATTTTACCGCGTTGCATGTGATCTATTAAGCGACCAGGAGTTGCCACGAGGATCTCGTAAGGGCGCGATAGTTGGCGATTTTGCACTGGATATGGTGTGCCGCCATAGATACATACTGTTTTGATACGGTTTAGCTTTTCGCTATATTTTTCGGCTTCAGCAGCAACTTGCATAGCAAGTTCTCTTGTAGGAACCAGAATAAGTACACGAGGGCCGTGTCCATTAACGGTTGAGGGCTGTAGAAGTTTATGTAGTGCCGGCAAAATAAATGCCGCGGTTTTACCAGTTCCTGTTTGGGCAGAGGCCCGTAGGTCAAGTCCGGCCAGAATTTGGGGAATTGCCTGTGACTGAATGGGTGTGGGAACTGTGTAGCCCGCATCTTCAATCGCATTTAGGATATTTTGGTCTAGCTCTAGGTCTTTAAATGTCATGAAACTCATCTTTTTGTTGATTCAAGGAAAGTAGCTTAACATAAATAATCTATTTAATAAAGCACTATATATGAAACTGATACAAAATACTCATTTTTTAGAGGAGAGTTGCAAGTAATAACTGTGGTAAATAAATTTTCTACATGCTTGGCATTAGTTCGGCTTTTTCCATTTTAGCAAAAGACCAAGCAATACAATAAGGGTGCAGAGTGTTAGAATAGGCCAGTCTCCATAGCGGCCATACAAGGTAGGGTAGTGGTAGGATGAAAAGGAAACAACAAAGCCAGAGGGCTCTTCGGTTCCTTCTTTTGCAGCTATAGTTCTTCCCAGACTATCTACAACTCCAGATATGCCAAAGTTGCACGCGCGGATCAGGGGAGTTCCATTTTCAACTGTGCGCGGACGAGCGTGTTCAAAATGCTGTATAGCCAACATTGAATAGGGAAACCAGTAGTCATCTGTAAGGTTTACAAGAAGGGTTGCGCCTTGAGTAGAATTTTGACGCATGAGGCTGCCTACTGTTTCTTCATAGCAAATGGAGGCACCAATGCGGTGTCTGCCACTTTGAAAGAGCTTGGTGCCATCGCCTGGGGTAAAAGAGTCAAAGATGCCATATTTTGCAGCCAATTTTTTTGCAAAGTCAAAGGGGATGTATTCACCCATGGGTACAAGTACTTGTTTGTCGTAGCGCTGTACTGGAATTTGTGGGTCGTCAGAAAAAAAGAAGGCAGAATTATAAAAGAGGGGATTAGAGTTTGCCACTCTTTTGATGCCCTCTAAGCCAATAATAAGGGGGCTTTCGTACAGCATTGCAACTTCTTTTGCGATATCTTCTGAACAAAGAAGCTCTTCGTCAGTTAGAGGAAATGGTGTCTTAAGGGTCGATAAAAAGAGGCTATTTATCTCAACTGGAGTAAATAGAAGTGAGTTGCTGCCATAGGGTACTACGCCCTCTGGCATTAAGATGAGATCAAGTTTTTGCTTTTTATAAAAAGGGCCAATTGCAGCCAGCAGCTCTTTCCAAGCATAAAAGGCGCGCTCTTGTGGGTTAAGGCGCACTCTTGGCAAGGGTTTAAATTCTTCTGGAACTTTTTTAGAGTGAACAATAAGTGCTTTTGTTTGTGGATAGATGGCATCGTGGGCTGCTTGTTTTTTGGTATGTACTTGTAGATGTATTGTTCCATAGATAAAGGGAAGCGCGGCAATAATAAGCGCTAAAAGAATAGGGCCTGTTTTAGGCATAAACAGTGCCCGAACGATTGCTGTATTAGTAGCCATTACCCAAAAAGACATGCCTAGTACGCCAAAGATAGAGGCTGTTTGTAGCGTGATGAGGTTGCTTGCAAGCGATAGTCCAACAAGGTCAAAGTAAAACCCAGAGCACCAGTAGATGCGGCTCCATTCAAGCAGTGTCCAGCATGCGGGAATAAGCAAAAACCAAAAGGTAGAACAGATAATTTTTTTATGTACAAGAAGGCAGAGTAGCCCAAACTGTAGTCCCATAAGGGTGGATAGCAACAGAAAGGTGGTTCTTGCGGCTACTACAGGATGGTAAGTAAACCAAAAAAGTTGCACAGCTTGCACTAAAAAGAAAAAGGCAAAACCTACAATAAAGCGTGTTTTGGCTGTACGCTTTGCTAGCTCAAAAAATAAAAGACTAAATCCAAAAGTGGATGCAACTAAAGAGCAAAAAGGAGAGTAGGCCGGTTGCCCAAAGGTAACAAAAAGGTAGGAAAGGAGTATGACTATAAAACGCTTTATATGGACGACATTTAATGTGCGCCAAAAAGAAAATCCTTTATTTGTTGGGGTGTCGTTTGTTGTCATGTGTCACTATGGTAACAATTTTATCTACAAAACACAATAACCTAGTGAATTTCAGGTATTTTATTTTTTAAGTGGTTATCTATTTTTTTAAATGTAGCGTGACTTGCTCTTTTTAGCAATCCCAACTTGCTGCAATCTCAAGAGATCCCTACAATATTCGCACTATGTCATTTCAATCACAACGTTTTCGGACGAATCATCTTCTTTTGCTCCTCGAGGGCTATGAACAGCAAAAAGCTCCAATAGACTTTTATGTAAGCTGCTATTTTCGCGAGCACAAGGCTTTGGGCTCAAAAGATAGAGCCTATATTAGCGAAGAGGTATACCGCCTTATTCGGTGGCGCGCACTTGCGGATTATTTCAGTGCATCTCCTAACTGGCAAAATCGTATCGACTGGATGTTAGAAGGGGACCCTAAGCGCTATTTAGAGGATGAAACTATTCCTTTGCATGTGCGCTACAGCTTACCTAAAGAGTTGATGGACGAATTTATTGGCTCCTGGGGTCTTGAAAAGGCAAAAGAAATTGCCCTTGCCTGCCTAGAGCCGGCACCTACCTGTATTCGCGCCAATGTTTCTAAAACTACCCGTGATGCCTTGCTTCAAAAATTGGTAGATCAAAATTTCAATGTTTCAGCTGCGTTAGAGTCTTCTTGCGGTATCTGCTTTCATAAAAAAGAAAACTTCTTTTGTCTTCCTGAATTTAAAGAGGGTCTTTTTGAGGTGCAAGATGAGGGCTCACAGCTTGTGGCGCAACTTGTACAGGCAAAGCCAAACGATCATGTGCTCGATTTTTGTGCCGGCTCTGGTGGTAAGACACTAAGCCTAGCACCTAATTTGCAAGGCACAGGCCAAATTTATTTGCATGACATTCGACTTCATGCATTGCATGAGGCAAGAAAGCGGCTAAAGCGTGCAGGTATTCAAAATGCGCAAATAGTTGCCCACACCGACGAAAAAAAGTTGAAAAAGTTGAAAAAAACAATGGACTGGGTACTTGTTGATGCCCCATGTTCTGGCACTGGCACTTTGCGACGCAATCCCGACATGAAGTGGAAGTATACACAAGAGATGCTCCACCGAATTGTATCAACCCAGCGCGTGATTTTTGAGCAGGCATTAAGCTACGTAAAGCCGGGTGGCTTTATTGTATATGCAACCTGCAGCATACTACAGCAAGAAAATCACCAGCAGCTAGCTCATTTTCTTGCTCACTACCCCCTTGAGCTACAGGGCGAGCCATTTGTATGTGTTCCTGAGTCAGGAAAAAAAGATGGCTTTTTTGGTGCGGTATTTCGCAAAAAATAACTTCGCCACAAATGGCTTGCGAAGTTTTATTTTAATATTTCTAGCATGTCTAAATTGGGTTTTGCTTAATTTCCGAGCTCTCTATATGCTAGATCCTTGATATTAAGTGAGCTTATGAAAAAAATACTTTTGTTTCTTTTGTGCGTAGTGGCTTCTTGTTCTTTATTTGCAGATGGTATGCAAGAACCAAGGCGTCGTATCGGCGTTAATAATCGCGTTTTGGCATCAGTCAATGGTACGGTCATTTCTGTCGTCGATGTTAAAAAGAAGATGGACATGATTTTGTACCAGAACTATCCGCAGTATCTTGAGATGCCCGAGGCTCGGTTTGAATTTTACTCTTCACACTGGAGAGAGGTGCTTAATGATTTAATCGATCGCGAACTTATGATTGCCGACTCTGAAGAAAAAGGATTTCCTATAAGCTCAGGGGATGTTCGTGAAGAGCTTGAAGAAATTTTTGGCCCTGATGTCATGCTAAACCTCGATAATGCTGGTCTTACACTTGATGAAGCCTGGGCGATGGTAAAAGCAGATATCACAATTCGCCGTATGCTTTATTACCAGGTGCGTATGCGTATCACCCCGCAGATTACCCCTAAAGATATTCGCAAGGCCTACGATCAGCAAGTTGCAGTAATTGGCTCACAAAAAGAGTGTCTGTGGCGCTGTCTTACGCTTAAATCAACTGATACAAATGTAGCCACAGCGTATGCAGAAAAGCTTAGAGTTCTTCTTGAAGAGGAAAATGTAGCTTTAGATAGTCTCGAAGCAGAGCTTGAAAAAAGGGAAATTCAAGATCCACAAGTACAGCTTCTGATTTCACAATCGTTTCGTCAAAAGCAAGGCGAGCTTTCAAGTAGCCTGCAGGAGCTTTTGCTTACAATGTCAGAGGGATCTTACAGCAAACCTCAGCTTCAGTCGAGCAGATCTGATCCTAATCCAGTTGTGCGCATATACTTTGTTGAAGAGATTAGGGCTGAAGAGATTCCTTCATTACAAGAAATGGAAGCTCAGCTGCGCGAGGAAATTACCCAGGAAATGACAGTGAAAAAGACGGCTGTTTACTTAGATAACCTCCGCCATCACTTTCATATTTCAAAAGAGCAGATTGAAAAAGAGCTGCCATTGAATTTTCAGCCTTTTGTGCTTAAATAACATGGCCCGTTTTCGTCCCTCAGAGCTTCAGGAGTACTTGCGCTCAATAGGGGCAAGGCCTGCAAAGGGTATGTCGCAAAATTTTCTTATAGATGGTAATATCCTAAATAAGATTGTAGCTTTAGCCGACGTTAAAGAAGATGATTTGGTTGTAGAAATAGGCCCTGGCCCTGGAGCTCTTACTGAAAGGCTCCTCGAAACCGGGTGCCATGTTTTTGCTATTGAAAAAGATCCAGTTTTTGCGCGTGCTCTTGCAACGCTTGATCATCCACGCCTTACGGTAGTTACAGCAGATGTTCTTGCCTTTGAGATGAGTAGTAAAACGTTTGGCCGCAAAGCCAAGGTGGTAGCAAACCTGCCTTATAATATTACCACGCCAATTTTACACAAACTTCTGCCGTTGCAGGATCTATTTTCATCAGCTACCGTGATGGTTCAAGAGGAGGTTGCAAGGCGCCTTTGTTTTGATTGTGCCATAAAAGACTACGTAGCCTTTACACTGTTTTTACACTACTACAGCAAGCCTCGTTATGGCTTTATGGTATCGCCTCACTGCTTTTTTCCTGCTCCAAGGGTGCATTCGGCAGTGATACGACTAGACCTTGAAAAGCGCTTTAGCGTATCTGATGAGGTACACTTTTTTGAGCTAGTCAACGCCTCTTTTGCACAGCGCCGCAAGATGATTAAGGCAACCTTAAAGCCATGGATTGATTCAGCAACGGTAGAAAACGCCCTTATCACCATTCATAAAGCCCCTACTGCTCGTCCTGAAGAGCTGTCGCTTCAAGAGTGGGTGCGTCTGTTTTCAGTACTGCGAGATCTTGCAAAAGAGAGCTGAAAACTATGATTATTATCCTGCATATCCTGTTTAAATCTATCATAACCAGTCGCTTGTGATGTCTTTTGCTTTCTTAGCATGATGCGCATGTCCTCAGCCGGGCTCTAAGGCAAAATCAAACTAGGGGTAGAGTTGTCGCTTGGGAGTGCAGGTGGGTACTGAAATGGCATTAATGAAGTAGCTGGTATTTTTTTTTCTAAATTATAAAAATCAAAGCAACACGAATTTTCTAATTGAGGAAGAGGGTAGCCATAATATTCGCTTAGTACCAACCGGAGTACATTTACTGGAGTTAGAAGATCAGGGAGTTGTACGTTTTTGTTGGGTAGATAAAGAGCCATGAAGTTTGAAAGGCGCCATGAGAGATGATTTAAGGGTAGGCTTGTTTTGCCTTTACCTGAAATGCCTACAGGAAATTTGCCATGATCGGATAGAAGTACGATAATGGGTGGCTTTGAGGAAGTTTGTAAAATATTTTCCAAAGTTTTGTTGATGGCCTGTGAGATGAAAGTGGCCTGATCTAAATAATAGTGATGGTCTTTATCTTTTTCGGCCAGAGCTATGGAGTCAGGTTGTATCTCTAGTCCGTCTTTATCAAATACAATAGGCCGGTGCGGGCATAGGAGGTGGGCAAAAACGAATTTCTTTTTATTGTTTTGTTTTGCAATTTCTGTAATTTGATCGAGCTGCTTAAGTATGTGAATTCTATGGTAATATCGTTGAAATTCCCTAGCTTTTTTGGAAAGAGGCGTAGAGTGAAAGAGACTTAAGGTAAGTCCGTAAGATTTTGCTCTAGAGATAAAATCATCCCATATTCCTGTAGAAGGGTTTCCAATCCAGTAGACCGAAGGAATGCAGTAGTGGGTGTATTGTTCAGTCTCCAAAAGTTTAGCGGGCAAGTTATAGCGTAAGAGGTGGTGAGCTATTTGTGGAAAATCTTTTTTAGTAGTCCAGTTTTCGTGATAGTCCATGGCAACCATTGAGGAAACAGAAGGTATTGTCCATGGATAATTTGAGTAGGGGTAGCGTATGAGGTCGAATCCTGAACCACTTAGCGACGAAAAAAAAGCTTCGTTGTCGTATTTGTAGTACTCCCTGAATGTAGCGGGGGAGATTAATTCATCTAATACAATGAAATAGACATCGCTATCGTTAACGAAAGATCTATCCTGATTTTCTTTTAAGTAGGCGAATTCTTGATCTAGTTTTTCTCCAAGGTATACTTCAGTTGTAGCGATGTGCGACTTTGCTGCATAGATGGACCCACCATAGAAAATGACAAGAATTACTAATGGGATGAACATAATTTCTTGTATTTTGATCAACAAGGTAGTTTTTATGGGAATGAACAAAAAGAATAAGGCAATGAGAGCGCCAAAAAGCCAAATGGTTACATTGTAGTGATAAGGGACAGATTCATTTACAATTGAGAGCGGCAACAAAAATATACTTGTCGATAGTGCTGCTTGCAGAAAGTTTTTTCTGAGAACAAAAAAGATCCCTACAATACATAGGCTTAGCAGACTTAAAGTTGATGCAAGTATCAAAAAATCTGCCGTCCAGACTTCTCCAGGGTTTGCTTCAAATAAAGAAAGGATGGGAAGCAGCACAACACAAATCGGAAGTAAGGAGGCAATCACTTGATTTGCTTTATTCATCAGTTTTTGATTGTCGCTTAAAGAGACGGTTAAAAAAGATAAAGGGGAATTTAATAAATCGACGCATAACAAACAGTGTGCCCATTAGCCAAGCAAGAAGTAGTTGAAAAATAAGACTTCCTGATCCGGGATCAATATATGCAAGTATACACGACATAGTAACTCCTTAGTGATTTACAAAAGGCTCTAGAGCTTGGAAATGATAGAGTACTCGAGATGATCCTTTAATTGGAATCCTGGCTTTCATCGAAAATTCTTTTGCAAAAGCATTTGTGAAGGCTTCTTCAGTAAAATAAGAAAAATCATTGGGGTTGCTATTGCATATAAGACGAAATTTGGGATCCGATGGGGGCACGTATTCAATGATTAGGTGATTGCAAATGGTTTTAAAAAAGAGCACTAATTTGGGTAAAGGAATAGTTGCAGATACAAGTAAATGGTGAATAAGTGCAAGAGCAAGTGCTACGTCACATTTTCCTCGATCAAACAGATTTTTTCTTTCTTTACCTTCCCAGCCAATGCCTGGAGATGGATTGGCAAGGTCCATGTGTAGTGGTAAAATAGTTCGGTTTTTTTGTTTTTTGAGCCTAGTATACATGGATTCAAGACAGTTGGTGTCAAAGTCGAAGGCTACAGAGTAGTGGCTGTATTTAGAAGCTACTTCAGTAAAATGGCCACTATTTGAACCAAGGTCCCATAACAACTTAGGTCTGAGCTCAGCGAGTATTTGCTCAACATTCTTATTTTTTTCTGTAAAAGCTTCATCCTTATAGCTATCGCCTTGATAGTAGTTTTGCCAGACAGTTCTTTTCTTTTTTGGATGAAGATCAGCAATGCAGCTTTCCAGGTTTTCAATCAAACCAAAGGCCGCTTTAGTCGGGTGTGGGCTATTTGTTTTGTTCCCTGGCTGAAGTTGTCCGCTTCTTTTTTGGAAATATTCATGGAGCCAAATATGCAAAAATCGTGAAACAGACAAAAAAGCACGTTTTGGGAGCAGGCGCTTTGCAAGTTCAAGCGGAATTCCATCTAGCTGCGAAAGAAAGAGGCTTTTAAGCCTGATATCTCGATAAGAATATAAGGCAATTGGAGCAATAAAATGCTGGCAAAATTGCTTATAGGCTGGCCATAGAGTATTTCCTTGCCATCGCTCAAATGAAAGGGTGTCTATGAATACTGCTGATGTGCCAATAAACTGTATATTGTAGGCTGAGGCATCTTTTAGTTGCATGCCATGTTTCAGAGCTGTTTTTTCCACTTCTAGAGTTAGCTGGGCAGCTTCTTTAAGTTGGGCAAAACTCCATTCGTAGGGATATGAAATAAAGGGTATCCGATGGGGCTTTAGTATAAGTGCTGGGCCATCGGGGGTCTGCTGGGTTTCAATTTCTTCAGAGGGGATAAGATATCCCTTATTTACAAGGACCTGATAAAGGCCCGAAGTATGCAGCTCTCGATAGCTGTCGGTGCCCTTTGCTGTGATGTATCTATGAGGTTCATGGTCGCGATAGAAAATGTACCCAGCAGGATCTCGAAATGATGCAGAATCGAAAGATTCAGGTTCGATTGTGAAGTAAGCCTTAGGCTGCTTTTCTGTATTCATCATGATGAGCCTTGCGTGCATTAATTTTTTCGAAGATTTTTGCCGTTAGGTTTTTTGCGGACACTCTTTTTTTTTGCCATTCGTTTATATGGACGATATCTATTTGGCTTATGAACCAATCCTGACTGAAATACTGGTTGAATAAACGTTGATTTATGAGTGTTCGTTTTTGTAATTCTTCGGGGTTATTCCGATTTTGTAGTCCCTTTTCGGCATCACCTTGAATGAGCACAAGTATTGGTTGAAGTTCTTTTGCATTTTCTAGACTTAGTGCCGAGCAGTTTATGAGGGGGTGTTTTTTTGGGTCACTTAGATGAGATTTTTGGTATCCGTAGTATCGTTCTCCTTCATGCATAGTTAAAGCAAAGGCTTTTTTTTGGTCGAGTTCGCGAAATTCTTCCATAGTAACATAGGTGAATTCATCGGGGGTATCATCTGGGCGAGGGTTTCTCGTGCAGGTGAAAATAGGAATATAAAAGGTGTCTGGGTGTGCATCTTTTAGGGCATGAATTAACGTTGTTTTTCCGGCACCACTCAGACCAAGAAATACAATCGGCATCTTTGTTACGTACGGGCTCTCACTAAGTTCGATGGCTTCTTTGTTGACAAGATTTTTGATTTTACGTACAAGTAGTTCGGGCATGAGTGTTTTATTTTCATCGCTTGCGACTATCTCTTCTGGCAAATCCTGAATCACATACATGTGGTTATACATCTCTAACGCTGTATCGATCATCATGAGTTTCATATGGGTGTAAAAGTGCTGTTTTTCGATGAGCGTAAGAGGTCTATTGGCATCATAGCAGCTTGCAAAAAGGGTGATTTTGTCTTCTTGTATTTGCCCTGCTTCATCAAATCCATAAAACATTTGGCAGCGAACGACATCAGACAAAAGGTATGATGTGCAGATGTGATCAAAGTCTATAAGGGTTATTTTATTCTTTCCGGTTATGATAAGATTGGTATAGGAAAAATCGCCATGAATAACTCCTGTTGGAATATCATTTAAGTAGCTAATATCTAAATCTTTATATATTTTTTGCAACTCTTCAGTAGAGGCCCAATTTTTACACTTTACGAAGAGATTCTGAAAGTGATCGTCTCTTTTATATTTTTCTTTTGGTGCTGGGCAGATGGAAGGTGCTTTTAGGTGCAATTCAGCCAGTATTCTAGCAGCAACAGGTAATTCATTATCGGTAAGATGCTCTCCTTGTTCAAACAGAGATAGCTGAAGAGGAAGTGAATTTTGAAGCTGTGTTATCGCTAAGGTTTGTGGAATATTAAAGCCTAGTTGGCGAAGGGCGCTAGCGTGCTTTTCTATGGTGAGTACATCATCTAACGAGCGCTTTGTAAAAATTTTTGCAACATATTTTCCCCCTGCTGATGTGGAGACTAAGTAGACGCGATTGCTTACACCTGCAGCAAATCTTGTGACACTGAGATCGGTTTCGGGAATGTGTAAGTGATCGCGATATTGTTGTTTAATGAGGTGCGATTCATCGTGTTGGCACGAAAAGAGTGGGATGTGAAAGAGCAGAATGCTAATACACAATATAACTTGCTTACGCATCAGATATGGCTCCTAAAAGAAGGGGAGAGCTGTTTTGCTTAGATAGTTCTTGGCGAGGTATCCATGAGGCGCCCTGCACGTCTTCTTCAACGATTTTAGCGTTGAAGTTGGTGAGTTCTGCCTGGTCAATGCGATAGATTAGGGCAATGTGGTAGAACTCGCACGGCTCACCGTTTGCATTGATATAGCTGACAAGAAATGTTTGGTTTTTAAGGAGAGAAAAAGTATTCAGCGTGATGCCTGTTTCTTCCAGAAATTCTCGGCTGAGTGTTGTAGCAACGGATTCTCCATGCTGGGGACGACCCCCAGGAAGGTCAAACAACCCGGTGTAGGGGCCTCTTGATTTATGGACAACGAGAATTTTTTTGTTCTCTTCCATCAACCCATACACACCGATGTGCATCTGTTGTTTGATCTGATCCATAGTAGTCGCCTTTCTTAAATAACGTGTGTGCTGCAACAAAATTCAGACTGCTGATTTTATGAAAGTGGGGTTAATAAAGCTAGTGCGAGATTGGTATGATTTTTTGTTTTAGAGTTCGTGTAGAGCGACTTAGATCAACTTCCACTAATGGACTCTTTTGATCAGTTTTTCTTAGTATTGGCACGCAATGCTTAATCTTTATCTCTCTTGGCCGTATAATTACTTCTTCAACCAATAGTCTCACAAGCTTTCTCTTTTCTAAGAGTGGTA
>JBGSSB010000009.1:0-22608 GCA_041737255.1 Chlamydiales bacterium | reverse complement strand
TACAAACATATGGTGAAGATCATCCAAGGGGTGCAATTTAAGAATGGTGAGGAGGTCGAAATTCAAGAAAAAACAGCTTAATTATTAACTAGAAATTAGGGTGCAATCTTTTTTGGAAACACAACATTTGACAATATCTCTGAAGTTGGCGGGGGCTCCATGATTAAATTTCTTAAAAATTAGCCTTTTAGCTGGAAGTTTTGTCAGAAAGATTCATAACGCTGGGTGATTTTGCTCAAGATAAAATTAGGGATAGCTCTATAATTTAGGCAATCTACACCAAAAGTGATCTATGCCTGAAATGCCTGAAGTGCAAACTGTTGTTACTGACCTTATACATGCTGGAATTGTTGGGTGTACTTTTGATAAAGCTGAGCTGTTATGGAATAAGACTCTCGCTGATATGGATGAGATGAGCTTTAACAATCTTATACATAATCAGAAAATTATTGCTCTTGGCCGCAGAGGCAAACACATTATATTTACCTTAAGTTCCGGGCTTTTTATTTCTGTTCATTTGCGCATGACAGGAAGGCTGCTTTTAAGTAAGGGAACTCCCGATTTGAGCCCTTATATAAGGTTGCGAGTTCATTTAAAGGAAAATGCGACGCTTGATTATTATGATACACGTAAGTTTGGTCGCTGGCATGTAACCGATGATTTAGCAAATGTTGTTGGCCACATAGGACCTGAGCCCTTGGAGACCGAATCATTAGTAACCGATCTTTACGGCATGCTAAAGCGACATAAAAGAGCTCTTAAGCCGCTACTTTTAGACCAGTCATTTTTAGCAGGACTTGGCAACATTTATGTGGATGAAGCGTTATGGGAAGCCTGTTTACACCCCTTGTTGCCAGCAAATCTTGTAACAACAAAAGAATCTACTCTACTTTATAAAAGTATATGCAAGGTTCTTAAAAGAGGAATAGACTCTCAAGGTACAACACTTGGTACAGGTAAAACGAATTACTATCGATTAGACGGTACTAGGGGGAACCATCAAACGAAGCTTATGGTTTTTAGGCGTACAGGTGAAGAGTGCCATCGTTGCGGCGATACAATTACACGCATCGTGGTTGCTCAGAGAAGTACGCATATTTGCTCGACTTGCCAAAAGTTGGCTAGCGTGCAATCTTAGATGATGGGGATGTGATGGCGGAGTCTGGTATTCTGTTAAGATGTGCACTTTATGGCAGTAAGAAAGAAATTAACAAGATGCGCAAGTTTGCTTTCGGCGGCAGGATAAACAAGATTGGATTCAGTCGATATATCTATAACAACAATAAGGTTATAAAAATTTAAATAATTTATTTGTTTTTTCTTTTATCGTTCATATCGTTGTATCGTTCTTATCGTTTCACATTATCTTGCTTATCCTGCCCGCAATAGCACATCCTGCACATTTTGTTTTATACTGAAAATGTGACTACTATTGATCCCATCCGCCTTTGTATAAAAAGTCATCATAGGAGCCAAGGAAAAGCTCTTGTCTTCCTTCGTGGCAGACGATGATTTTGTCTAGGGCCATGCGCTTTAAAATGAGTTCACTGTGCGTTACCATGATAACAGCGCCATCAAAATCTTCGATTGCATCGATGAGCGCTTCTATTGATTCCATGTCTAAGTGGTGAGTCGGTTCATCTAACAACAAAAAGTTACAGCTTGTTGCGATGATTTTTCCAAGCATCACGCGGCTTTTTTCTCCGCCCGATAGCACCCGAATTGGTTTTGTTGACTTGTCGCCGCTAAACATCATTAAACCGCAGATGGACTTGACTTGCGTATAGCGAAGTTTGGGGTTGGCTATGCCGATTTCTTCTTCAATCGAATGGTTTGGGTGGAGCCTGTCGATGTTTGTTTGTCCAAAGTAGCCATTCGCAAGGTTTTCTGAGCGCTTTATTTCTCCTTTATTTGGAGTAAGCTCTCCTGCTAGAAGTTTTAGGAGTGTCGATTTGCCTCTTCCATTTTTGCCGATGATAGCGATGCGCTCGCCCTTTTCAACGGTAAGTGAGAAATTTTCTATTAAAGGGGGGAGAGTTGTTGGGGCGTAAGAAAACGATAAATTGCTTGCTTCTAACATTTTTTCGCTATAGAAAGCAGCTTCATTAAACTGAAAATCAAGTTGGTAGAGGTTCTTGAGGTTTTCAAGTACTGGAATGCGGTTTAGTGCTTTTTGCTTTGAAGCGGCTTGGGTGGCTTTTGATGCTTTAGCGCCAAAGCGTTCGATAAATCCTTGGAGATGATCACGCTTTTTCTCGAGACTCTGCCTTGTTTTTTCGTAAATTTCTTCTTTTTGCATGATCTGCTCGAAGAACTGGATGGTGCTACCTTTGTACTTGCTTACCTTTTGACGGTGAATGCCCATGGTGTGGGTTGACACGCTATCCAAAAATTCGCGATCGTGGGAGATAAGAACAAATTCTCCCTCCCATTGCTGTAAAAATTCTACAAACCAACGGATGGAGATGATATCAAGATAGTTTGTTGGCTCATCGAGTAGGAGGCAGTCAGGCTCTCCAACCAACACTTTGGCAAGCTGGAGCCTTAGTTGGTAGCCGCCGGAAAATTCGTCCGGGTGTCGATCAAAGTCTTCTTCTGTAAACCCTAGTCCAAATAGTAGTATTTCTGCCTTGTAGACGCAATCTTGCTCATCAGGTCTTAGCCCTAAAGCAGCTTCTTCGAGTAGTGTCTTTTTTGTGAAGACAAAGTGCTGGTCAAGTGTGCCAATTGTATAGTGTTTGCGTTTTGTGATAAGCCCTTTATCTGGAGCTTCTTTACCTAATAGTAGACGAAAAAGGGAGGACTTTCCCGCTCCATTTCGACCAACGAGGGCAAGTCGCTCTTTTGGTTGTATACTAAAAGAGGCATCTTCAAAAAGAGATTCACCATTATAGGCGAGGGATAAATTATCTACTTGGATCACAAATTCAACTCGTTAAATTATTTTATGGATTAGAGTTATAGAGTATAAAGTACAGAGCTATTTTTTTAAAGGATAAACTAGTTTATGCCAATAAAGTCGTACACCAGGAAAGTCATATACCAGGATAACCCCATGTTTGTAGGCATCTTCAAATGGTGTATATTTTGATCTTTAACGATCGCACCTTGACTTCCATCATATGTCTCACTCGAGTAATGATAGCTCTTCAGTAATTTTTGCGGGCTCTTCAAGAATTTTTAGAATCGCTTCTGCGCAATAGACTCGATCGCGTTTGCTTTTTGAAATTTGGGCAATAATTTCTAGGTCCTCTAATTTGCGAATGATTCTTTGCCCTGTGGTGTATGCAATATTCAGATCTTCTGCTATCTTTTTGACTGTCAAAAAAGGGTTAACACCCAATTGTTTTATGACGTTTTGGAGTAAGCTCGAGTCCTTGCCACCTACTTTTATTTGCCAGTCTGTAATCAACTCATTGATTCTTTCGGCACGGGATAGTGCATCTTGAGCTTGAACAGCAACCCCATTTAAAAAATAAGAAAGCCACTCATTCCAACTTCCCTGGCTACTTACGTTATAAAGCTGTCTATAATACTCATCCCTTGTCGCTTCAAAAAATGCACTAAGATACAATAGAGGTGTCGGAAGTATTTTCCTTTCAAACAAAAGTAATGTGATAAGCAGTCGTCCCATGCGCCCATTGCCGTCTAAAAATGGGTGGATTGCTTCGAATTGGTAATGACATAAAGCAATGTGAATCAGCGGAGGGAGTGTTCTATCATGCAAGAAAAGTTCTAAACTGCTTAAGGTGTCCATTAATTCATCAGGTGTAGGGGGAACAAGTTTTGCTGTTATAAGAGTGCAGCCTGGAGTGCCAATCCAATTTTGTGAACGACGGAACTCACCAGGCGTGGCATGACTCCCTCTTACGCCTTGCATTAGTTCTGCATGAATTTCTTTGATTACCCGAATTGATAACGGAAAATCATGCAATCTCTTAAGACCATAATTCAAAGCCACAATATAATTACGAACTTCTTGTAAGTCATCTGGGCTACTCTCGACATGGGCACCTGCCTCGTCAGCTAAAATTTCACCGAGTGTAGCTTGTGTTCCTTCTATTTTGCTGGATAGCACGGCTTCTCGTGTTATAAAAGGACGTATCAATAGGTGAGGATTTGGAAGTTTGCTTCCTTCTCTAGAAAGCTTTCCGAGTACATAATCTGCTCTTGAGAGGCTGTTAACTAGTGCGGTATCCCACTGCAATAGTGGTGGCAAAGGGTTCGGTATAAAAGCGTTATACCCTGAAAGTGTCTTAGTCACTCTGCCTGATGGCGATTTTAGGATATCCATAAATGTAACCTCATCTCTATTGGCTTAAGCACGCCTCTTATTTTCGAAAATGTCAATATTCGAAAACAGTAAATGTGCTTATTATATCAATCGAAAATAGAAATCGAAGCTATTTTCGTTTTTTCAATAAAAGGAAAATAGAGGCCGGGATCAGACATGGCCGTCAAAAAACTATGAACTGATGGGGCGGGGTCTTCGATTCTCTTGATTTGCGTTGATCTATGATGCCCCTCGTCAGAGAATCGCATATTGCCGCCTACTTCGTTTTTATTTTACTAGTTTATGCCAATAAAGTCGTACACCAGGATAACCCCATGTTTGCAGGCATCTTCAAATGGGGTATGTTTTGATTTTGAGGTGCGCTTTTTTGTTTCTGGGCTTTTGTGTATAACCACCTTGCTGTCGTTATACTCTACCCATACCTTTTTGCCTTGGGTGTCTTTTTCAAAAACATAACTATAGGCATGTTTCATGCTGTCTCGGCCAATAACAATTGATACAAGTGAATACCTGGCCTTTGCTTTACTGTTTTTAATAGGAATTTCAAGTGATGAGGAGGGGATAACAGCAGCTGTTGTGGCGATATTCTTTATGATTGAGCGTTTGAGGTATATCGGCAAAAAAATGGGGGCTTTAGCTTTGCCTGGAAAAGTTATTTTTTGATTTTCTACGAGTTCTTGAAGTGAGCTTTTTTTTGTATCAGGTGTAACGGGGATGCTAAGGATTGTTTCTCTTTTTTTTCTTGATGACGAGGTATAAAGATATTCAACTGGGGCTGCATCAAAGTTTTTTAGTAAAAAGCGTAAAAAAGGTTTTTCGAGAAAGCCATGATCCATGCGTGCCGGAAGTCCTCTATCAATGGCTTGGCGTTTATAGCTGCGAATTTCTTTAGGGGTTACGGGGCGTCTTTTGTGGCCATTTTTTCCTTCTGCAATATCAAAGAGGATAAACAGTTCTTTTTTGAGGCTGTTTTTTTCGTGAGCAGTTGGAGTAAATTCTTTGCGAAAAGCCTCTGATGCTCTAAGTGCTTGAATTACGCTAATCATCCAGCATGAGCTTGCATCATTTGTCATGCCTTCACTGCCAGACTCGCTAGTGCCACGAGCTGCAGCATTGCGATCATGGTAATAGACCTGTTCAGTTTGATGCTTTTGGTACTCTATAGTTGTGTCGGCGTGCATATAATTTACCTTTCATAAAAAATGAGGAGGTAAATTATATGATTTTACTGTGTTTTGTTTTAGTTAAATATTTGGGACATTTTTTTTGATGACCATAAAACAAATAAAAACATCTCTTTTAATATGTTGTTAGCTGCCCTGTCAATTTTTTGAACGACCGTTGAGGAAGCTGTTGCACAGGATTGAGCAACATCGATGGCTTTATCTTTAAAGTAAATAGAGGAGAGTTCATCCTTAAATAGCGCTAAGGAGGCCTGCTGATAGTCTAAAAACTCTTTCGGTAGGCTATTTTGTGGGCTTTGGGGTGATGTAAGAAATTTGCTTACAGCCTGGACGCAAAGCGCCACTTCTTTTAACCCTTTATTAAATCCCCGTTGTAGCACTAAGCCGGAATTGGCATCGCCTACAAATACTACAGGTTTTCCTTGATAGAGCGCGGCACTTTTTTCGTTGCGATAGACTTTAAGTTTAACTGTAGCAATTGCACCTTCACTATAGCTTCCTTGCTGTTTGGGTAGGCTTTGTAAATAGCGCGTCATTGTGTTGTGAACACTTTGGCAAAGGGGGTTGTTTTTACCTAACGTTTCTAATTCCTTTAGCGACCATGCGTTGCCATACACGCCTTTAAGTTTTTGGGAGTCATCTTTGATTCGTAGGCTTTTGTAGGTTGCTTTATCAACAAAAACGAGGTAGGTGGCAGGTTTATCTTCTGTGGTTGTGTGTCTATTTACCGACTCAAACGTAATGTGTCCTGTTTTTGAGGATTGATACATAGCTTCTTTAGGATTCTGAGGACGTGCGGAGCCTTTGGTTTGGTATTTAAGCTCAACCATATACTTTAAGGTTTTTTCATCTGTTAGCCCTATTGATAGCTCATCTCTTAAGACGCTATGAGCGCCATCTGCTGCAATAATAACAGAGGCTGCTTTAAGGATTGGCTGGAGGTTTTTGATTTTTTGTGAAAGTCCGGTGTGTTCTTTTGCCGTGAGAGCTTTTTTAAGATTACCTTTTTCTAGCTCATAGGTTGCATCTCGTAAAACTTCTACGCCCATACTTTTTGCTAATTTGGCCAGTGTTGTTTCTATGTCGTTAGTGCGTACAAAATGGCCGCTCCAGTTAGCAAGGATCCCATGAAGGTTTGCCGCTTGTTCGTTAGTAGATGCAGTAAGCAGGGAGTTGATTTTAGCAATAGATCCTGAATCAATCGAAAGCCCATGTTTTCTTTTGGGATCGGCGCGTTTATCTAGAACCGTTATATGAAGGTTGGGATTTGTAGCTTTTAAAACGCATGCTGTTGTAATTCCTACAGGACCTGCACCAACGATAACAATACTATTAGTTTGCATAAAGGCTCTCATTAATTTGGAGCAAGTATGCTATAGCTTTCTATTTAATTCAACTTTTGAAAAATGTTATATATTGAGCTCGTATTCGCACGAGCTCAAGTAAAATAGAGCTAAGAGTAACTTTTTACTTTTTGGGTGCTGTTTTAAAAAGTATTTCATCATCTTTTAGGTAAAGTTCTACGGACTGTCCAGAAGTTATTTCGCCTTTCAACAAAGCTGTTGATAGTGGGTTTACAACCTTTTGCTGGATCAGGCGCTTTAAAGGACGGGCACCGAAGAAGGGATCGTACCCCTCCTTGCCAAGCCACAAGATGACCTCATCATCCCAGGTGAGGTGGATGTCGCGCTCTACTAGGCGTTTAACAAGGCGTACCATCTGGATGTGGACAATTTTTGCCATGTCTGTTTCTTTTAAGGGCAAGAAGGGGAGGATGTCGTCGAGGCGGTTAATAAATTCTGGCCTGAAGTGTGTTTTAATTACCGGGTCAAGTAGCGTCATGATTTCTTCTTTTGACAGCGCATGCTTTGTTGACTGCTGCTTTTGTAAAAGTAAATCTGAACCAAGGTTGGAGGTCATGATAAAAAGTGCATTTTTGCAGTTTACATGGCGGCCTTTGCTGTCGGTAATGCGACCATCATCAAACACCTGTAAAAGAATATTAAATACATCAGGATGTGCCTTTTCAACTTCGTCAAATAAGACGATTGCGTAGGGGCGACGACGTAAAGCCTCAGTAAGCTGGCCACCTTCGTCGTAGCCTACGTAGCCAGGAGGTGAGCCTATAAGCTTGGAGATAGAGTGCTTTTCCATATACTCTGACATGTCAAGGCGTATGATGGCCTCTTCTTGGTTAAAAAGCTGCTCTGCTAGGGCTTTGGCAAGTTCTGTTTTTCCCACGCCTGTTGGGCCCAAAAATAAAAAGGCTCCCATAGGACGCGCTGGGTCAGCAAGGCCGGCTCTTGAGCGTCTAATAGCCTCGCATACTGCTACAACGGCCATATCCTGTCCTACAACACGCTGTTCGATGGTAGCTTCTAGCTGGATGAGTTTTTCAGCATCGCTTGCCAGCATTTTTTGTACAGGAACACCGGTCCAGTTTGAAACGACGTGGGCAATTAGTGGCTCATCAACCTCTTCTTGTAAAAGGCGTCCCGCTTTATTTCGTAGCGTTGTTTCTAAAGTTTCGATTTCTTTTAAAAGCTCAGGAAGCCTGCTATAGCGAAGTTCTGCTACTTTTTGGTAGTCAAGTTTGCGCTCGGCCTCTTCTTCTTGGAAGCGTAGGGTTTCAAGGGCGTTTTTCTGTTCTTTTAGCTGGGTGATGATGCCTTTTTCTTCGTTCCAGCGCTTATTTAAAACAGCAAGCTCTTCTTTGATGTTTGCAATGCGACCTTCTAGTTTATGAAGCTGTTCGCGACTTGATGGGCTATCTTCTCTCTTTAGCGCTTCTTGCTCTACAATGAGTGATGAGAGCTCACGCTCTTTGGTATCTATAGGCAAAGGGCGGCTGCCCAATTGCATGCGAATAAGGCTAGCAGCTTCGTCGATGAGGTCAATAGCTTTATCAGGAAGTTGTCTATCTGGTATATAACGCGTCGAAAGTAATACTGCGGCGTGTAGCGCCGATTCAGTAATGCGAACGCCGTGGAAAATTTCGTAGCGCTCTTTGAGGCCGCGTAAAATGGCAATGGCTTCTTCTACAGTTGGCTCTTTTACTAAAACAGGCTGGAAGCGGCGCTCTAGTGCTGCATCTTTTTCGATATGTTTTTGGTATTCATTCAGTGTTGTTGCACCTATGCAGTGGAGCGTTCCGCGAGCAAGAGCTGGCTTTAAAAGGTTTGCGGCATCCATGGCGCCCTCTGCTGCGCCGGCACCCACCAGCGTGTGCACTTCATCGATAAAGAGGATTGTTTTGCCTTCATTTTGCTCTACTTCTTTTAAGATGCCTTTTAGGCGCTCTTCAAATTCACCGCGAAACTTTGTTCCAGCAACGAGGGCGCCCATGTCGAGCATGTAGAGCTGTTTATTTTTAAGTGGATCTGGCACATCGCCTTGGATAATACGTTGTGCAAGGCCTTCTGCAATGGCGGTTTTGCCAACGCCTGGCTCACCAATAAGCATGGGGTTATTTTTTGTGCGTCGAGAAAGCACCTGTATGGTGCGGCGTATTTCTTCGTCTCGGCCAATAACAGGGTCGAGTTTGCCATCACGCGCTTGTGTGGTAAGGTTGCGGCAGTATTTTTCTAGGGCTTGAAGGCTTGATTCAGCAGAGGGTGAGTCCATGTTTCTGTCTCCACGAATTTTTTGTATTTCTTTATCGATATCTTGTTGGCTGTATTTAGAAGTTTTTTTCCAAGAGGCAAGCGGATCTCCCGCATTCTTCCAGAAAACTGAGAAAAAGTGATCGGAGCTTATGTATGAGTCATTCCAGCTTTTAGCAAGGGCTGCTGCTTCTTGGATGCGGTTTTGAAAGGAGCGTCCATGGGTTGGCTGCTGCGAGTCACCACTAAAGGTTGGAAGAGTGGTAATGGCAAGTTCGGTTTTTTTGACAAGATCCTCAATCGGCAGGTTAAGGGACTTTAAGATCATCGGGAAGTAGCCGTCATCCTGCTCTAAAAAGCTAAGAAGTAGATTATTTTCTGCAACTTCGGTTTGCTTTGCTGTTTCAGCATTTTGTATGGCATCTTGCAAAGCTTGCGTTACGGCGTCTGTGAAGTTGTAGGACATGCTTTACTCTTTTGTGTTTGCGGATTGTTCGGCTATTTCTTGTTGTGCGCTTTCATTAGGTGCTTTTTTAGATGTAGCAATTTTTGCACCAATCGTCTGCTTTTTTGCAATATTTTCAAGTTTGTAGTTTACCGGTATTACGGGTTCTACAAGGCGTACTTTGTCGCCTACTTTCCATGCCATAGTCTTTTTTCGTGAACGAGAAGGGATGTCATAGGTGACGCCATTATCAAGAGTAATAAAACGGCCTAATTGAACGGTATTTGTAACCGCAAAGTCGCCGTGTAGTATTTTATGTTTATGGATTTTGGGCTGCGAGGCTGGAGTTACAGGTGCAGCTGGGGGCAGTTTGGTGATGAGCCACATATCAAGAGATAGTTTTTCTTCGGTGCTAAGTTTGTCTATGCCACACTCTTTTTGCTCTTCCTGGTTCATCGTAGCAATGCTGATAGTATCAGCGTTTATAGAGTGTGTAAGAAGCTGGGATGCGACCCATGAAAGGATTAATAGTTTTTTTGCAAGCATCGGTAGAGTTCCTTTATTTTTTTGGGTTGGCAAGAGCGACCTCGCCTGTATCCAAATTCGTTAAACGGTAGGTGTAAAGAAAATTACTTGAAGGTTCTTTTCGTATTCTGTCAGCTGGAGTCCAGCTTTTAACTTTCTGCATATCTGTAGGGGCGATTTTCCATTGAGATCCATCGGCAAGATAGACGTAATCGCCAGTTGGTGTGACGCTTTGCATCTGTATGGCACCGGCATAAAAATCAGCTGATTCAGCAGGTTTTTTGCCGCTTGCAGCCGGAGGATTGCCTAAATCGGCTTCTGCCATCTGACCTGTAGAGATATTGTCTAAAATCCATGGATGCATTTGATTGCGTCCTTCTCGTACAGAAATAGTTTGGTTTTTTTTCCACTGCGAGGTTATGTAGCGAAAGAAAGGTGATATGTGCCAAGAAGAGCCATCCTTAAGGTCTATATATTCGCCATTACTTCGGTTTCTGTCGATAACCTGGTTGCTCTCTTGGCGCTCAGCGATTTCATCAGGATTATACTCTGTCTTGGTGGGGTTAGCAAAGCGCGGCCAGCTTTGAATCCACGAGGTAAGGTTTTGTCCAGGGCGATAGCTTGGGGCTTGTTCAAGTACATGATGCGTCCACCTTGCAGCCCATGCTTCAAAAGCCTGCTTTTCAGCACTTGATAGTTTGTTAAATCCAATACTGCTTTTATCTTGCTCTGTCATCATTTCTTGGACGGGAATGCTGTCTGCTGCGGCATTGGCGGCAAAACAAAGACAAAGAATCGCGCTATATAAAACTTGTGATCGAAACATACTTTTCCTTAAGAATTGCGAAATTCCATCTTAGATCTGCTTCTTATTCTTGACAAGTGACAATGCGTGTGGAGACTCTGATTATTCTATTGGTTTTGGGCTTGGCTGGCTGAGGGGCGTTTTAAGCTTGTTGAGTGCTTCTGTGAGAGCGCTGGCTGCAAGGGCCTAGTTTTTAGCCCTCTCGTAGGCCCCCCAAGCCGTAGGTGCGTCGCAATCATGAGCAATAAAGTTCAGTTAAATGTGGAGCTAACGACAAGGGGTATAAACCCTCGCCGTTAGCGTAAATCACTATTCGTCAAAAGAGATAACTGTGTATGCGGATACTTTACTTGCTTCTACTTTTTCTTGCTTAAGTGGTGCAAGCTGTAGCTCTTCAAGGGGTTGATCGGTGGGTCGAAAGAGAGTTATAGTGCTATTGTAATTCAATTTATCTTTTACAAGTTCGAGTTCTTTAAGAAATTCCTCTTTCTGTGCCTCAGTCAACTTGGGATTCTCTTTAATAGTCTTTTTGCAAGCGTCATACGTTTTCGGTTTACCTACGCTTGTCATATCCACCTTACAAAGCTTGCCATTGTTTATGCAACAACGCTTAGCTGATCCTCCTCGTACATAGGTAAAGCAAGGAAATGAGCTAGGAGAAATACCTGCTCTTACATAGCCCTTGCTATAAATTTCTGGTTCAAGCGGCTTAACCTCGCTATCGACAAAAATCTGTTCTAAATGCTTCACGGTATTCGCTGATACCTCATCCTTGTGTAAGTTAGCCATGAAGGCATCTTTGCCCATGGAATTATTGTACATATTGATTTTTTCTTGAGTAAAATGCACTGGAGGCGATGTAGAATCACCATTTTTTTTATCTCTTGTAGATAGCCAGTTAGCAAGCTCTTGAGCAGAGTCAAAGCTTGGAGATGAAGGAGTTGTAGGCTGTAAGCGTCCTTCTGCAGTAACCTGAAAGCTGCATTTTTGCACCTTTACCTTGCCTCGAAATTCTAAAACAAAGTCATTTGCTCCGCCAAATCCTTTCCTTCGGACAAAGTAGCTGTTTTGCGGCATCACAGCAGATAGCATTCGGCACCAGTTTAATGGCTCGTTCATAAGGAATGCATCAAGTTCTTCTATTTTCTCATTTCCTGCAGCCGTTGCAGGAGCAAGTAACGAGGCTCTTTGAACAAGTAAACTCTTAAGGCGTTGTGCAAAAATATCTTCTTTAAGATCTGAGGCTTTTAGCTCTTGCCGCGTTAGTGGACAGGTCGATTTTAGGTGAGGAGAAAAACCCATATCACCCCGATGTTCTTGTTGTTTTTCAAACCATTTTATAAGCCCCTCACGCTCAAATGTGTGGCCGTACGGAGTTCTAACCGGATCAGTAAATAGCTCGCCTGTTATTGGGTCAGTGAGGGCTTCTAAAAGACTATCAAGAAAAACTTCATCACTTGCTGTGAGCTTTCTTGACGGATTTTTAAGAATATCAAGAGCATTAGGCGTTGTTTTTATTTTTTCTGTGACATCTTTACATACTTGGCTGTCCATGTTCTCATCAGCACTTAGATCGCTCATTAATAAATCGACTCTGGCTTCAAGTGATAAATCAGGATTGTCGTTCAGATAGCTCATGTAGCGTACTAATAACTCCATCTGCCTATCTGTTTGTACAAGTTGTGAATCACGGTTAACCCTTCCCTCGGCGATAAACCCAAGAAGCTGCTCGTTGGTAAGCTTTTTCGGCTGGTTTTCTTTTGCCCACTCGACCATTTTTGTTGCTACGAAAAGTGTGCCAGTTCTTCCCACGCCTGCTCTGCAGCCTGCCGATGCATGGTTTGCCTCTACTAAGCGCCTTGCAAGGTGATGAAGCTCACTTGGATCAATTCCTTCAAAATCTTTCCAAAGCACGCTATTTACTTCGAGTGTATGAAGGGTTTGATTGTCACTATTTTTGTAAACATAGGTCTCATGATCTCCAGTAGATGCAAGTTCGATTCTGAGCCCAGGTTTTAGCTCAAGACTATCTAGTGGCCATTCAATTGTTCTTGTTTTTCCATTATCTGAAATAGTAAGAAGGCCTGTGCGGTTTCCCGCGGCATCTTCAGAGATCGGGCCATATTTTAATGTTACTTCACCAAGTTCTGTTTTTATCTTCCGTTCCCCATTCATGCTTTCAAAGGTCTTTGAGGACATTGGGAAAACGGGGCCAGTATTGTCATGCTGTAACCAAACAACAAAGTCGTTTGCCAAATGAGCGTGGCGATCAATACCATTATTCATGAACGCCTCGAGGGCCGCTGCCCTAGTTTCAAGTGAGGGATACATAAATCCTGCAAAGGATTTCGTGTCATCTAGCCAGTTGGCGTGCACCGATTGACCAAGGCGAGTTTCTTCGGGCGAATTAATATTATCAAACAATCTTCCCTCTATCAGTTCGCCTTTTTGGCAGTATTGTTTTACCTCTGCATTAAAACTAGAAAGCTTTTGCATTAGTTCTTGAGGGGAGGATCCAGCTGAGTCTTTGACTAGGGAAGCTCTTGCTGAAGCAATTTTTACTAATTTTTCAGCGTTAGGGCCAGCAGTTTTTTGAAAAACTCCACCTATTTTAGGGTCAGATTTTGTGGGCATTGTCCTGGAAAGACTGGGTTTAGCAGGAGGCTCCGGTTTTTCCCTAGCTGTTTGCAGTGCTTTCGAACTAATCTGAGCTTTTCCTGTTTTTACGGTTACGCTATGGCCTCCCATGGGCACAATTTTAGGAGGGGCTGCTTCATGTGTATTAGGCAGATCTGCAGGTTTGCCTATGTGTCTATCTGTTGGTCCTTGCATAGTTACCTCTCCACTTAATTAAATTAAACATAGAACCAGGGGTGTTAAGCGTCCTTACCATTATGTTAACTAAAAAATTAATTATTTAAATAGAATTAATTAAAAAAATAAATATTAATAACATTGACTATTCTCCATCTCGCTGGTATAATAAAGGATTGATCTACAAAAACAAGGGGCGACACAGTATGAATCCGGTAAAATACTCCTCCCTGGAAGCTCAGATTGCACAAACAGTTGCACAAAAACAGGCAGAACTACTAGGTGGGCAAGAATTGGCTGTTTCACGCAATAGCGCTCTTGGTGAAGAAATCAACGGTTTTATCATGGATTTAGTGAAGGACTTTCCCGTTTCTCCTATGAGCGGAAGTAGATTTATTAACTCTTCCTTCGAGGTTTGCCCTAAACTTGTTCTTAGAATGTCCCAGCTAAAACCACTTTTACAACGGGGAAGTCAAGATAGTCTTTTTAGTAATGAAGTTGGCAAATGCTTTGAAGTAGTGCCACTATACAGTCGTCGTTTTGGAAGTTTTACTACTCAAGCAACCCAATTAGAACTTACCAAAATTCACTTTCCAAATAATGGGCAAGTATCTGCCAACGAATGGACGGTGCAAAAAGTAATCCAAGAATCCGATCTTCTAGCCATTAACCGTCCATCAACGATAGGAGAGGTTGATCTAGACCCACATCTGAAAACATACGAGCTACGAGCTGATGTAAAATTCGGTGATTTTACAGCTACAAACCAACAAATTATTGGTGAAACTCGAGATGACAAGACTCTTGATTTAATCGTATCCTTGACACACCTCAGCTTACATGGGAAAATTAAGTACGATGGCTCTGTCACTCTAGAAAACAACGAAAGTTTTTCTGTAGAGGAGTTAATAGGTCAAGATCCTGTCACATGGGTCAACATGAGCCATAGCTTTAATCAAGAATTTGATCTTATAGATCCTTAAACGTTAACGACTCAAGTTGCTTTTTGACGGCTGAGGCGTGTTATTCTACCGTTTTTGGACTGCGTAGACTGAGGGTGGTTTTGAGCTTGGTGAGTGCTTCTGGGCGCTTCCCAGCTGCAAGGGCAAGTTTTTCGGCTCTTTCGTATGCCTTCCAAGCTGAAGGGGCGTCGTAGCGCGAGTAGTAAAGTTCTGCTAAGTAGTACTCTACTGATATGTCTTGGGGGTCTTGGCGATGATATTCTTCGAGTAATTTTATGGCTTGTTGAGGCTGTTGCAGCTGCAGGTGGCATATGGCAAGCATGAAAATTCCAGAGCGAAAATTGGGGCACTTTTTTACTGACTTTTCTAGGGCTTCTTTTTTTTGTATGATAGATTCGCGTGTTTCATCCACAAGCATAAAAAAAGGCTTTAGGCTTTCTTGATCAACTCTTTTGTAGTAAATATCATCAGCAAGGGTGTTCTGGCTTATGACAAATGGTTCTTGTTTGTCTATGGCGAGTTTTAAATATGTTCTAGCTTTAGATTCCTGGTTTGTAAGAAAAAGGCTGTAGGCATACAGGGTGTTAAGCATCTTGTCATTTGGCATAAAGGGGAGGGCTTTTGCGTAGCAGCTTGCCGATTTTTCAAAGTCGCCCTGAGATAGGTATATCGACGCCTGGTTAAAGAAGGCCATGCCAATAACCTCTTTTTTTGTGCGCTTAGGAAGCGATATTAGGTTGATACTTAAATATTCATCGTCATGGATGTGTACGCCTCGCAGAGTTGTTTCAATGTTTACATTGGCACATTTCATGAAGATGTGGCCTGGCGGGGTAATGATTTCAAAGTCAAGGCCTATGCGCTCAGCTAAGCATATGTATAAGGCGGATACGCCTAAGCAGACGCCACGACGAGTTTCGAGTACATGTGGTAAAAAGGTAAAATGGTCGATTTCTCGGCTGTAGGTAGAGTGTGGAGGGAAGCGAAATCCAAGTTCATAAAAGATAAGGTGGTTTAAGGCGCGTACCTTGTCAATGGCGGTAGCATCGCGGCCGGTTCTTGCCAAAACCTGCAGGGCCATAATATCTAATACAGCTTCATAGCGACGAAACTGGGAGGTATCTTCAAGCTGTGACAGCAAAAGGGCTCGAGCTAGGTCTATTTGGTCAGACTCCAATGATAAGAGCTCGCTTAACTCTGTTGCCTTATTGCCTTTTAGCTTGCGGTTGTAAAGGGATGCTCCAATTTCTTCTATGCTTTGCAGTGCTTCATCGCTAATGTCAAAGGCTTTTTTTGAATCCGCTGGATTGATGAGTGTAATGAAGGCGTCAATATTTTTTGGAAAGGAAATGGGGAGCTGTTTTCCCTC
Organism: Chlamydiales bacterium; assembly: GCA_041737255.1. GTDB lineage: Bacteria > Chlamydiota > Chlamydiia > Chlamydiales > FEN-1388 > SZAS-7. The sequence continues at coordinate 6,608 of JBGSSB010000009.1, read as the reverse complement.
TTTTCCTGATAAAAGTTTCCAGGCGTGTTCGAGTGCAGGGGGGTATTCATAGAGTTCATAGTAGGCTAAATGGTCAGATATTGAGGTTGGATCAAGGCTCTCATAGGGTACTTTTGCCTCTAGGGAGAAGGTAAAAAGCAGCAGTGCTATGATTCTAAAAATTTTCATGTCGAGGAGATCCTTGATAGTAAGTGCCATAGATAGTATTATTGTTTCATTTTCTTGTGGAGTATAAAAGATGCTGCGAAGCATGACTGCTTTTGCTAAAGCTAAAAAGACCTTTAGTGACGTTGAAATTGCTGTTGAGATACAGTCGGTAAATAAAAAACATTTTGACGTACATGTTAAGCTACCCCCTGAGTGTATGCTTTATGACCCTTTAGTGCGAGAAATCGTCTCTCAGCATGCCGAAAGAGGGCATATTAATGTAAGCGTTCAGGTTCATTTTCTCTCTGCTTTTGCGGTGAGCGTTGTAGCAAATACAAGCTACGCAAAAAGTCTTTATGTGGCCGCAAAGCAGCTAGCAAGCGAGCTTGGACACTCTGGACTTGATGAAAACAGGCTCTTTTTTACTGTGCTAAAAGAAAAAGGCGTGCTTCAGGCGAGTTTTGAAGTGCAGCGTGATGACTTCGAAGAAAAAATAAGAGAAACACTAAAGCTTGCTTGCGCAGATTTTGTTGCCATGAAAGAGCGCGAAGGGCAATTGATAGCTGGTGAGTTTTTTAAAAGGCTTGATGCTCTTGCTGAAATGAGAACTCAAATAGCAAATCTTTCTAAAGATGCAAAACCTAAGTTTTATAAGCGTTTTAACGAGCTTGTTGATGAACTTGTAGGAAAAGCCATAGAGGGTGACGATCGTATAGCTAAAGAAATCGCTTTGATGGCAGATAAGGTGGATATTTCAGAAGAGCTTTCTCGTTTTGGTTTTCACCTAGAGCATTTTAGAAATGAGATGGAAGCAAAAAAATCGGGCAAAGTACTTGAGTTTATCCTGCAAGAGCTGTTTCGCGAGATAAATACAATGGGATCTAAGTGTCAGGATGCACACGTATCACGCCTTGTAATAGATGCCAAAAGTGAGCTCGAAAAATTGCGGGAGCAGGTTGCCAATGTCGAATAACCATAAACTACTTGGAAATCACTCTCACGGCCTTCTTTTTGTAGTAAGTGCTCCTGCTGGAACCGGTAAAACGACACTTGTTGAAATGCTCACACACGAATTTCCTTGCGTAACACGCAGTATTTCCTCTACAACTCGGGACAAGCGACCAAATGAAGTCGATGGCACAGATTACTGCTTCCTTACTACCGATGAATTTGAGAAAAAAGTAAAGGAAGGGCAGTTTCTTGAGTATGTAACGCTTTTTGGCTACCACTACGGAACCTCTAAACACCAGGTTGAAAAGCTTCGAGCCGAAGGTAAACATGTAGTACTAGTGATAGATACTCAAGGAGCTCTGCACCTTATGGGCCAAGTTGCAGCTACCTATATTTTTATTTTGCCGCCGAGTTTTGAAGAGCTGGCCAGACGCCTTCAGGAAAGGGGTACAGAAAACTATGAAAGCCTTTCTAAGCGGCTTCACGAGGCAGAGCGTGAAATTGCCACAAGTACAGCCTATCAGTATGTCATTGTAAATGATGACATTAAAATAGCCTATGAAGTTTTAAAAAGTATTATTATTGCAGAAGAGCATAGAATTAGATAACCCAAGGTAGATATGAAAACAGAAATTGATTACAAAGATCAACTGACTAACGAGAAGCTTCTTACGCGGTTTAATAACCAGTTTGAGCTTGTTCGGTACGCTATCCAGCTTGCTGAAAATACAATACGTTCTGGTCGTGAGCTGGACATTTGGAGCGAATCTCAAAATGTTTCTTTCTTGATTTTAGCTGAAATAGCAGCAAATAAAGAAGAGTTTGCCCAGGTACCAGATTATTCTGCTATGCAGGATAGCCCACGATATGACAATAATCGATCAGAGCCATCGTGGAATGATGAAGTGAAATCTCTTAAAGACGATAAAAAAGAACGAAAGAGCTCATCTGGTAAATCCAAAAGTAAAGCTGCTAAATAGCCTATATGAATGATATAGAGTCCCTTGGCGAAGGTTTAGTCTTTGTGCTAATCTCATCATTTCTGCTGGTTATGGCGGCAATGATGGGGCTGCTTTGGTTTGGGTGGTGGGTATCAAGAAAACATGGGTCTGTAAGTCCTTACAGCAAAAAACCTATGACGCTTGGAATTGACATTGTTCCATCAATCAGAACCTATGTGAATGATTTTATTTTAAGTCACTCTCAGCCAGAAAACAATCCTATAGATTTCGATCACGCTGCAATATGTCCGGAGACGGGGCGCGTTTTTCCCAATAGTGTAGTGAGGGGCTCATTTGTTCGCTTAGATTGGACCTTTTTGCAAAAATTTTATCCTGGCAAATATGTCTCCTGGGGTAGTCTTAACGAACTTGAGCAGGCAACCATACGGTTGTGTCACGAGGACATGGTTGGGTATCAGACAGAAACGTCATGTCCCATGTCGCTGCCGCAAGAAATTGATGATCACTTTGCTCATACATCGCCCGGGCCTCTTTATGTAGACCGCGCTAGAAAAATTTTGTTAGGCTGGAAGGAAGTTCCGGGAACAGAGTTTGAAGTACTTATTATTCAACTACCCATTTACGATTCAATAGACGAAACATTATAGTTATGCACAAAAAAAATCTTATCACGGCGGCCCTTCCCTATGCCAATGGGCCTTTACATTTTGGCCACATAGCAGGCGCTTATTTGCCAGCTGACATCTACTCACGCTTTATTCGTCAAAAAAACAAAGATACGCTCTTTATTTGCGGCTCTGATGAGTATGGTATAGCTGTTGCATTAAGTGCAGAGCTTGCCAAGAAAACTCCTCAAGAGCATGTTGATCGCTTTCATGCTATCAACAAAGAGTTGTTCGAAAAAATGCAGATAGCCTTTGATCATTATTCCAGAACATCCTGGCAGGGACACCCTGAGATAGTTCATCAATATTTTACGGATTTACTTAACAACGGCTATATCGAAAAAAAAGAAACTGAGCAGCTTTACTCTGAACAAGAAAATCGATTTTTAGCAGATAGGTATGTTTTAGGAACTTGCCCTAAGTGTGGCTATGATAGTGCCCGGGGCGATGAATGCACTCAGTGCGGAGCAAGCTTTGATGCCACAGACTTGCGTAATCCTCGCTCAAAGCTTACAGGCAGCCCTCTTTCACTAAAAAAGACGACCCACTGGTTTTTACGCCTTGATCTTTTTAAAGATAAACTGCTTGCGTGGCTTGAAACGAAAAACTGGAAGAGCAACGTTGTTAACTTTATAAAAGGCTATATCCAAGACCTACGACCTCGAGCTATTACCCGAGATATGGCCTGGGGAGTTCCTCTTCCTTTGGATGGGGTATCTGACAAGGTTCTTTATGTGTGGTTTGATGCGCCAATAGGGTATTTAAGTGCTACTAAAGAGTGGGCTGAACTTCAGGGAACTCCGGATCGCTGGAAAGAGTATTGGTGCGATAAAGAGACGCACCTTGTGCAGTTTGTGGGAAAAGATAACATCCCATTTCATGCAGCAATATTCCCAGCTATGACTATGGGACAAAATCAGCCATACAAGCTTGTAGATGAGCTGCCAGCAAACGAGTTTTACAACCTTGAGGGCAAACAATTTAGCAAATCAGATGGCTGGTATATTGATTTAGCTGATTTTTTGGAGCGCTACTCAGCAGAGCAGCTTCGCTATACTATAGCTTCTAATGCCCCAGAGAACTCGGATTCAGAGTTTACCTGGAAAGACTTTCAGCAAAAATGTAATGGTGATTTGGTGGGCAAGTTTGGAAACTTCATTCACCGAACGCTTGTTTTTTTACAAAATAACTGCCAAGCCAAAGTCCCTACATGTGGTCCATTAGATGATCGTGATAAGCAATTTGCCGAAGAGCTTAAGGCTTTGGTCGAGAAGATCGAAGTTGCCTACAGCGGCTTTCATGTGCGTCAAGCCTCGGCTATACTCATGGAAATAGCAGCCCTTGGTAACGTTTACTTTGATAGTAAAAAACCATGGAAGCTTGCTAAAAATGAAGAGAGTATTCAAGAGATGCAAACCTGTATCTACTTGTGTGTTTGCTGTATTAAACAGCTAGCGTTATGTGCCTCACCAATACTTCCTGGCACATCAGAGAAAATCTGGGAGATGCTCGCTATGACAAAGCCAGATTATTGGGATGCCAGAAAAAATGAAACGGTTAAAGAAGGGGTATCCCTTCCAACACCTAAAACCCTTTTTACAAAAATTGAAGACGAGCAGATTGCAAAGGAGATAGCATTGCTTACATCAAATTCAGAACCTGCACCAGTTGTGCAGAATCCACCAGCAGTGGCTAAAGAGCCTGTAAAAACAACAGCCGAGCTTATAACCTTTGATGATGTTCGAAAGATTGACCTTCGTGTGGTGAAAATTTTAACTGCAGAGCGTGTGCCTAAAAGTAAAAAGCTTCTTAAGTTTGAAGTTGAGCTAGGTGAAGAGAAGCGTACGGTAGTATCAGGAATTGGTCATCAGTTTGAGCCAGAGGCTCTTATCGGCAAGCACGTTGTTATGGTGGCAAACCTGGCACCAGCTAAGCTTATGGGCATAGAAAGCCAAGGTATGCTTTTAGTTGGCGCATCACCTGATGACAAATTGCAGCTTCTTGAGCTTAATGAACTTCCATCAGGAAGTGGTGTGAGCTAAGCTATTTATTGACCTCATTATCAATGGGAGTGTAGGTGCATCAGTATCAGGATTTGATTACTCTTTTTAATGGCTGTTTTTTGGTTAGCTACAACACGCAGCTTGTTAAAGGAACTGATGAGCCTCTCTACCTTCCTGCTGATGAGAGCCGGCAGCATAACACCCTGATCTTTGCCCACGGCTTTTTTGCAAGCGCCCTCCATGAATGCTCGCACTGGCTGATTGCTGGCCAGAGCCGACGCAAGCTTGAGGATTTTGGCTACTGGTATGTGCCGGATGGACGCAGTGCTTCAGAGCAAGAACTTTTTCAAAGTGTTGAAGTTAAGCCCCAAGCCATGGAATGGATTCTTTCAAGAGCGGCTAATTTTCGTTTTCGTGTGAGCATTGACAACCTCAATGGCTCTGAAGCTGATACCAACGCCTTTAAGCAAGCTGTCCATAGCCAAGTTAAAGCATATTGCCAAAAGGGCCTTCCTAAAAGAGCCGAGACCTTTCGCCAGTCACTTTGTGATTTTTATCATACTACATCTCCCTTGAAATTTGAAGATTTTCATATAAACGACTTAAATTAGACCTCACTAAAACAAGTCATTTCAGTCATCGATAGAAAGCTCAAGGGCACTATTAAAAATTTCTGCCGGTACAAAAACAAGGGTGTTAATTTTAGGCAGTAAGGGGCAATTAGGAGTAATATTTGGACACTCTTTTATTGAGAGAGAGTCAATTTCTTGCGGTAAAATCGAGCAAAGATCATTAAATTGTGATTGAGTAAGATTTCTTGCACTTATTAAAGCTAAAGATTTTAGTTGTTTTAGTCGTGTTTGTCCAAACTTTACATCTTTAAAATCACAATGCGTCAGCTCAACTACTTGTAGTGTATCTCTGTGTCTGTCAAATAATTCCTGGATTGTTTCTGGCGCAAGAGGGTGTTTTGCCCTTATCGTTTGTACTCCATGGAAAAGTTTTACATCTGCTTTTTGCAGCCCTGATTTCAATGAAAGTTTCGCCATTTTATCGGCTAAGGTTTCTGGCAATAGTATTGGACCAAAGGCATCTATATTGTCTAAAATTGTATATTGACAAAGTGCAGCTAAAGAAGGTGCCACGGTTTCCTCGTAAATTATTTTCGAAATGATGCGTTATTTCCATATAAAAATCAATATATTATTTAAAAAATGAAGGGTTTATGGGTGACTAGTCAAGGTCTTACATCAGCAATCATAGAGTTTTTTGTTTGTAATCCGCATCTATCTTTTAGAATATATAGTTGATTCTTAAAGCCAATCCTGACAAATAGAGGTTTTAGCGTACTTCTATTTCGGTGCTTATGGCTTCAATACATGACTCATCTTTAGGTTATCTCGTTGACTTAGCCAATAGCCTTGATCACTTAATGGCAACCAACCAATTGCATAAAAAAATAGAATCTGCTCAGAAATTAGGCAAAATTGATTTGCAAACCGTTGAGCTTATCGAAAAAACGGTTGTATTTCTTTGTCAGGCGCATGCTGATGTTCCTAATGCGCTAAACCCTCAGGTTGCTAGTCTTTGCCAAAAGAGTGGAATTGAGGTTAAAACCTGTGATGAGCTGTTGTGCTCGATTGAACAAAAGCTTATTCCGTTACTTGAGCAAGCAAAGCTATTGAAAGGTAAAGGGGTGAAAGGGGCAACTTTTTCTGAGAGAATTAGTAAGGCTGTGCTAGATCAACTTCCACTAATGGACTCTTTTGATCAGTTTTTCTTAGTATTGGCACGCAATGCTTAATCTTTATCTCTCTTGGCCGTATAATTACTTCTTCAACCAATAGTCTCACAAGCTTTCTCTTTTCTAAGAGTGGTAA
>JBGSSB010000151.1:0-24610 GCA_041737255.1 Chlamydiales bacterium | reverse complement strand
GTCTTGGGCGACAATCGCGATAACTCCGCAGACTCTCGCGTCTGGGGCACAGTGCCGGCCAAGAATATCGTCGGTCGCGCTGAATTTATAATTTTCAGTTATGGCCCGAACGCCAGTTGGGACCGAGTTCTTAAGCGGCTTTAATCAGGTTTTAAATTGAGTGGATTTTGGAAATGGTGGAGGAAACCAGAACGCTTCTTGAAAATTCTTCTCAATAACTCCTCCGAGGAGACATTAAAACTACTAAATCTTTTCGATACTTACAACTACATCTGGGAGCCAACACTTCCGAATTCCGCTTCGTCTAAAAACACCAAAACCCTTGCTACGCTTGAGAAGAAAGTGGAGCTTAAAAAATGCCCTTGAGAATATTCTCAAACGCCGCGCTCTACAAGGTTAGAGCTTTTGTTTAAAAAGGAGATTTAAGTGCCTGGAAATTCAAGAAGTAAAAAAATTATCCTAACCAACGAGGCTAGGTTACTTAAAAAATGGCGACTGAGCCGTGGCTTGTCACTGCGAGAGGTGGGTAAAGAGCTTGGGAAGAATCATTCGACGATTGCTCACATCGAGTCAGGTCGGATGGCAGTCCCCAAAGGCGAGTATTTGAGAAGGCTCTTAGCTTTCTACGGGATCAATGGAGAGCGGACACTTTATATTATGGCCCGTGAGCTTGGAGAAAATACGAGCCCAGAAGATGAGGCGAGCGAGCTGATTAAAAAGATGAATCCAGAGCAGGTAAACCTTCTCCTTAGGCTGATTCGCAAGATTATGAAAAATGACGTCATAATTTTTGGCTAATTAAAACTGAAAAAAGGGAAAAATATGTTGAAAGCATTGGCAGAAATGACGCTAGCTATTGTCATTCTTTTTGGGGCCGGGAAAGCGGTTATGGACTGGATATTTTACCAAGTAAAAAAAGCTGCCGGTGAGAAAATCATCGAGCACGGTAAGCGCAACACGTTAAGCGACCTTACGAAGGAAATGACTCGCACACAGATGAATCAAACTGGCAAAAAGTTTAAGGAGGACCCACAAAAAAGAAATAATCAAAAATAAGATAAAAAGAACGAAATTTCATTAAACTTAGGAGTTCTATTGAGCCAAACCATCGGTATTGTTTCCGGGAAAACAGAGCAAACGCAACTAGTTAAATACATTCCACCTGAAGATTCTGTTGAAGATTTACTTTACGAATTTCTACGCGATCGCACTCCAACGACTGAGCGCTCTTACCGACAAGATCTAAAGAATTTTTTCGCTTTTACGCAGAAACATTTTAACGTTCCCACTGTAGAGGGGCATAAGGTGTATTTTGCAGATATCAAACGCGTTCATTTAGTGAAATATAAAAATTATCTTGAAGCGACGCCGTCGAAAACGGGTAAACCCTATGCACCGAATAGCGTAAATCGAAAGATCTCTTCCGTTGCTAGCTTCTACAAGTTTCTTCTGCAAAGAGATGTTGTCGATCGTAACCCAGCAGAGTTTTGCAACAGACCAAATAGAATCAACGTGCGCGACACGGAAGCATTCAACGAAGCCGAAATGCGGCAGCTGTTTGCATTGATCATGCGAAAAGCCAATCCAATGCACAAAGCCGTCATGATGTTGCTGTTTACCACAGGTATGCGAAACGCAGAGGTTAGAGGCATAAAGTTAAAAGACTTTCAAAACCTTGAAGGGATGAAGATTCTGACCTATATCGGAAAAGGCCAAAAGCTTAATCAAGTTCCGATTCATCCGGCAACTAGCTTCGCTCTCGGTCAATATTTGGAATGGATGTCAAAGCTGGGTCGACCGATAGGAGCAGAAGAGTTTTTCTTTCAAGCTTCTAAAGTATCAGCCGCGGAAAGAGCCAATAGAAAGTTATCGCATACGGCTCTCGGATACATTGTTAAAAAATGGGCTCGTAAAATTAATAATTCCAAACGTATAACGCCGCATTCGGCAAGAGCGACCTTCATTTCGTGCCTATTGGAGAACGGCGAAGATATCTACACCGTTGCAAAAGCAGTAAATCATGCGGACACGAGAACTACAGCAAGATACGATAAACGCAAACAAAACTTTAACAAGAGCCCGGTATTTGGGCTCAATTTCTTTAGTTAAATAGGAGGCTATCATTTCAAATCCGTTTTTCTTTGAATCGAGTTTCAACTACGAGCCAATCATTAAACCAATTGACGATGCTACCGTTAAAAAAGACACCGAAGCGATCAGAAGAAAAATTCTAGAGGCGATAAAAGTACAAATCGTCCAAAAAGACCTCTCAAGATCCGAAGTGGCACTTGCTACCAAGATGTCTCGTTCTGCTATCTCGCCAATCTTTAGCGGCAATATTGAAAAGGTATCGAGTGACCGACTGCTACGCATTGCCCGGACTTTGGGACTGAAAGCTCAGATCAAATTTACCTCAGGCCTCTAATCAAGCGCCCTCGAACCTTAAAGCTCGGGGGCGTTTTTTTGTTCAAAAAAAACTAAATATTCAATATAATATCGCCATAGGAGCGCGACTTTGTTCGCTATAAGCGAATACATAGCATTTAAAGCATGGCTGTGGGTCTGGCACTACTGAAATAGAAGAAAAGCTCCGACTTAAGTGTTATTCAAAGCAAATTGGGGCGGCAGCTCGTATGAAGAAAATTTTCTAAGTTGGAAGATAAATTATATGGAAGTTATAGTAATTAATGGATCAAATCGCCACAACAGCAATACCGCTCGTGCAATAAAATCGAAATGTCCGTTTCCTGAATATGAGATAATTCATCTAGTTGATTATGACATTAAACACTATGATTATTGCAATGAAAAAGAGGATGATGATTTTCTCAGGCTTGTTGATAAAGTTCTTAGCAGTAACATCGTTATTTTTGCAACTCCCGTTTATTGGTATTCCATGTCAGGTCGTATGAAAGTATTCTTTGATAGGCTGACAGATTTAATTACATCGCAAAAAGAGTTTGGCCGTCGATTAAAAGGGAAGAAAATCTACTTAATCACCCAAGGATCTGATGAGGTGCTCCCAACTGGGTTCGATGTTCCCTTTCGAAATACAGCAAATTATTTTGAAATGGATTTTTGTGAAACTTTTTATATTAAATATTAGAAATTTATTTTGACTAAGTTTTGGTGAAGATTGGCCAATATTCACTACTGAGGTTTTGCGCTAGAGATTCTTCACTTCGTTCAGAATGACGGCGCGGTGGTTTGGCCAATATTTAACGAAGCTCCAGCAATTTAAATATCAGTTATTACATTACAAAATCACTCCGGCGTCGGCGGCATAAAAGTATTCAGTTTACCTTTAACGTGAAAATGGCCAGTAGATCGTGTGCCGACACCGAAGTCTTTTACTCAGCTTTTTTTAAAGAGCTTCAATCATTGTGGTGCATGATCTGATTTGCCAGTCCCGTTCTGCTCCATTGATCTGAGTAGTTTTCAGGTCACCTGCGTAGTGCGCGCCATTAAATCGCAGTGACATGTGTATGGCTCTATAATTAGCGCCGTCAGATTTCTTTCCTGAAACTGTGACTGCCAACCCGTCAACCGCGACGTCTATATCGTCAAACTGCTCGCTTGAGCCCTCACCGATTGGTCCGTAGTAGAGCGCAGCATAGTAAGAATTTGACGATTCAGATTTCCTTATAGTTAGGCCATGGTATTTGCTTCGCTCATCACAATCGAGCCTAATAGACAGATCGGTTGATTGAGTTGATTGAGTGGCAAACGCTTGAACGCAAATAAAAATGGAACTAAAAAATAGAAGCACAGCTCTCATAGTACACTCTCCATGTCAGTTGATTGCCGTCTGATAATATAGGAAAATGAGAAAAGATCATTAATCTTTTTCCTGCGTTTAATGTCGTAATCGCAATTCCATCAGTTACTCCAGATTACTATCTCGGAATAGGAGCGCGTGCAGGTGCGCGCATAGGCATAGGAAATAAGATGAGCAACCTCGACATATTTTTTGCTATCTCAGTGGCCATTGAAACCCCAATTTTGGGGCCTCAAAATTCATATTCCCATCGATTCGCGGCGATCGCGTTTCCCTTAGATGTACGCCTAAACGTAGCGAGGATTGGCCATTTTTTCATAAACATCTTATTCGCTACAGATCCTCACGCGCTTCGCGCTGAGGATGACGTGAGTCTGGCCATACACTCGCATCGTCATTCCGAGTAAAGCGAAGAATCTCTAACGTAAAACCTTAGTTTTGAATATAGGATGCTCAATTACAAGTCTGGCGCCATTATAGTTGCATTCTTGCACGTCATGCCGCATTTACTATGATTCTTATAGTTTAAGCCATCTAGCGAAATTTCGGTTTGCTTGCCTGATATCTGATTTTTAAATACTACTTTGTCACCTTTACGAATAATATTTTTTGCCCAAAGTCGCACCTCCTGTAGTGCCGACTTATTCAAAACACTCAATATCACTACCCATTTTAAGATGTTAAAATCTGTAATACTAGTCTAGTAAAATCTCAAAACATGGAATATTTTCACCGCCATGTTTATAGAATATATTGCCTTTACTGTTGAAATCATAATCAAATGCCTGTTCTGGTCTGTTGCAAAAAACAAAAGAACCCAGGAGTTGATCCTACTTCGTAAAGAACTCCAAATCTTAAAACGACAAACTAAAAAACCAAAATTTAATAATATAGATAGATTTTTCTATATCTCTCTAATGAAAAATTCCAGGAAGCTTATTAAAAAATGTGTGCTCGTTAAACCAGAGACCATTATTGCATGGCACAAAAAACTCATTAAGAAAAAGTGGAATTTTGCCTTCAAAGATAAGGGGAGACCGCCTGTTTCTGATGCTGTTAAAAATATGATCCTTGAAATGAAGGCAGCAAATTCAAGGTGGGGATCGAAAAAGATTTCAGGCGAACTTTTAAAACTAGGTATTAAAGCTTGTAAAAAAACAGTAGCAAAAATTTTAAAAGATAATGGCTTTTCACCAACAAGAAAAAACTGTAACCAAAGTTGGTTTACATTTCTAAAAAATCAAACTGAGGGGGTTTATTTGGCATGTGATTTCTTTACTGTCGAAACGCTGTTTCTAAAAAATATTTATGTGTTTTTTATTATAGATGCAAAGAGCCGGGAAATCATAACTCATGCCGTCACTGATAACCCAACTAGATTTTGGCTGGAAAACGTTGTGACAACTTCTTTTTGCCTAAAGACATCACTGCCTTTATTTATGGTTTCTGATAGAGATGGAATTTACGGGGAATGGTTTGGGAAATTTCTCAAGGAGTATTTTGATATTAAACTACTTCGTATTCCTCCAAGACAACCTATTTTTAATTGCTATGCGGAAAGAATGGTTAAAACATTCCGAGAAGAGCTTACCGATCGTTGTATCATCTATAACAAACGGCATTTAAGAAAAATATTGTCTGCATATTGTATTTATTACAACCAACATCGAAGTCATTCGTCTTTGGAGTTTAATGCGCCAACCAAGCAAATTTCCAAAAATTTAAGCTTTGTGCCATCAAAGGTTGTTCGAAAGAAGATTCTAAATGGCTCAATCACTGATTTTTCTTTGGCTGTATGAATAAGTCGGCATTTCAGCATATTAATGTAAAGAACTACGACATAATCAGTCTTGCTTGGCGACGAAACTGGCATTCGTCCGGAGTATGTTGCGGTCAAACTGGATCGTTCATCGCTGGGCAATTCTAGGCGAGGTCCGAGACGGGCGTTCATAATTTCAGCGTGCTGTGAATAATCCATACCGACTAGTTCTGGCGCCACTGATAGTGCCACGTGCCCGCTTTTGTCGACAACAATGACGTTCAATATTTCAGGTCTTCCGCGAAGTATACGCTTTACGTAATTGCGAAACTCGATATTAATCTGATTCGACTCTGAAAGCGTCGCATGACGCGAGAAATCTTGCGCTACGAAGCTGACAATAGCATCAAATGAGGATTGCTGTGCTTTCTCGAAATCGCTGAATCGAACCATTCTCTCGCGAAGTAGGGCTCGCAGGTTATTTTGCGTTTATTCCACAAGCAGGGTCTTTGAAGACTGGTACAAGACCAAGCCGCTAGCGCCAATCGTTAGGAGTAGCACTATTCCAATGAAAGCCGACAGCTTCCATTTTATTGAAAGTTGCACGTTGGTTTCTCCATTGATCCGCCCCAAATTATCTAAAGGGCATTACAATTTTTCATATAGCATAATGTTTATATATAAACATCTGAAAAGCGCGGGCGGATGATTTTGTACGAATTTCGAGCGATATAGCGCGGAATGTTATTTATTCTTCTTTAAGAGTTTTTCCACCGCATTAATAATCTCTGTTTCTGGTGCTCGATTTTTATAGTTTTCGTCCACAAAGGCAAATGTAATAACACCAGCCTGATTAATCACATAGGCAGAGGGAATAGCGATAAGATGATGTTTTTCGCCAGACGATTTTTCAAGGTCAATTCCATGTTTTGTCTTATAAGTTGAAACCAGTTCATCCTGCACTTTATATGCGATCTTATACCGTTGCAGTATTTCTGCCTTACTGTCGCTAAAAATTCGAAAGGAAAATGAGTCTTTTTGTTTTGATTTAAGGCCTTCATCAACCTTATCAACACTGATGGCAATCAATGAAGCACCTAATTTTTTAAGTTTCGGCATAACCTTAGATTCTAAGGAGCGAAGCTGAGTGTTGCAAAACGGACACCATCCGCCTCGGTAGAATATAGCCACAACCGGTCCCTTTTTGACTTCGTTTGCCAAGGAAAATTTTTTCCCGTCGATGTCAGATAAAGCGATGTCGGGAGCTTTTTCGCCAACTTTCAAACCATAGTTTTTAGACGGAGCCGCAAGAAGCTCAGATGTAAAAAAAAGTGCAATTATTAAGTATCTCATGATTTTTTTGTTCCTCCTTGAGTTTCTGACCGTTTTGCAACTGGCTTTTCCGCAGAATCCTTCAGATCAGCAACAAAATGCCCGGCCAATAAATGTCTTTCGTAGGAAAGTAAGTAAATATGCAATCTCTGAGGATTATCAATATCGCGATGAATAATCGGACCGTCTATTGCAATATCATGGTGATTAAGCCATCGATCCTTGCTGTCTAACATAACGCTAAAATAAGGTCCGTGGAAAGGAGGTTTTTGGCTTAGTTCCTCATAACTTTGGAAAAAAGGCGGTACGCCGATTCCCATTGGCATATATAGTCCCTTTGAATAGTCTGATGTTTTCAGTTGTGGAATAACATCTATATCAATACCGCTAACTATAATTCGCGTTTGATCCTTGCTTGATTTGGGAACGAAAACCAGCTCAAGTTCAAGCAGCGATTGTTCAGTGGCGGGCGATTGCACATTGCGAGAGATAATTTTGTCAAACTTCGCCATGCGCCAATATTCATTATTTCTCAAATGTTTTAAGCTATATCGTCCTGGTGGAATAAAAGCTGCAAATTGGATCTTTTTTTCTGAAAAAACATCAGTCCAGGTAATTAGATTTCTGGATTCAGCTGTACGTGCTTTGCGCTGCTGTTCTCCTAGTGCCAATATCTGTTCGCTACTTACAAAATTTGCTTTAATTTTTTCCTCAGACAAAACCCGACGAAGCTGGCTCAGTTCGGTCCGTGTACCAACAGGATCGACCCAATGTTCCAGACTCCACCAATGCTTCCAATAGGAAATTTGATTTTCCCGTTCGAAGATCTGCTTATAATGTCCCAGTGGAAAATTGAACCAGCCCTGGTAATAAAGAGCCTTTTGGCCGTTTTCTTGCGTAAAGAGCAGAACCTCCCAAAGACCAGCATTCAGACAGTTGCGGGCGATTTCTGCGGAGAAGATGTTTGTTTTTTCAAAACCATTGCCACCACGAACCTCAATAAATTTTGATTGCGGGCGGAAACTGACCTGTTGACGATTCCATTCCCTATCTACAAAAGCAATTTTTTCTAATCCCGGATCATTCTTAGTCCATGCGGGCGCCGTAGGGACAAACAAACTTAGATCAATATTTTTGAAAATAACTTTCGCGACATGTTTGTGACTTGGCTGAAAGACAAAGTCGAAATGTGTCTCGTCCCGCTTGACGAGCATTAGTTCTCTACCTGAATATCTTCCATAGTGAATACTTCGATTAGATGGATCTTCCGGATATTCAGAATTGGAAAATTCTGTTACTGGAATTGTCATGGTGTTAGAGATTTGATAGCGTTTGTAAAACCAACGACCACCCATAGCAATAGTGATGACAAATAAAATGCTCAATAAAACCACTATTGCCTTCAGACGTTTTCGGAAGAATGCCATTATAATCTCCTCTGATTTTAGTGATTTATTTTATCAACAGCATACAACCGCGTCAATTTGGCAGACTTACAAATAAAGATGTAATTGAGCTAGGAAGCCGCTTTCATCCAGTTTTCTCTCAGGATTCAGTTCGTTTGCATCCGTTGTATCAAACTCAAGTGAGTAGGCTAGGCTCAAATCAACCCCAGGTATGATAAAGCCGCGCAGACCAAATCTCATTTGTGTTGTTGTTCCTGGTTCAAGAGCCTTGGTGATATTGGCATAGCTTAGCGACGAAAATCCGTAAATGTGACGCCAAAGTTGTAGGTAGGTTTCTATTCCCATGTATGTCGCACTAATTTGGGCAAAATCACCAACATCTTTTTTAATATGCATGATGTCAGCATTGAGAGTCAGTCGCCAAATTTGGGCGCCAACATTGAGGCTATTTATCATTGTTGTCGCCTCAGTTTCAGAATCTTCGGGAAGATTTTTTATACTGTACCAGAAACTATAAGTTGGTGAGAGGCCAAGCGTAACAAATCTGCCGCCAAGGTTAAAAGCAATACCTTTGTTAGATTTATTATTGACCTCACCACTGCGATATTGGGAACCGATTAAATGCACATTGGCAAATGGCACGTTTGGTGAGCCACCAATTGAAACCGTTTCAAAATTGTAGTCGTATCCTGCTGGGCTTTCGGTTAGAGCTATTGATTTCAAGGTTTCAAATAGTGATGTGTGATCGGCTGAGGCATTTCCTATAAAGGGTCTATATATGCCAATCATCGAGTAAAGATTATAAGGCAGGTCATCAACCTTTAGGTAGAGGCTACGTCGATTAAAGTTCTTCAACCAATCACGCATTTTTTGCTGGCCGGGAATTCCTTGATAGCGATTTTCAATGACGAGGTGGACTTTCTTGTGCATTGGTCGCCAACGTAACGAAACATCAGCTGTCATAAACCACATTTCATCAAATTTGGACTCCGTTGTTGCGCCTTCTATTTCTGATGTTGAAGTAAAATTTGCCAATTGATAGCGAAAATCAGCACCACCATCGACATGACTTTGCT
The DNA here is from genome assembly GCA_041737255.1 of Chlamydiales bacterium. Classification (GTDB taxonomy): domain Bacteria; phylum Chlamydiota; class Chlamydiia; order Chlamydiales; family FEN-1388; genus SZAS-7. The sequence continues at coordinate 15,259 of JBGSSB010000151.1, read as the reverse complement.
TTAATTGTCGGTAGGGGTCTTCTTGAGGAATATTTTTTAACCATTGACTTCGGTCCTTTGTCAGCATTTCATGCTGCGTATCATGGTATTTATCGTAAAGTTTTTCGTCGACATTTTCGAATGTGGCGCTCATTTTACGCGGCAATTTTTTTTTGCTTTTTGAAGACGACGCATAATATTGTTCGTTAAGCGGCTGAGGATGACGGTGGTCAGCAAGATATTTTTTTACAGGAAACGATCTTAGCCAACGATTTTCATTCCATTTGCCATAAAAATCTCGAAGCCCTCCACCGTTGGGATTAACGTGGCAACCTTGGCACGATAGAGTACAGCGTCTCTGAGAAGCTGGCAGATTCTGCCTGCCCGGTGCATGGCAACCGGCGCAGTTTTGTGCGAAACGATTGGCAATCCATGGTTCCGCCAGAAGAGTGTCGAATTTCATGAATATTATAGCCCCCAATATAAAAAGCTTATACAGGACCACCTGATGTAACCTCCTTAAAACATTGGGATAGTGCAATGGCACAAAACTTGCTTTTTGGAAAAAGGTTAAAAGTTGAAAGTTTATATATAAACTATTTACGAGAATATGTTATTATGAGGATACTGTATACCCAAAAGAAACATAATCCCCACTATGTGATGTGAATATTAATGCTCATATTTCTTTTGGGTATCAGTCCAACAACGAGGTAATTATGAGACGCGAACTAAAAATAGTTTTCAAATTTCTTTTGTTTTATTTTACGTTTTTAAGTTTTTTGTCTTGTAAGACAACGATTGATACTCGAACGACTCGACGCGGACCGAATACAGATAATCTTTCATTAGGTAATGGACCAGGAGTTATGGACCCCGGTTATGCGACAAGCTCAAGTTTTTTGAAAGCTACCGCGCAATCATTAGCTACGACTCAGCACGGTGAAGGCCAGGGCAAAAATGCAGATATTTGGTACTCCGGAAACATCCAATCCCTACTTGGTCGATCATCAATCGCACCAGTTCCTGAGGGGACAGTTGCAATTAAGAAATTTCTAACCGGAGATAACCAGACTATGATTACCGGAATGGTAAAGAGCGGTGGAAGCTGGCAATATTTTATGGGTCCTGAGAATCCGTTCCCCACTTCGCCTATACCAGCGGCGGATGCGCAAATGTGTATTGGGTGCCATCAGTCATCTGGATCACAAACAGATCTATTGCCATACTTGCCAAAAGCCTTTGTTAGTTCGACAACCTTAGGGCCTGGTCCCGGCCATCTTGATCCAAATTTCAAATCCAATCCGCAATTTATTAAAGGTACGAGCATTCCATTAGCCACAACTCAACACGGTGAAGGGCAGGGGCGTAACGCGGAGATTTGGTATTCGGCAAATATTAGAACTCTATTTGGTCAAAGTTCTGTACCAAGTGTTCCTGATGGAACCGTCGCTATAAAACAGTTTCTTGATGGAAAAAACCAGTCGGTTATTACTGGTATGGTAAAAACTTCGGGTACCTGGCAGTACTATATGGGTCCGGCAAATCAGTTTCCAACATCGCCCATGCCGTCAGCGGATGCGCAAATGTGTGTAGGCTGTCACCAATCGACGGGTTCTCAAACTGACCTTCTTCCATACTTACGAATTGCTACGGGTAACTAATGATTTATAGATTATTTTGTTTAGCATTATTATTGTTAAATTTTTCGTGCAAAACACAAAGCACAGTTCGCCCAAGTCAGCCCATTGCAAATAACGGCAAATTGACCCAAGGCCCACAGTTATATGCCCAATATTGCGCGCAATGCCACAGTCCTTTGGCCTCAACAAATAAACCAGGAAGAACAGCGCAGCAGATCGCGAACGCGATTGCCCAAACCCCGCAAATGCAAACAATCTCATTGGATGCCAGCCAGATCCAGGCGATTGCCGATGCTCTGTCTCAATAAAAACATTGTTATTTAAATTAAAAATTGCATTATAAAAATTGTCGGATCAAGTAGCCAAATCTTTTGGAGTTGCCGTGAAGTTGCATAAATCAAAAATTCTTTTGCTCATCACTATTGTTCTGTTTATTGCCACTTTTTTTTATTTTGATCTCGGACATTATCTGACACTTTCATATTTCAAATCAAAGCAAAATGAATTTCAAATTTTCTATGAGCAAAATCCCATTGGGATGCTGGGTGCTTATTTTGTAATTTATGTGGTTGCTACAGCTTTGTCGATTCCAGGGGCCACAGTTCTTACTCTTTCCGCTGGAGCTCTCTTCGGGTTTTGGACAGGGACATTACTTGTGTCCTTTGCTAGTACCATTGGCGCAACCGCGGCATTTCTTATTGCGCGTTACTTTTTACGTGATTATGTGCAGGCAAAATTTGCGCAAAGATTAAAAGGCTTGAATGAAGGCGTACGCAAAGATGGGAGCTTTTATCTTTTTACCTTACGTCTTGTTCCGGTTGTGCCTTTCTTCGTTATTAATTTGGGTATGGGTCTGACGCCAATTTCGGTAGGCCGATTTTTTTGGGTCAGTCAGCTGGGGATGATTTTGGGTACAGCCGTTTATGTGAATGCTGGAACACAAATGGCAAAGCTGGATTCTCTCTCCGGAATTATGTCTCCTGGGATGATTGCCTCATTTGCTGTTCTTGGATTTTTCCCACTGTTTACCAAGAAAATACTTAGTTTCACTAAGTCAAGGCGATCCCTATTAAAATTTAAGACTCCTAGAAAATTTGATTACAACATCGTTGTTATTGGCGCTGGATCTGGAGGATTGGTTGCTTCCTATATTGCAGCTGCTGTGAAGGCGAAAGTTGCGCTTGTCGAGAAACATAAAATGGGTGGCGATTGCCTAAACACGGGTTGTGTGCCTAGCAAAGCATTGATCAAATCCGCGAAGATCGCAAATTTAAGCAATAGGTATGCGGAATATGGCATGGATTCGATTAAAGTCGACTTTGAGTTTAGTAAAGTTATGGAAAGAGTTCATTCGGTCATTAAGAAAATCGAACCTCATGACTCAAAGGATCGTTATGAGAGTTTGGGGGTGGAATGTATTACAGGGGAAGCTGAGATTTGCACTCCTTATGAAGTTGAAGTAAACGGGCGCAGGCTTTTGACTAAAAATATTATTATCGCAACAGGCGCCAGGCCTTTGGTGCCGAAAATTCCAGGGTTGGAGAATATTTCTTATCGTACCTCAGATAATCTCTGGGACTTAGTCACTTGCCCCAAAAGATTCCTCGTGTTAGGCGGGGGGCCGATTGGAGCAGAAATGGCTCAAGCCTTTTGTCGACTTGGTTCTCAAGTAACCATCGTCGAGATGGCGCCACGTATACTAGGACGCGAAGACAATGACGTCTCCGAAATTATTTCAGAAAAATTTAAAAAAGAAGGTGTCAGGATATTAACCGATCACAAGGCAATTGCGTTCATGGTGAATAATGGTGAAAAAATCCTTCGCTGTGAGGCTGGTGAAGAAACAGTTGAAATTGCTTTTGATGAGGTCCTCATTGCTCTTGGTCGGCGCTCTAACATCGAGGGCTTTGGCGCTGAAAAATTAGGAATAGAAATAACCGATCGTGGACGTATTGCATCCGATTCGTATATGCGCACAAATTTTCCAAATATTTTTGTTTGTGGAGATATAACCGGAGATCTTCAATTTACGCATGTCGCTGCTCATGAGGCGTGGTTTGCTAGCGTTAATGCTCTCTTTAGCCCCTACAAAGCTTTTCGTGCGGACTATAGTTATATTCCCATGGTTACTTTTACCGAACCAGAGGTTGCCCGTGTTGGCTTAAATGAACTTGAAGCCAGGCAAAAAGGAATCGATTATGAGGTAACTAAATACGGGATAGATGATTTGGATCGGGCGATAGCTGAAAGTGAAGATGAAGGTTTTGTCAAGGTGCTGACCGTTCCTGGAAAGGATAAGATTTTGGGCGCGACTATCGTTGGTTCGCATGCGGGTGAGATTTTACCAGAATTTGTCTTGGCGATGAAATATGGGCTGGGTTTAAATAAAATACTTGGAACTGTGCATGCCTATCCTACTTTTGCGGAAGCCAATAAATATGCTGCTGGAGTCTGGAAAAAAGCTCACGCTCCAGAGAAAATTTTGCGGATGCTGGAGAAATTTCACACATGGCGAAGAGGTTAACAAGAATGCGACACTCTTTATTTTTCAGGTTAATTTTTATGATGTTCGTTATATGTTTCTCGACAGTGGCAAATTCCGAAGAGAAAACATTTGATCAAAACCATACAATGTGGAATTCTGTATTACAGAAGAATATGAAAGATGGCTTGTTCGCCTACGGACGACTCAATACTGATCTTAAAAATTCAAATCAAAAACATGATTTTGATAAGTATCTTCAAGTTCTCCAATCTGTAGATATGAAACAGTTTCAGGGGTGGTCTCGTAACGAGCAAATGGCTTTCTTGATCAACGCATATAACGCATATACTGTGAAACTGATTATCGATCACTATCCCGTGAAATCAATTAAGGATACTGGCAGTTTTTTCAGAAAACCATGGAGCATTCAGTTTTTTAGCTTGTTGGGTGGATCCATAAAATCATTGGATCCGATCGAACATGAATACCTGAGGCCTAAATATAAAGACTATCGCATCCATGCTGCGGTTAACTGTGCCTCAAAATCCTGCCCCGTTTTGAGAAGTGAGGCTTATACGGGTGTCAAATTAGATCAACAACTAGATGAGCAAATGAGACTTTGGTTGGCTGATCCATCGCGAAATCAAGTTGGTCCAAAAGCTGACAAATTACAACTTTCAAAAATATTTGACTGGTATAAACAAGATTTCGAGGAGTGGGGCGGGGGAATATATAAGATCATTGAAAGGTTTGGAACAGAACCAATGAAACCATTAGCTAAGAATCGTACCAAAATAGAGTTTATGGAATATTCTTGGGATCTCAATCTCTGGGAGTCTTGACGTTTGCGCGTTCAAGATAGAGAAAAAAGGCGACCAACAGTTTTATCATCGGTAGTTCCAGCCTCGAAATTACTTTAATCTAGCACTCAATAATTTGGTGTAACTTTTTCAATTTATGTCGTAAAATCAGCATATTAAGAATTATTTTCATCCTTTTGTCACAAACAGACAATTGACTCGTAAATCAGCTTTGGAAGTAGAAGGCTTAATGACCCTTAAAACTCAATCAGATGAGGATCTAATGCAAGCCTACCAAGCTGGCGACAACTTAGCATTCGAAGAGCTTTACCGGCGCTATTCAGGAAAAATCTATTCGTCCATTGGCAAAAGAATATTCAATCGCAACGAACAAGACGACTTGCTTCAGGCAATATTTTTGAAGCTTCACAAGTCGCGACATCTCTATTCTGCCAAGTTTTTATTTGCTCCATGGCTGTTCATAATAAGCCGATCAGTTTTAATTGATTATATCAAAATAAAAAAACATGAAGAGACTGTGGACAACGATCAGCTCGAAAAGTATGCCTCATCCGATTCGATTTGTTCAACGGAGAATTTATCTAGTGCCTTGAATGAGCTACCTGATTCACAGTTAAAAGCTTTAGAAATGCGTTATGGGCAAGGCCTTGAATTTTCTCAAATTGCAGAAAGACTCGAAACCTCCTCAATAAATATTCGTCAACTTATTAGCCGCGCGGTGCGAAAGCTTCGGAGGTCAGTATGAATACCAGAAATCCTAATGAAGAAATTTGGCGAAAAGAATTCAATGAATTTATGACAGCGGGATCAAGTGAAGCTTCAAAGCAAGTAAAAGAAAAACTTTTCAGTCAGGTGAAACATGATCTTAATCCGTCTAGGCTCCACATTTTTCTCAAGCTTGGTGCAATACAGACAGCGATCGGAACCTTAATTCTATTGTTCTGCCCGCAATTTGGCATGAGTTTAACGGATGAGCATCGAATCATGCACCTATTTATGCGATTTGGTGCCCAAGGTTGCATGTTTGCGTGCGGCACATTATTTGTAGGTACGTCATTATTAGTTAGCGCCTACATTTTAAATTTTGACGAACTTCGAGTTCTTCGGAAACACCAACCTCTTCAGATTTCTGCGCTTAGTATAGCTTCTATGTTTGTCTTTTTCTTAATTGGCGCTGATATTTTTGAGATCCTGACGATCGCTTGGCTCGCGGGAGCAATAATTGGTGGTATGACATTGCTTGAATTTGGTCGTGCAACGCGCATTTTAAGCAAAAAGGTGCTTTATGCTTAAATTTTCCATATTTTTCACATATTTTCTATTTGTTTTGTCTGCAACAGTCATTGCCCATCCCGTTTCATACAAGGGCGCGGTTGGAGTTATGACTTGGAACCAACCTTTCTTAAGCGACTATTGGGTAACTTATAGCTACAGCCATTATGCGGCTGTTGCCGCACGCGCTATGCGAATGGAAATGCCTGAGGGAGAGTATTCGGTTTATTTTCCACAAGCAGACTTTTTGCTCAAGCGCTGGAACAATCCCGAATCGCAAGCAAACATTTATGCTTATGCAGGCGTCGGCGGCGCAAAATTTTTGGATAAAGAGGGACATGCAGAGCAATTAGGTATCGAAGCCGATGCCGAAAGCCGAACCTGGTTTATTATGGGAAAATGGGAAACCATGTGGTCAAATGTTGCCGAAAGATTTGACCATGGAGAGTTTCGTTTAGGTCTTGCGCCTTACGAAGCAGAGTTCAACGAAATAGCAAGTTGGTTCATGATTCAATACCAGTATCACCCAACTTTGTCAGAAAAATACGTCATCACTCCATTTTATAGAATGTACTACAAAAGCTTTCTCGTAGAATCAGGCGTTAGCCTTAAAGGGGACTGGATGATGAATTTTATGTTTCACTTTTAACGGGAGACTCAGTCATGAAAAAAATTATTTTAATGTTTTTACTAATCCTTCCAAGTCTCGCTTTTTCTGCGGGAAAGGAAATTAAAATCGGCGTCAATGGCATGGTATGTGGATTTTGCGCCCAAGGTATTACTAAAAAATTTAAAGCTGAGCCTTCGGTTGAAGCGATTGACGTTAACCTTGGCGACAAACTAGTTAAATTAAATCTAAAGGAAAACCAAGATATTTCTGATGCTCGAATCAACGAAATTCTTAAGGATGCCGGATATAACATCACTTCAATCGAGCGGAAGTAATATGAAGCGATTAAGCTCTTTTATAAGTTTATTTTCCTCAGCCAGCACTATTGTATGCTGCGGTTTACCGGCTTTGTTTGTTGTGCTTGGCGCTGGAGCTACTTTCGCAAGTTTGATTGGCACATTTCCACAATTGGTGTGGCTATCAGAACAAAAACTTTATTTCTTTGGTTTCGGTGTTGTGATGTTATCGATAGCTGGATATCTTCAGTGGAAATCGCGGTTAGTGGCTTGTCCCCGTGATCTAAAATTGGGAGAAGCTTGCTCAATAACTAGAGATTGGTCCCAAGTAATATATTTTATTTCGTTAACTTTGTATTTAATAGGAGCTGGATTTGCATTTTTGCCGACTTTTTTTGCCTAATCTAAAAGGATAAAGAATTTGATCCTTCTAAAACGCGTCAGAACCTAACGCATCGTCTTAGAAAGGCGTTCCGCATTTTCCTTAATACGGTTCAATTGTTCGATTGCATGATGATCCAAAGATGGAACTAGTTTTTTAACCCTTGCGGCGTGAGGTGGAAAAATCGTTTCAAATCCCCTTTTGCCCTCAATCGTTAAAGCATATTTAGGCCTTAACTCACTATTTCCGGTAACCGCCTTTATCAATTTATCGGCAACAAGCCGTCGCAAAAAAGCAGTAATATTGCCTCGCGTCACAATAAGTCGGTGAGCAATTTCCGAAGGAGCTAAGGGGCCTTCAAAATACGGATAAAACATAATTTGAAACCTTGGCACGGTCCAACCGGCTTTTTGTAAATTAGATTCCAGAACTGCGAATACGGCTTTATGAGCGTACATCATAGCGCGCCAGGTCAAAATTTCTGGCTGCTTTAGAATTTCATTAAAAGATTTCTTTGGTTCAAAATGTTTTTGCAAAAATTTCGTTTATTCCTTTGAATTACATCCCGGAAAATTATCGAAAGGAAGTTACCATAACAACCCAGCAATGAAAACGAAGTCCGTAGTAAGCAGTTTACTACTGTGTTTTTATTGTACAAGAATAACACCTGATGCACTAAGGAAGTAAATATATCATTGACCAATTTAGAAGTTTATATATAAACTTTAATATAAATTTCTGCCATATTTATTGAGGGTTAGGAGAATAAAAAATGAAGCAGTGGGTTGTAGGCGGGTTAGGTTTCCTATTGTTTTTGTCTACGGGATCAAGTGTCTTTGGCAAAACTTATAAGGTCGATAAAGAACATACAAATATTGGCTTCGCCGTTAAACATCTGATGATTAGTAAGGTTCGAGGGCGATTCAATAATTTCGACGGCGAATTTACCTATGATGAGAAATCAAAAAAGTTCACCGCCGTCAAAACAACCATTCAAGTTAATTCCATAGACACGAATGAAAAAGATCGTGACAAGCATTTGCAAAGCCCGGATTTTTTCGGAGTAGATCCTAAGAACACAAAAGCACCCGGAAACACCATTATTTTTGAGATGGTAAGTTACGCGCCGACTAAATCAGGTGGTGGTAAAGCAACGGGAAATCTGACAATTAAAGGAATTACAAAAAAGATACTGCTGGATGTAGAAGATGGCGGTTTTGCCAAAGATCCATGGGGCAATGAAAGAGCGGCTTTTTCCGCGAAGGGGAAAATAAATCGCAAAGACTTTGGCCTTAACTGGAATAAAGTCATCGAAGCTGGTGGGATTATGGTTGGCGAAGAGGTTGAGCTTCTCATTGAGGCTCAAGGTATTGCGCAATAACAAAAACGTATTTGGGGGGAGGTAATTGTGAAGACATCAAGTTTATTTTCAGCAATGGTTTCTGGGGTTGTCGCTTTATCAAGCGTTTCGGCTATGGGAATGGAAAAAACAGCGACTAAATCTGCTGGTACTGACATGGGAGAATGTCATGGCGTCAACAGTTGTAAAGGTAAGGGCGCCTGCGGTGGTAAAGGGCATTCATGCGCCGGTAAAAACACATGCAAAGGCAAGGGATGGGAAAAACTTTCGAAGGAAGAGTGCACCAAGAAAAAAGGTACATTTAAACCTGAAAAATCGGCAAATGAATAAAGTAAATTTTTTAATATAGAGGGTTTATTATGAAATCAAAGTTATTTGGAAGTACGATCAATGGTGTTATTGCAATAGCGGCATTTGCTGGTTTAGCAACATCTTGTGTTACGACAAGTTCAACTAATTCTGCCGACATGGGTGAGTGTCATGGTATAAATAGTTGTAAAGGACAAGGTGCTTGCGGCGGTAAGAGTCATTCCTGTGCCGGCAAAAATTCCTGTAAAGGAAAAGGCTGGTTAAAAATGTCAAACGCCGAGTGTAACGAACAAGGCGGAAAATTTAAGGCTGGATAAGTGACTAGTGGACGAATAAACGGAGTTGGAATTGGATTGCGAGCAATCCATTATGAAAACATGCTCGACTCAACATCCAACTCTGTTCCATGGTGTGAGGCAATTTCTGAAAACTATATGTTTACGGAGGGCAGGCCTCTTGCTGTCTTAGAAAAAATCCGAGAAACATATCCCATCGCATTGCACGGCGTTTCCATGTCAATCGGCTCAGAACGTGGTACCGAAATAAAGTATTTGGATGCGTTATCAAAATTAGTTCAAAGAATCGATCCCTGGATAGTTACCGATCATTTTTGCTGGACCGGGCTCGGAAGTCACAGTGCCTTTGATCTATTACCCCTACCGTTTAATTCCGAATCCATTCAAACAATCGTAAATAATATAGATAGGGTTCAGAATAGATTAGGTCGTCGAGTATTTTTCGAAAATATATCGTCTTATATTGGATTTAAAACGTCGCAGCTCAGCGAAATAGAATTTATCAACGAAATCCTTTGGAAAAGCGGATGTGGGTTATTGTTGGATATCAATAATGTTTATGTAAACGCGAAAAATTTTGGTTTTGATCCTAGAGGATATATTGATCGCGTACACCCAGAATTTGTCGGTGAAATTCATTTAGCCGGTCATAGCATTATTAATGATGACTTTTTGTATGATACACATGATTCCCCTGTTTGTGAAGACGTTTGGGAATTGTATCAGTATGCTCTTCGCAGTTTAGGCAATGTTCCAACTCTTATCGAATGGGACGAGTCTATTCCCGAATTTGATATCCTTCTTGAGGAGAGAGGGCGAGCCGACAAAATTTTGCAGGGAATTTGTCAGAATGCAGAACCATAATATTCAATCATTATTACTAAATTACATTACTTTTAACAGGATGTACCCTGAGTTACAATCATCTGAGCTGTTTGAGCAGTTTCTTGAGTACCCAAATAGATTGTTCGTTTATAAAAACGGTTACATCAGCAGGGTAAAAGACGCGCTCTTAGAGACATTCGGCCGAACAGCATTTATTTTTGGTGAACAACCTTTCGAAGAATTAGTATTTGGCTATCTGCGCGGCAAGACCTTCAGTGCCTATGACTTATTTGAAGTCTGCTTGGGTTTTCCAGAATACATTTCTACTTTAAAATCTCACGATTTGGGCAGTTTGCTTGAGGATATGGCAATGCTTGAGTTAAAATGTGCACGGGTGTTTCATTCTAAGGGTTTTCCTCCACTTTCCTTAGAGGTATTAGGCAGTGCTTTAGGAAAAAAGCCTGAAAATGTTAAACTTCGACTACAACCCTTCGTGCTAACTCATTCATCCCGATGGCCTCTTGTCGACATTTGTAACGACATTAAAAGATTGCGTGAGAAGAATATAATCTTTGATATAAGCTGGGTTTCGGAAAAGTATGAATCTGAACATCAGGTGATATTTAGGAAAAGCTGGCAAGTGATATGTGATAAATTAGATAACGCACAGCTCATGTTTCTTAACTTTATAAGTGGCGGCCAAAATCTTGCTGAAGCTTGTGAAAATCTTGAGAACTTTGCAGTCAGCAAAGGCTTAAATCCCGCGAATCTTCGCTTGCACGAGTGCCTTTGCCAGTGGGTACAAAATGAAATGTTTATTGCTTAAATGTAAATGGGGTGACTATGCCAGAAAATAATAACAAGATAGCCCCTGGTTTTTTAGGTTGGGTTTCTTATTTAGTGCTAACCCATCGTCACCGACTTACTAGCATTGCAAAAAGTGAGGGTCTTAATGAGCAGGATGGTGCCCCCAACCTTAGGAGGGCGCGGAATGTCAGAAGCAAAACAAAATTACTGGAAAGATATGATTGAGGTCTGGAAGAGTTCAGGCCTTAGTCGAAATGAATTTTGTAGGCAAAAAAATCTCAGTCTTCATACTTTGGTATATTGGCAAAAAAAATTTGCAGGCGGGTCTAAAAAACTAAAGCCGACAAAATTTATCAGTTTAAGTCAGCCCGCCATGCTTGAGCTGCGTCTTGCGGGTGAGGTTGTCTTGAAGATTCCGGCGAGTACTGATCCAAAGTGGCTGGCCGATTTCCTTGGTCAGCTAAAGTAGGTCCGTTTTGAAATCCATTCATAAATTTAAAAACATTTTTGTTTACCAAGAATTCGTCGATATGCGCAAAGCCATCGGTGGCCTTACAAGTATCATTGAAAGCGAGCTTGAGACTGATTTGTTTGGCCCAAGTCTTTTTGTTTTTTGTGGGAGATCGCGCCGTATTTTAAAGATGATTTACTGGGACGAGACGGGTTTTGCGCTGTGGAATAAAAAGCTCGAAAAAAATCGATTTAGCTGGCTTAAAGACCGCGACGAAAAAAGTACAAGTATTAAAGCCGACATGCTTATTTTACTTCTTCAAGGTGGCAACATAACCAAACATAAAAAACTAAAATATGAGCGAGTAAGTTAGTGACAAACTAAATTATTTTCGGTATAAAATTTGAATGCAAACCGATCTTAAATCGCTGCCTAATGAATCTGAAAAACTCAAAGCAATTATTTCTGAAATACAACTTAGCTATGGCAAGAAGCTCGAAGAAGTCGAATCCAATTATTTAAAGAAAGTCGAAGAAGTTAAAGAACTCGAAGCCAGAATTCGTCTTTTAACCATTTTTCAGTACGGCCGACGGTCTGAAAAGTTTATAGACCCTAGTCAGGGCAGTCTTTTTAACGAAGTTGAAGTCGAGCTGGACTCCCAACCAGCTGAAGAAAACGGTAAAATTACGGTGCAGTATAGCCGCCGCCCAGGGCGCGGCAAACGCCGTCCGCTGCCGGATTTTTTGGATCGAGAAGAGATTGTTTATGATCTGGCTGCGGATCAAAAGTTTTGTCCGACGACGGGAAAGCCTCTTTATAAAATTGGCGAAAAGGTCAGCGAGCAGCTTGACATCATTCCTGCAACGATCAAAGTTTTAAAACACCGAAGAATAAAATATGCATGCCGCTGTTGTGACGGAAGTCATATGCTAACGGCTTCTATGCCGAAGCAAGCGATTTCTAAAAGCATGGCGTCGGCTGGACTTCTTTCTTATATAGCCGTATCAAAATACGCCGACGCGCTGCCGCTGTATCGTCAAGAACAGATGTTTTCTCGTATGGGTATTGATCTTACTCGTGCAACGATGGCTAGGTGGATGATCCAAGTTGCAGAAGTTATTCGGCCGCTCATTAACCTGATGAAAGAGGATCTTTTAGCGGGCGGCCTAATACACGCCGACGAAACTACCGTGCAAGTTTTAAAAGAAGACTTGCGGCCTGCGAGTTCAAAATCCTATATGTGGGTGCTAGCGCGTGGCAGTCCAAATGTTGTCTTGTTCGAATACCATAAGACTCGTTCGGCAAAGGTGGCCAGCTCGATTCTTTCGGATTTTCAAGGCTATTTAATGGTGGATGGCTACGACGGTTATAACGCTACCTCTTTAAAAGAAGGCGTTACGCGGCTAGGTTGTTGGGCGCATGCGCGCCGCTATTTTTTCCAGGCTGAAAAAAGTCTGAAGGGCGATAAAAGAAATGCTCTTTGCATGCAGGCCATGCACTTTATTCGCCAGCTTTATAAAGCCGAAAAAGAATCTAGAAATTTTTCCTTAGAAGAAAGGCACGCCCACCGCCGCGAGCATGCCAAACCAGTAGTTGAAGAGATAAGACGATGGCTTGACGAAAACATTGACGCCGTCACGCCAAGTAGCCTTACCGGCAAAGCCATGAATTATCTTGATCGGCAGTGGCCTTATCTATCGAGTTACTTGGAAGCTGGATCCCTTCCAATAGATAATAATTATATTGAAAATCTTATAAGACCTTACGTGATTGGACGAAAGAACTGGCTTTTTGCAGACACGCCGGTAGGAGCCGATGCCTCGGCCAATATTTACAGTCTTCTGGTCACGGCAAAGCTTAATAAGATCGAGCCATACATGTATCTTCGCCACGTGCTCAAAGAGCTTCCGAAACTTGAAGATCTCAAATCAATTGAAAATTTACTGCCATACAATCTGAAAAAAATGGCAACCTGTCTATCGTGAAGCGCTTACAGTTCTCCCAACTCCTCAAGCTTGTTTAGTAGGCTCTGGAGTGGGGATGAGTACGACATTCTGTGGGGGAAATCAATGATTTTTAGAATGTTAGACTTGTTTGCGTCCAAGCATAAAAGTTCGCGCAATTAAGTTTAGCATTTAATTCGTCTATCGCGGTCATTTCGGCCATTCAGAGGCTTTTGCCCCAAGCGCTTTTGCGATCTGTTTAATGGCTTATTCACCCTCCAATTCACTTACGATGCAAGAAGAATCAGTGACATAACCATAATAAGACTTAATCTTTTTGTCAGCTATCTCTATAAATTTAACATAACTTTCAACGTATAAGTTTAAAATATCATCTTTATTGGCATAGTTTTTTACAATTGTGCCTACACCACATAAAATGGTGCTTTCACCGGCAGCAACGGAAACTTTCATCGCATTATGATCGTCTCTTAAAATTAATTCTTCAGTTCTTTTGTATTCATATGAGCAAAGTGGGTTTTCCGAATCAATCCATTCTTTTTCTACATCCTGATATGAGATTTCATAATAAATATTACCCCCACTAACAATGCGTTCAACATTTTTGGTTAGACGCACTATTTTTACGACTGCGTCAGTATTACTTCCGTATCGACAAACAATTTTTGAATATGGCCCAACGCTAGTATCTGCTAAAGAATGGTAAGAAGTAAATAGCATTGAAAGCACTAATAAGTTTTTAAAAACCAGCATTTTTTGCTCCTATTCACAAAATCAAATAAAAAATTTTAATTTGATGTCTCTATGGGGTTGAGGGGGACTACACCACCTCGAAGGTTCGGTTCAGCGAAATCCACGTAAGGTAACTCGGATAGGTAATTTATCGCTTCAAACTCATTTGCAAATTCGCTTACATCGCTAAGTTCGAAAATATAAAAATGTCTATTAGGCTTCACAACCTTAAGACCTTTTAATGAAAGATTTTGAAGCTCGGCATCAGAAAATGTACCGTTATCGTTTTTGGGCGCAATTATAATCTCTGATGTGTTAACCACGGGTGGTTCACCTTCAAATACATTCGACGTAAAAGGCAAAAGCCCCTCACTGGCGCGCTCTAATAAGATTTCAAGTGGGTACAAGTATTTGGTGTCTAGAATATAACTTTGATAACGTTTACTGGCAATTTCTGTGGGGGTCTGCCCAGGGAGGTTTTCAATTGCATCTTTGCGTACAGCCTGCCACAGGGGATTGGTTGGATCTTTTAAATCACCTCTGGAAAAAACTGCAACAAGGTTTTTCTTCGAAGTTAGTTTGTTTTTGAACTCACCTGTTTGATATTCTTCTACAGGAAACTGAAAAATACGGTTAATGCGTTTTTCGGCTTGAGTAAGTTTGGGCTCACTTTGCAAATCATCAAGATTTGAAAAAGCTTCAGCTCTACATGCCAGACTTCCGACTAATAAATAAAATAAAAATAAAGATTTCATAGTTGGTACTCCATATGTGGGGATAGCTACTAACTTATATAAGATTTCTGCACCTGGATTTACTAAAATTAAACGGCTTTTGCAAGGTGATAGCATATATATTGCATTAATGTGCTCTGGCAAAGGATCTAGGTGATCTTCCCAGGATTTTTCGGACACACAGTTAAGCAACTTTCGTAAGTTCCTCATACCGCACCGGGCTTACGTAGCCAAGCGTTGAATGACGGCGCTTACGGTTATAGTGGACTTCAATAAAATTAAAAACACTTCTT
>JBGSSB010000117.1:0-12902 GCA_041737255.1 Chlamydiales bacterium | reverse complement strand
TAGTACTACGGCTCATCTGACTTCCCGCGGCCATTCTGACCTCCTCACTATTACGCTTGTTAGTCAGTACTCTTATGAGAGCCTTTGGGATCTCCCGTGTTCACCAAATCTCTTTAATTACATGCCACGCTCTCTGACCCCGAGAGTGCATGAAGGTCCTGCCAAATATCGGGCCTTCATATTTCGCTTTCCGTTTCAGGAACGACGTCAGCCACTCCGACTAAAAGATGTTTACGGGGCTCAATTGCTTAAGTGGGGATTCTTGTCAGCCACTTGCGGCCTATAATCTCTCTGTCTACGCTTAACTCGTTTCGTTACCTCCACAAGTCCAAGACTTGATATGGAATACATTTGGTCATGTTTTTCCAATAGGACTCTCACCTATTAGAGATTTGGCGCCTCACGGCGCACTCCTGCGTATCCTGTACTTTTTTTGTTGTAAATATCACGAAAAAATCTCTCGAAGACATGTCTTGAAAAGGCGTTTCGGTCTGTTTTGGATTTTCACCATCACTATAACCAATGCCTTAGATGCTTATATTTTGGCTTAGGGCGATTCAATCACATCGACTCTCTACTCATCTTCGGCTTTGGCTAGCTCTTCGGGCAGTTTCATGTTGTGAAAGACTGTGTCGACATCGTCGATGCCATCTAGCCACTCTATAAGGGCTATATTAAGCTTAGCAGTTTCCACGTTGCACTCGACATACGTTTTGGGGATCATCTCAAGGTGTGCATCCATGCGCTCAACACCAAGGTTGTGGATAGCCTCTTTTATCTTGTCATAGCTTGTAGGGTCACAAATCACAACAAACTCTTCATCTTCTACAACAAAATCTTCGGCACCGGCATCGGTTACCGCTAAAAATAGCTCATCTTCTATAGCTTGGTGCTTTGATACGCGTATAATGCCCTTATGATCAAAATTAAATACTACAGATCCTGGATGGGCAATGGTGCCGCCACATTTGTTTGTTGCAATACGGACCTCTGCTGCAATGCGGTTTTTATTGTCGGTCATAATTTCAGCGATAATGCCAACTCCACCATAACCATAAAGCTCGTAGTGCATCTCATGATAGGCTTCTTGGTCGGCGCTTGTTGCTTTTTTAATGCAGCGGTCGATGTTATCGTTAGGGACGTTTGCTGCTTTTGCCTTTTGCAGGGCAAGCCTTAAACGAGGGTTATTTTTAGGGTCGGCGCCGCCAATCTTTACGGCGTTAATAACCTCTTTAGAGATACGTGTAAATACTTTGCCCTTGGCTGCATCCGCTTTGTTCTTGCGGTGCTTGATGTTCGCCCATTTGCTGTGTCCGGCCATTTGATTTCATCATCCTCTGAGGTACAAAAAAATTCGTGTGATGTACGTTGAGCCACTCACGCGCTTCTTCAAATTCTAAAAAGTTACGCTCACGCTCTTTAAATTCCTTGGTGTGGATGCAGTTGCGCCCTTTTTCATCTTTATACGCAGGACATACAGCATGCACCATTTCGTGGTATATAACATATTCTATCACATACTCTGGAACCTTTGCAGTATCCAAAAGTCGATTAATTTTTACCAGCTTTACCATGTCGTGATAAAGACCCAAGGTACACTTTGTTCGCACCTTAGCTCCGCGCTGGCCAAACCAAGTAATCTTAAGGTCAAGCTCGCCTCCAAAGTAGCGATTATTAATCTTATTGTAAAGTGTTTGAAGGTCATAGACAGATCCTGCTGTACTCATCTGCTTAGGATTAAGAAGCTTTGAGTAATCAAGGGTTACTATGTTGTTATCGATATAGGCCTGTACAGCCGTAGGCACAGGCAAGTCCTGATCTTTTATAAAGCTCACTAGTGCTTGTTGCACAGGAGGTGGGGCACTCATAAACATATGATGTAAAGACACATCAGTATATTCATCGTTTCGTCGCACATGAAGCATAGTGGATCTATTGTTGTTGATACGGATTTTCAGCTCCGATCCAACCATGCTTTTGAGCTTTTGAGAATAGGCCATTTGTAGTTGACAACCAAGTTCGTTTTTCATACCAGTAAGTCTCCCAAAATATAACAAGGGGCATATACTAGCATGGAAGTGATCAAGGATCAAGAGCACAAAAAACTATAAAAAGCGGTTAAATTAAAGAAAAATTTAATCTATGTCGCTGTAAAAATTATAATGTATTTATATTTATAAATTGATTAGAGGAACCGCTCCATAAACATACGTCCTACATACCTATCACTTTCTTTAATCCAATGTGTCTGACGACCGAACTCGCGAAATCCAAAACGTTTATATAAACGAATAGCTGGATTTTCCGCATATACCTGTAAATGAACAAGTTCTAACCTAAACTGCTCTTTTGCAAGGCGCATCATACTTCGCATTAAAAAAGAACCTATGCCCTTGTTTCTCATTCCGCCGGCCACGATAATTCCAAACTCGGATTGGTGCATAAGCTTTTTATAGGCCTGTACATAGAGAGTAACGATACCACAGGGCTTGCCATCAAGCTCAGCAGTAAGCGATGAGTGCACGCGGCTAAAAGAAATCCAGCGACGGACGGCATCATCAATTTCAAGCTCATTAGCCATTGGAAACCAGGTATTTACCTCAGGGTCTGAAAGCCAAACCTTTAAATGGTCAGCATCTTGCGGTACAGTGTAGCGAACAATAAGGCCCGGAATTACATTTTCTTCCTCGGGCGTACTAAATCTAAGTGTATCAGTCATAGTTGTTTAATCACCAAATTCTTTTAAATAAGCCTGTATAAAGTCATCAATCTCTCCATCCATAACAGCTTGGACGTTGCCACTTTCAAATTTTGTGCGAACATCTTTAACAAGCGTATAGGGCTGAAAAGTATAACTTCGTATTTGGCTACCCCATTCAATTTTTTTCTTCTGCTCTGACATTTCGTCTATTTTCTTTTGTCTTTCAAGTACTTCTTTTTCATAAAGCTTAGATTTTAACATTTTCAGGCAACTTTCTCTGTTCTGAATCTGGCTTCTCTGGTTTTGGCAAGACACTACAATACCCGTAGGTATATGTGTCATACGAACAGCAGAATCTGTTTTATTGACGTGCTGGCCACCAGCACCTGACGCACGGTAGGTGTCAACCCGAATATCTTCGGTGCGTACTTCTACTTCGATATCATCAGAAATTTCAGGTGTACAGTCTACTGCCGCAAAACTTGTATGACGTCTTGCGTTAGAATCAAATGGGGATATTCGCACCAATCTATGCACACCCTTTTCTGCCTTTGCATAGCCGTAGGCATACTCTCCCGTGATCTTAATGGTAGCGCTTTTAATTCCTGCCACGTCACCTTCTAACACATCGATAACATCAACCTTCCAGTTGCGTCTTGCCGCCCAGCGCTCATACATACGAAGGAGCATCTGCGCCCAATCACAAGCCTCAGTACCACCAGCGCCTGAATTTACCGACAAAAAACAGCTACTCAGATCCATCTCACCAGAAAGCATTTTTCTGATTTCTAAATCTCCTATCTCATTTTCGATAGCCAAAATCTCAGAATGCAGCTCAGCTAAAAACGCAACATCCTGAGCTTCAATAGCTTCATCGATTAGCGCTTTCACGTCAGTACACCTTCGGGTTAAATCCTTATAGGGATCTAGCCATGATTTAAGAAAATTTGCTTTTTTGATTGTCTGATTGGCACGGGTTTGGTCATCCCAAAAATTAGCCAAAGTCATCTCGACTTCTAGTTCTTCAAGTTCAGTTTCTTTAAGACCTAAGTCAAAGATACCTCCACATTGAAGCGAGTTTTTCTTGCTGCTGATTTAAGCGCTCGTCAATTTCGGCCATCGTATATCTCCAGAGTAAAACTCCAGTATAGCACGTGAGGTAGTTTTTGCAAAAAAAAGAACTGAAGCTGCTGAAAACATCGAATCAACAAAAAACTCACGCGCATAAAAATGTCATTTTTTTGTACGCAAGAAATAATTGTTCATTTAAAAGAACCCTAATCGACACAAGGAGATTATATGAGAGCAGTTGGAGCAGTTAAAGGCAAACAGACACCTCAGGGGCCGTTTAACCTACAAACAAAAAAGCAATCAAAACTTAAACCGCAAACTGCACTTCACCATCTTTTTCAAAACACGCATCAACCTGGTTTTATTGAAAAGGCAGCCTCCAATATCCGTATAAACAATTCGCGAAACACCTCAGATGTCTCAGCAGTAACAAAAATAGACCAAATCAAGGATCTATTTTACAAAGCCACCCACGGTAAAGAAAATTCTTCACAAGATTTTTCAAGCCTTTACAACAACCTCAAATCAAATGTAAAGGTACGCGAACTGTACAACACCTTTAAAATGTTGTATTGCGAACATATCATAGAGCAAGCGGTAACAACGAATAACCATCAACTTCTTGCAGATGAGCTAGCCGATCAATGTGGCATCATGACCATGCCAACTGATTACCTAATAACGACACTACGTAAAATCAATAATCCAGATGCTTTGCGTCTTGCACGAGCAGTTTCTTCTATTTCTAAAATAGAATTTTCACGCCACAAACTTGCTCCAATAGAAATGCTTGAACTATGTATCGCAGGCGAAAAAGCACTGCAAAATGCCGCAAAAAAATCAAAAGTTGTCTACATGCGCGCAGACAAGCTTCAGGCTTGTCGCTCATGTGTTATTGACCCTCACAGAAACACCTTTACAATTTTAAGCAAAAGCCATGGCGAGCTGGCCGCCTCAGGATCATTTAAGCGCGTATCTGATGCAGTTGAAGTTGCCATTAATGGCGACAATGCAAAAGCAAAACGAGTCGCTCATGTACGCAATAAAGAAGATGAATACATCCCTTCAGAAGAGCTTGAATACGAATTAAAATATGGAAAAATACTCTCCTGGACACGCTATAAATCTAAAAACAGATCATATGAAACAAAAACATTAATGATTCAAGACGTTTACGACCATGATCTCTACACGTTTACTGAATTTACTCCGGAAGAGTCCAGAAAGAAAATTTCTCTTTCTGACATGATACAAGTACTAGAACAAGCAGGAAAAACGCTTTTAAGATTACATAAAGATGGCATTGCACACCGCGATGTAAAGGCAAAAAACATCCTCTACAAGAAAAAATCAAACGGCGAGGTCCGAGCAAAGCTTATTGACTTTGGCCACTGCTATGTACCAGACAAGTCCAATTACCTCAGAAAACGCACAAAAGGCTATGGCACCTTGCGTTACACAGCTCCAGATCTTTTAGAAAATCCATCTATGAAAGGTAACCCTCTGTTGATGGCACAAGCCGAAGATGCCTATGCATTGGGAGAGTGCATTTACGAAGTCTATCTACAACAAGCAACTCCATGGGGATCGCTCTCATATAGAGCCTTAAAGAAAAAAAAGAACGCACAAGAAAATAGAGAAACAGCAATTAGGCTACAAAAAGAAGAAGCCGCATTACTTGCTCAAGAGGCCTCCCACGGCTCTAAGAGCGCCGAGAAAGAGCTTTTTAGAATTATGTCTCGGCTGCTTGAGCCAAACCCAAAAGAGCGCATGCAAATTTCAGAATTTATGCAGGCTTTATATGATCTTAAAGCCAAGTATGCTATAGTCTGAGGTGTGTAGAAAAAACAAGGTCTTGATTTTTTTTTAGCCTTTGGCATATACGAAATCTCATGACCTTTGGCATTACATCTACCTTCTAAAGATGGAAGATGAGTAATGCCACGTATAAAACAAAAACATTTGTCTTCACCCTGAGGTACTTCTATGTCCAATATGTTATCAGCAGTAAGCAACCAAATTTTCAGTGCATACAACACTGTAGCTACTAACGTCGTTAGCCTAGCTAACCAAACATCACGCTTCGGCGGACGAGTGA
The DNA here is from genome assembly GCA_041737255.1 of Chlamydiales bacterium. Lineage (GTDB taxonomy): Bacteria > Chlamydiota > Chlamydiia > Chlamydiales > FEN-1388 > SZAS-7. Next base: position 7,032 of record JBGSSB010000117.1, on the reverse strand, counting down.
TTAATTCAATTAGCCCAGCTCTTTCTAGCCTTGCTGAAAAAGTTAAAGGCTTGAATCCTCCATCATTTCTTGAAAACGCTTGGGCTTTTGCAAAATCTAATGTAGGTATCAGCACGCTTCTTCTTTCAGGCGCTGTGACCATGCTTGTTTTATCTCGTAGAACAGAAAACCAACTACACAAGTATGCACTACTAACAGCTGGTGTAGCTACTTTAGCTCTTAGTGCAATTGCAGTGACTCAGCCTTTTGGCAACAATGCAAAATTGCCTCTTACTACTGTTAAGGCATAAATCCCCTATTATTCGCGCCTCATCCTGAGGTGCGAATTTCCAAAGTCCCTCTCTAAAAGCCACTGATCAAAGTTTTAGAATCCTGCATATCTTGCCGCTTGCGATCCTGCATATCCTGTTCTCTTTTTTTTGTAAAAATTACAGGATATGCAGGCATACGCATCAGGCTAAGTTGAAATTCTGTGGGTTAAATAGTTGAAATTAAATATTTTGTGAAACGCTGGACCATTGTAAAGTGTTTGTCGTCAAAAACAACCTCTAAACAAAGGCCCAGACAATGTACTCAGTGCATTATGACTCTTGCAAGGCAAAGCCCTCTCGCCCTAAAGTTTCTGAAATTACAAAAATCATCTCCGATAGCATCAAGAAAATCAAGAACTCTTTCTCGAAACATGAAATTGAAGCATCTGCCTGGGAAACAGGTTTTATCAAGCGTTCCTCAGCTCAGCTCCGAGGTTTTGATTTTTTAATGAGTTTGCTTGTAGCTGGTCTTCATCCGGAGCACGCTTCCCTAGAAAAACTAAGCGATATAGTAACTGAAGTAAACCATAATGTCAGAATCAAATCACAGTCCCTAATGGAACGAATAAATAGTCCCTCTGCTGTACAATTCCTCAAGGTCATTCAAGAAAAGGTCTTAAATGACTTTTTATACCGCTGTGCATCAGAAATTCCAGCACCCATTCTTGCTAATTTTAGCAAAGTATTGATTCAAGATAGCACTGTGATAGAGCTACAAGAAGAACTCCAAGACCATTTTAAAGGTTCTGGGGGACGTGCTAGCAAGTCCTGTGCAAAAATTGACGTAATTTACGACATCAAAGCACGGCATTTTGAAAAGATCACGTTGACGGACCAAAGCGAAGCTGATCAAAAGCTTGCGCATACCATCAAAAATGTGCTGGAATCTAACATATTGGTTATAAGAGATTTGGGATATGCAAGAATAGACGGTTTCGAAGACATTCAGGCAGAGAATGCATTTTTTCTAAGTAGAATGAGATCTGATACTCTTGTCTATTTACATCTGGAAGACGAAGAGCCTATAGATCTTGTTAGGTATCTTTCAAAGAATATAGAAGGAACTGTTTTCGATATGCAAGTCTATATTACGCGTAAAAAATTTCCAGTACGGTTAGTCGTATATAAAGTACCTCATGAGGCAGTGGAGAAGAGGCGTAGAGAAGCTCATAAAACTGCAAAAAAACAAGGGCGCACATTGCGAGATAAGACATGTAAGCTTATGGAATACTCATTTTTTATTACGAACGTGGCAGTAAATATGTTAGCAACAGATGTGATAAGAACTATTTATGGAATACGGTGGCAAATCGAGATATTGTTTAAGTGCTGGAAATCAGGCATCAAAATTCATTATTTAAAAGGTATAAAACCAGAGAGGATTAGGGTTTTAATTTACTCAAGACTAATTTTAGCGCTTATAGTGAATGAGATCTACAGAGTAGCCAACGGGTTAAGTATTGCTATCAAGGGGCAGACTGCAAGCATGTATAAGGTCTTTTCATGGATGAATGCAAAGGATAGATTAATGCGTGTTATAAAAGGCCGTATAGGCTGGTGGGAGGCAAGGTACTTTAAAGATATAGTGCTCAAAAGCATGTGTCAACAGAACCGAAAAAACAAAACAACGTTCCAGTCTATTTATGAAGCCACTAATTTAGGGAGGAATTTATGCTTAGCCTGATGCGTATGGGATATGCAGGATCGCAAGCGGCAAGATATGCAGGATTGATAAAAACACATGAAACAGTCTGTTTTCTAAAGCCTTTGAAGTTTGATGCTATTATCACTGTCTAGTGTATAGCTCCAAGCGAGTGAATCAGGATGAGGCAAGCTAACGTCTTGCACCTCTACTATAAGATCGCCCTCTGGGCCTTGCGATACTATAGCACGTGTACCGGGCTGCACAACAATGCTCTGGTTGCCATCAAAAACCACGTTCTTTGCAATCAGCTCACTATTGCCAAGCAAATGTATGGTTGCACATTCGTTTCGCTCTATGCGCGATTTAAAGTAGGAATTTTTAGCTGATCTATTTATACCCTTATTTTTTATCAGCACATTGCTAAGCACACATCTTCCTGGGTGGTTGCTAAATTCACGCTGTCCTGTCTTTTCGTTGTTTCCACCCGTTATCTGTTCAGCTACAATATGCAAACTTCCATCGACAATAAGGTTAGATAAAGCAACTTCTGATGCCTCAATTTGCAGCTCAGCCCCGGCGCAAAGCTTGCCCTTAGTTATTTTTTGTCCGATTATAGAATATAATGGCCCGAGTGCTGGATGGTATAAGAAGAGCGCATTTGGCCCATGTTGCATGTAATCATCAAGTTCGTTAAGTGAAGCTACATCAAATGAACAATGCTTTCGAAGAAGATTTAAATTTTCACGTGTTAAATCATAAAAACAGCCCTCAGGTGTTTCTGCAGCAGACTTTCCATCATAGGCTTTTTTGGTGACAGACATCGTTTTAGCTCGGTCGTTCAAAAGCACAAAAGTATCTAACTTAGAAAACTCTTTATGCGGATTTGTAATGGTATCGGCCATATTTTGCATTGTCGACTCTAACCGTGCTGCCAAAAGCTCTACTTTTTGACCTTCTCGTAGCGTTTCAACAGGGTGCTTCATATTCACTAAAAACCCTGGAACAGGCACTCGCTTCAAGCCGTCTCTAACATGAGCTATGTTTGCAAATAAGATGTTGGTGTTCGCAGGAAAATCGGGAGAATCAGCTATTCGAGCAAACTGAGGGTCATTCAAACTTGCCTTTGCAAATTCTGTATATTCAATGTTTGTAATGCTGCAGGAAACATTTGCCCCTGTAGCTACCTCTTTAAGCACATTCATCCCCTCTGACATATTAGGCAGGCGCGGCACCGATTCAAAACCAAAACCTTTTTTATTGGCATGCCCAAACCCAGCAAGACATAGCAAGTTTGCATCAAGGCCGGCTAACGGATTATTAATTTGACGAACAACCAAGTAGCAACGCTTTTGTTTTTCTAGCCAGTCAAAAGCCCCAAACTCTTCAGCAAGCTTCCAGACAACACCATGCCCACCTGGTTTCAAGATAGGCTTTAAAGGCCCACTAACCGCCCATTTCCCGTCGATCGCAATTACTGGGGTCATCGGTTGCAAAAGACGAAAAATGGTTTGCTTTGGTCTTCCAAAGTAGGCTCTTTCTTCTAAAATTGCAGCTATCTGCGCATCATTTTGCTTTTCGTGAGAGGTCATTAGTACCACTGGCGTAAAATTTTGTATGCCATTGAGTCTGTAGGACAGATACTCTCTAGCTTCTAAGTCACGAATAAGATTTTCAAGCAATGTGTGCCCTGCAAAACCAAGCTTTGCAACAGGAAGAGGCATATTTGTTTGCTCATCAACAAGAGCCAGGCGATCTCCTGCCCCTCCTACAACATAAAGTTCGGCCATTTGATCGAGTGAGCAAATGCCATCTTTTACCATTTTATCACGGCTTGGGCTTTGTTCACGAATATCTGTAGTTGGCGGCAAAAGCAGCTTAGCTACATCTGGAACGGCTTTTTTTGCTAGCTGATCTGAAATTAGCTGCAGAGTTTTTACGTGATAGCCAGCAATACCTCCCATGTACTCATAAAAGCGCTCTGTGGCATAAAGCGTATCTGCAAGCTTATTGATGGCAGAGGTCACATCCTCACAATTTTGCCAATCAGCAAAAAGCACTGGACCTTGATTTAAAGCAACAGCCACCTTCACAGCATACTGATGCTGCACAGAAAGGTCTGAAAGAGCATTTTCAAGCTCTTGATTTTCAGTAAAAAAATCAGCAACAACAGGAAGCTGGGAAAGTATTTGCAACTTTTGTTCAGCACTTACGCATGAGGCAAGCTTTTGCTGCATAGGCATGAGCTCTTGTGATTGCCGAGTAAGCATAGCTATAGCAAGCTGAGGATTATCTTTAAGGCTTATTTGGGGAAGTTCATTGTTCATTGCTTGTACCTGACTACATGTTTGACTAAATGTCCCTAGCTGTAAAAATACCATAAGCGACCAAATTGATGCTGTTTTCACCGTATAAGTCCTAAATTGGTTGACTATAAAATCATCTCAGCGTAAAAAACCAAGCTGTTGTCAGGAAAATGTAGCAAATTCCACTGCGTAAAGCCATGATTTTCTATTTTCTTGTGCAATTATAACGATTGCGCTACACATTAAGTGCAGAACAAGAAAACATACAATTGTCAGTTTTTATTTAACCAATGAGGAGACAAACCTATGGCAAAAGAAAAAAAGGAATCAGCCTTGATGAGACCAGTACAAATTTCAGCAACTCTTGCTGAAGTTGTTGGTAACGGTCCAATGCCACGTACTGAAGTTACAAAAAAACTTTGGGAATACATCAAGAAGCATAACCTTCAAGACCCAAAAGCCAAGCGCATGATCAACCCAGACAGCAAGCTGTCTAAGGTATTAGGCACAACATCACAAATTGATATGTTCCAGATGACAAAAAAAGTATCTGCTCATATCACAGACGTTAAAGCAGCTGTTGCTCGCTAAACGATTCAATCATGTCCCTATTCAATCTGAATGGGGACAGATTTACTAGGAAATCTGTCTTTTGCAATTATCTTCACTTAGAAATTCAACCGCTTTTATCGAACGGCTATGGGATCTCTGGTGCATAGCATCAGTAATCGGTATATGGCCACGCTTTATTGAGCCCAACCTTCTTTTTTGCTCCAACACTACTGTTCCAATAGGCAACCTCCCCCGAGAGCTCGAAGGGCTGAAAATTGTACAGATAAGCGATTTACATTTTTCAGAAAGCACCACACAAGGCTATCTCAACAGAATATCTACGCGCATATCCGATCTCAAGCCTGACCTCATCGTTTTTACCGGAGACCTTGTCACCTATAGCACACTAGTCCAAACAGATCGGCTAAAAGCCTTTTTGAAGACGCTTACAGCGCCATTTGGCACCTATGCCATATATGGCAATCATGACTACAAAGAATATATCTCGCTTGGAAAAGATGGAAGATTCCGCAAGGTAGAATCTCAGCTACCCGCCATCATGCGTGGCCTTGCTCGCCTCTTTTCCATGAATGACACAAGCCGCGAAGGAGCTATTGTACGCTCTGCAATTGACGAACTTGATACGCTACGTGATCTCTTCGATGAATCTGGCGTACAACTTCTACATAACAAAACGGTTCAAATAGGCAAGAAAAATGGCTCGTTAAACCTTACGGGTCTTGGTGATTATATGGCAAACCAATGCCTTCCAGCACAGGCTTTCAGTAACTATGATATGAGACTACCAGGCATTGTACTTTCGCATAACCCAGACTCCTACGACACGCTTGTACATTACCCTGGCGATCTTTTACTTTTTGGCCACACCCATGGCGGACAGGTAAATCTCCCCTACATCTGGAAAAAGGTTACGCCCCTAAAAAATAAAATGTTTAAAAGCGGCCTATTCCATGTTGACTTGCGCTATCTTTATGTAAACCGCGGCCTAGGATCAACATTCCCCTTTAGATGGTTTGCCCCACCAGAAATCGCGCTACTCAAGCTTACAAGACAAGGGCCTGTTAAAACGCCTATCTGGGAGAAGATACTCCCTCAGGAACCTACAAAAGATACAGTACTCGGAACCTCTCGTCGCTTAGAGCCATGAAAAAATATAAACTACACATAATGTATGATGGCACAAACTATAGCGGCTGGCAGCTGCAGCACCATAGCCTAAGTATACAAGAGCTTGTGCAAAATGCAGTACGAACACTGGTTCGCGAAGAAGTAAATGTAGTAGGCTCTGGCAGAACTGACGCTGGCGTCCACGCCCAAGACCAGGTAGTGCACTTTCGAACAACCAACGAACACGACACAAACTACCTCTTTAAAGCACTTAATGGCATGCTTCCCAAAGATATTCGTGTATGCTCAGTTGCAGAGGTCGACCTCAGCTTTCACGCCCAAAGAAGTGCCATTGCAAAGGAATACCACTACCACCTGTGCCTCGGCCCTATTGCCTCACCATTTGAGCGTCAATATGTCTGGCGAGTACACTATCACATTAACGAAAATCTCTTAAAAGAGGCAGCAGCTCTTTTTGTTGGCACACACGATTTTCGCTCTTTTGCTAACTCTGCACATACCGGTGCTGCGGCAAAAAATTCTGTCAGGACAATATATTCAATAGATGTGGTTCCACGACAAAATGGCCTCACCCTAGTTTTTAAAGCCAACGGCTTCTTATACAAAATGGTGCGTAACATAGTTGGCACGCTCATTGCAGTAGCTTCTGAAAAAATGCCTATTACTGATATACCAACAATCCTTGCAGCCAAAGACCGTCGCCTCGCCCCAATGTCAGCGCCTCCTCAGGGACTTTTTTTACATAAAGTATATTACGAGCAACCATAGTAAGAACGACAACAGTGGGCTAACGGCATTCTGCCAAAAAAGCTAAAAACATTACAAGCAACTGGCTGTAAACCATTTAAACAAGAAACATTTAAACAAGATATGCAAGATCGCAAAAGCGGCAGGATATGCAAGATAGCACAAATAATTTTCAACTATTCTATAAGGTGGTAGAGAGGCTGGTTTCCCAGACCTCCCCCCAGTTAGATCGCAACGTGCCCTATTAAGGCATTACGCTCAAGACTCACCATTTACTAACGCTGCGGTTTCGCAAAGAGAGGATGACATACCCTTGCCATTGGCA
>JBGSSB010000081.1:0-12137 GCA_041737255.1 Chlamydiales bacterium | reverse complement strand
CAAACATATGGTGAAGATCATCCAAGGGGTGCAATTTAAGAATGGTGAGGAGGTCGAAATTCAAGAAAAAACAGCTTAATTATTAACTAGAAATTAGGGTGCAATCTTTTTTGGAAACACAACATTTGACAATATCTCTTCAAAGTATTATAGATAAAAATAAATAAGGGGACAACTACTTAAAAAACCCTAGTCCATCCCGATATTATTTTTGTAAAAATTATTGACAAACCCTCAATTAAAGAACCACGGTTTCACCGTTTCGACATAATCATACAGACAAGTAAAGAAAAGAGTACGACTTCCTTCTATCAGACCATTAATTTGTTTACTAAACTCTTGTTTTAACGGAGATAGGACTCTATTTTTTTCTCACTAGCCTTAAACTCTCAAAATTTCGTACATTAGCGCTAAATCATTATTGAAACTTTTTGAAGGGGAGATGAAAATATTTTTATGCACATTACACGAAACATAAAGAACACAAAATGGCCAACTACCCCCTCTTTAAAGAAATGGAACAGGGAAATCAAACAACTCAAAGACATGCGGCTTGTCAAGATAATCAAGTCTTTACTAAAGGTGAATGAACCACGAGAAAGCTCATCATGGGCTTATGCGGGTCTGGCTGTAAGTGAACTCTACATCCGCAACTGGGGCAAAAGAAATCTCGATAAGCTAGGAGAGCTCAGAGAGGCTATTTTAAAAACATCAACTCTCTGTTTTACAACCGGATGGTATGCGCTTGAAACTGCAGGCATTGCAATTGACAAAAAGAAAAGAAAGATCATCCACCCCTATGCCTTATCGGATACTGCCAAAGCGGTTGTAACACAATGGGAAGATAGCCGCACTTCAAAATCTTTTGAAGAATTTTTAGTAAGTCATGCCGCAAAAGCAGACCTGAAACACCTCAAAAACCACACAGTTACTTATTTATCCCCTAAAAAACTAAACAAACACCTTGTATCCTTTGAAAATGGCCAAATAAAGATTGGAGGGAAAACTCCAAAAGATGAGTGGTATATTTTTGTGCTCGAAAATGAGCCTCAAAGACTGTTTGCTGGTATTAAAAAAATAGGTGCTCTTCATCACACCTCGTTCGTCTCCGGTGGACCTGTCTCCTGCGCTGGAGAATTCAAAGTTGAAGATGGGAAAATTGTCAGCATCCCCCTAAGAAGCGGGCACTACAGACCCTCAGAAGAGCACGGAATAGCGCTTCACAATTTTTTGGCAGAAGAGCAAAATTTAGGCCCAGAAATAATGCGCGAGCTCGAAGTGGAACCCTATAAAAAGTAGAATAAATAGATTTCTACAACGAGCTGTTATTGATTGCTACCACTATTTTGCCCGGATTGCTAAAGTAGTATCTTCAGTTTCAGGAGCAAACCAAGTGCAACAGGCACGCTTTTATCAAGCTGGCCCCTGGTTTACAAAAAATCCGATTAGTAAAGGAGAAACAATTGTAGATATTAGTGCTGGCACAAGCGAAATCCCGTGTCGGATACTCAAGTAAAAACAACAGACCGGAAGCCAGCCTCCACCCCCTAGCCGAGCTAAGGAGTTGTTGCACACACGCAAGCATGTCAGACTGAATGGAAATACCGACAAATCTCATTTTTTCGAATCAGTCTTCATAATCTGGTGGATGATGAGACCAAATATACCCATTCACTGCCATATCATAGGCTCTATTAAACAAAACATTCATGTAATGATTGTCAAATTCAGAAGTAGCCTGAACATTAAAGTCTTTAGGAATAAATGCTAAGTTGTAGTTAATGCCATCTCTTTTAGTATAGGCATAAAGACGGTAAAGGTCCCCTATGCTTTGAGATTTAAGTAGTGAATCAATCGTCCTTGCTGCAACGTACTTTATTTGTGGTTTTATATATTGCCATTCCGGGTACACCTTTTTATTTCTAATGATATAGAGATTTCGTGGGCGAGTAGATTTTTGAAGCCATTTTCCGGCGACTGACGAGGGGTCAAGAGCGTCTTCAAATAACATAACCTGTACTTCAACTCCGCCATCGACATGCATTTCTGTATACCCAGATCCCTCAGCCTCAACAGTAAAAAATTCAGGTGGCAATGTTGCAGGAAGAGAGGCTGACGCTATAAGAATTTTTCTAAACAACTTGCCCGCTTCAGGGTTCCCACTTGCTGCAATAGCCCCCATATCCCAAATCACTAACCGCTGAGAATCTAATTGCGTAGTACCTACAAGTAAGCGACGACCTTTTAAATGCTCTTTCCCAATTGCTGCAATCATCTCATCATCAATCAATCGGTTAAGTAAATTGCGTAATGGTTCATGAGATGCAAGCGAAGGTAAAGGACGTATGTTAAGAAAAGATAATACAATGGCAAAAAAATTATGCTCTTTATAAATATCTTTATCTGAAACTGTCAGGTAAGATTCTTTTAATTTGTCATCATACTCAGACCCAAGAAATGCAAAAGAGGCCATTAAAGCACCCGTGCTTATTCCAGTTACCAGCTTGAACTTAGGACGAGTACCTGTTTTTGTCCAACCACATAAAAGCCCAGCGCCAAAGGCTCCATCCCCACCACCTCCAGAAAGAGCTAGGCAATTTATCTCAGGATCAAAAGTTCCACCATTTGCTGCTTTTTCTTGTTCCAATGAATCTAACGCACTTTTTGTTAAGCCCTCACTAGGTTTATCTCCCCAACTACGAACCCCAGGAAACCCAGGCATCTCAACATGATTTTCAAGCGCTAGCGGCAAAGGATCATAAGAGCGCACGTGACCACAACTTTGCAAGAAAATACATGCCCCAAGTATGAAGAAAAGGCGTAATCCAAAAAGTGCATTATTCCAGAGCATGATGCAAATCCCTATAATTTTAAACTGTTGATTTTACCACGCATACATAGGGCCTACAATTTTTTCAACTAGTGATTGGGTCCAGCCCCTTTTAAGTCCGACCCCTTCACTAGATTTATTAACACAACTTCTATAGAATTCATCGTCCAGATTCTATTGGATTGCAGCCCTGACTGAATCTAAAAAAGGCAACTACTATGGATCAAATCAAACAACAGATGCACATCGGCGTTTACGGGTTGATGGAACAAAACAGTAAAATCCTTGTTGTTCACAAATCAAGAGGCCCCTACACCGGACTAGTTGACCTACCCGGAGGCCGTCCCCAGCATGGAGAATCGATTGAAGAAACGCTCAGAAGAGAGTTTTTAGAAGAAACAGGTGTCACTCTCAACACTTTCTCCCTCTTTAAAAACCAAACATTTCTTGTCCCCTATACCAATGAAAAAGGTGAGCGATGCGAGTTCTACCACATTGCGTTACTCTACCGCATCGACAAGGCTGAACTTGCTAACTTCGACGCTAAAATTGAAAAAGAAGATGTGCAAGGGGCCTCATGGATACCTCGGCAAGAGCTCTCCAAAGAAAACAGCTCTCCCCTTCTTTTAGGAGCTCTATATAATGTGGAAAGTTAAGAGCAGGGCTTAATTTAGCTTGTGCTGCCCATTTGCATGTAGTAACGCAGCGCATCTTGCTTCATACGCAGGTAGATGCTAGCTAGGCCATTGGCACGACCAGGTGTTAAGGTTTGGGGGATACTCAACTCTTCTAGATAAGAAGGTGGACACTTTAAAATGGTTTCAGGGTCTTCACCACTATACACCCGGATAAGAAGAATACTTAAACCCGCTGAAATAATGGCATCAGATTCTGAGTCAAAATAGACTTTACCCTGCACGAAATGAGAAGCTAAATACATGCGACTTTGACAGCCACTTACAAGGTACTCATCAGTCTTATATTTTGGATTAAGATTGCACTGCGTACGGCCAATTTCGATAATCTTATCATATTTTGACTCAACGCTAGTAAGACCTGAAAAAAGCTTTATTACTTCATTTTGTTTTTTCTGACACGACTCAAAACTCATTCAAATCTCTTTATCACTTGCTCTGTTGTTACAAGCTCAACTCCAAGCTCTTGCATTTTGCTGACTGCAGCTTCAATATCGCCTGGCTTAAGGTCAATCCCCCGGCAGGCATCAATAATAACATGGACTGTATAGCCAAGCTCTACAGCATCTATCACTGAATAATAGACACAATATTCAGTAGCCAGGCCAGCAAAGTAAAGATCCGTTATCCCTTTTTTTTTCAAAAACTGGTCAAGTCCGGTGGCTCGGTGCTTTTGATTGTCAAAGAAAATACTATAACTATCGACCTTGGGATCAACCCCTTTATGCGCCACATGCTCAAACTTAGAACTATCAAGAGTAGACGTAAACTCAGCGCCGACTGTTCCTTGAATGCAATGATCTGCCCAGAGAGTCTGTTTAACTCCATCTACAACTATACACTCTCCTGGCTTTTTTTCCCATGTAGAGGCAAAGCTCGCATGATGCGGTGGATGGAAATCTTGAGAAGCCACACACCCATCAAAAGAAAGGTTTACTAATTTATTAATCAAAGGAATAATTTCATCAGCGGATGGCGTACCCATTGGCCCTGTGGAAGAAAAATCATTCTGCACATCTACAACTACAAGAGCATTTTTGCCCACGTTACTCTCCCCTGGTCGATTTTCGTATGTTCTTAATCATGTTCACCTTTATATCATAAAGACTTTTTTCCATACCAACGGGATACATATGGGGGTTTAAAAAGCGTCTCATTCCTATTGGAAGCTTATTCAACTCCTCTTTGGTCTTTTTTTGAATATCTGTAAGTTTTGGAAGAGCATACACAAGATTCCCCTCTTTAAAAATAGGAATCAACAAATCCTGGCTTGTATAATCTCCTGCAAAAACAACCTGCTTTGTTGGGTCAAATGGATCAATATTTCCTTTTGCATCTAAAAGGCCAAGGTCCACATCATACATCACATCGCCTGCAAAGTAGCCATCTTTACTAAAGCGCCTCACCTGTAGCCTTCCTGGATTTGATACCTTAGCAAGCTGCTCTGAGAGTTTAAGCTTATAGTTCCACACGCCCGCATCATCTTGCAAAGCTGAAAGCTTATAGACCCCATCAAGTGCCGCCTGTTCCTTGCCTGTAACCAAACTTGTCCCAACGCCCCAAATTGAAATTTTAGCTCCCTGACGCTTTAATTCTGAAATAACAGTTTCATCAAGCTCGTTGCTTGCCACAATTTTTACACCATGAAGTCCCGCATCATCCAAAAGTTTTCTTGCTTCTATACTTAGCTGTGCCAAGTCACCTGAATCAAGCCGCACCCCTACAAGGCTGCTCCCTTCATTTTTAAGCCATAACCCTACATTAATGGCTTTTTTAACACCTTCAATCGTATCGTAGGTATCCACTAAGAGCACAGCTGCCTCAGGATATATTTTGGCATAGGCCATAAATGCCTCTTGCTCATCAGCAAAGCTCATCACCCAGCTATGTGCGTGCGTTCCCTGAACTGGAATACCATAAGTTTTTCCAGCTAAAACGTTAGAGGTAGAGGTGCACCCCCCAACAAATGCTGCACGACTTGCTGTTAAAGCCCCGTCAATACCTTGAGCACGGCGCAAGCCAAATTCCATAACAGCGTCACCTTCTGCTGCAAGGCAGATACGCGCGGCCTTTGTGGCAATAAGCGTAGGAAAGTTAATTAAGTTTAACAGTGCGCTCTCAATAAGCTGACACTGTAAAAGAGGCCCCTGAACTCGAAGCAAAGGCTCGTGAGGAAACACTAAACTTCCCTCTTCTATAGCATCGACACTCACAGTAAGCTTTAGGCTACAAAGCATGTCAAGAAAATCTTTTTCAAAAAAAGCCCCACCATCAGGAGTTTGAAGCGATTCTAAATAATCTCGATCAGCCTTCTCAAATGAAAAGTTTTCTATAAAGTTAACGACAGATTCTAAACCGCAAGCAACCGTAAAGCCACCCTTAAACGGCGGTCTACGAAAAAAAAGATGAAACGCCGATTGGCGATCAGCAAGCCCCTCTTTCCAGTATGCGTAGGCCATAGTAAGCTCATAAAAATCACAGAGCAGCGATAAAGAATGTATTGTCATCTACCAAATCTCTCAAAAAAATAGCCCCACAGTGTAAGGAACTACAAGAAGTTCTGCAAGAGCCTATTGTCAGGAATGGGACAAGCAAGTACTATACTAGCTTTAAGTTTTTATCGTTTAGGCTTGTGGGACCAAAGATATACACAGAGACAGATCATTGCATCAAAGGGACAGACGTCGACAAGGACGCGCTTGAGGTAATTTTTCGCTTAAAATCAGCCGGCCATACTGCCTACCTAGTAGGAGGCGGCGTGCGTGACATGCTGCTGCAAACACGCCCAAAAGACTTTGACATTTCCACCTCTGCAAGACCGGAACAAATCAAAGAAATATTTGGCAGAAGATGCTTACTTATCGGCCAAAGGTTTCGCCTAGCGCACGTACGCGTTGGAAACAAAGTTCTCGAAGTATCTACCTTTAGAGCAGGAGATGCCGATTCTAGCTCACTTATTGTGCGTGACAACCGTTGGGGAACACCTGAAGAAGATGTTTTGCGCCGCGACTTTACCATGAATGCACTTTTCTACGACCCAACGACGCACACCATACTTGATTATGTTGGAGGATACCCAGATATTCACAACAAGCTTTTGCGCTCTATTGGTGACCCACATCTTCGCTTTAAGCAAGACCCCGTGCGTATGATTCGCCTCTTAAAATTTCGAGCTCGCTTTGATTTTGAAGTAGATCCCAAGTGCGAAAAAGCAATAAACACACTTCAGGAAGAAATTTTAAAAAGTGCACCAGCACGCGTTTTAGAAGAAATTTTCAAAATGCTAGAGTCTGGTTTTGCAGCTAACTTCTTTACGCTAATGTCAAAAAGCAGCTTCTTAGAAATCCTGTTTCCTTGCTTTCATCACTTTTTTTGTGGGGCCTCCCAAGAAATTGCCTACAGCTACCTCAATGCAATTGATGCAATCCATCACAAATACGATATGGTACTCGATCGCGCAGAGCTTCTTGCGGCTTTGGTATTTCCGATACTTGAACAAGAGCTTATTACCCTCTCTGAAGATCGCCAAATGCACCTAAGTTATGGTGACATAGTACACCTTTCACACTCGCTTTTGCGCGGCATTACCACCTCTTCGTTTGCTCATTTTCCTAAAAAGATTGTGGCTATAACTCACTACATACTCACCACCCAATACCGCCTTACACCACTTAGTGGAAGACCCCGCTTTAGCTCAAGATTCCCCTCCCCTCAGGACTTTCGCCTTGCTTTGAACTTCTTAAATATAAGAAGCCAAGTGGATCCCGAACTTCAAGACCTCTATTTAAGTTGGAAAAAAGCACACCACCCATCATAATCTTCCGTAAACCAATCAGAAATGCCGACCAGAAATGCTAAACAGGAATGCGCCTATGCAAGAGCATGGATCTACTCTCAATATCGAAAATAGCCTAGAAAAAACTCAACTGCTCTATTCCATAGTAATTCCTATATATAACGAAGCTGATAACATAATGCCCCTGCTGGAAGAAATAGAGTGGGTAATGCACACCTACCCTAACGTATGGGAACTTATTTTTGTTAATGATGGCTCAACAGATAGCACTCAGCAAATATTGAAAAGCCTAACAGCAACAAAACCCTACATTCGCTGCATAAATTTTAAAAAAAATTACGGCCAAACAAGCGCTCTGGATGCCGGCATCAGGGCAAGCCTGGGTACATGGGTTCTCACACTAGATGGAGATGGCCAAAACGATCCGCGTGACATCCCGTTGCTTATTAGCACCTGCGCAAACTCCAATAGCTGCGATCTTGTATCTGGTATCAGGCGCCTAAGGCGTGACCCTTGGCACAAAAAGATGATTGGCAAAATGGCAAACACTATTCGCCGAAAAATCCTTAACGACAAAACTCAAGATACGGGCTGTTCATTAAAAATGTACCGCAGATCGTGTTTTAATAGAGTTGCACTTTTCAATGGCATGCACCGTTTTTTACCCGCCCTTTTTCAGATTGAAGGCTTTAACACCCAAGAGGTGGTGGTCAATCACAGAGAGCGGCGCAGAGGAACCAGCAAATACAACCTTTTTAATAGAGGTGCCTCTCTCCTTTTTGACCTTTTAGCAGTATTATGGATGAGAAAACGCAAGCTTTCCTACGAAATTGAACAAGAATTATGAGCGAAGAATATAGAGGACTACTTTACCCTCTTGGCTTCATCGCACAGATTGCTTTTGGACTGCGCTTTTTAGTGCAGTGGCTTGCAGCAGAAAAGCAACATAAATCTGTAACGCCAAAAATATTTTGGAAGCTGTCGCTTATTGGCAACATTGTTCTTTTGTGCCATTCTGTCATTCAACTGCATTTTCCCATGACGCTTGCGCAGTCAATAAATGCTACACTTTCATGGCGTAACCTCAACTTGCTTGAGTCTAAAAAAAGCCAAGTTTCTATTCACTGTGTGTGGCTCATGCTCGCTATAGCCATCTCTACACCTATTGCCTTTTTTAGCCTAAGCATTGAGCAGCCCAACTGGATTGCAACACCCAGTAGCTTAAACATAGCAACGAACATTCACCTGCTAGGAATGGTGGGTATTTTTTGCTTTTCTCTTCGCTTTTGGGTACAGTGGTGGCAGGCAGAAAATAAAAAAGAGGGCTCACTTACCGAACGGTTTTGGTGGATAAGCCTTTTGGGATCAGCTTTAAGCAGTATCTATTTTTTTACCATCAACGATTGGGTAAACTTTATAGGTCCCGCTCTTAGCTTAGTGCCCTACAGTCGCAATCTCTATTTTTTAAAAAAGGCATAAGGCCCATTTATGGAAGAAAAAAATATTTTTATTTTTGCAGGCGAAACAAGTGCAGACCTTTATTCGGCCATGCTCCTTGTAGAGCTACGACAGCAGCTACCTGACATCCATTTTTGGGGCGTTGGCGGACCAAGCTCACGAGGCCTTATCGAGTGCATCATGCCCATGGAAAAATTCCAGGTTATGGGGCTCAGCGATGTTTTAAAATCACTTCCTAGCATTGCCCGAAGCCTCTATAAGCTTACTCGAGCAATAATAAGTCGCAACGCAGCAATGGTAATCATAATAGACCAACCAAGTTTTGGCATGAGGCTTGCTAAATCACTTCGCAAAAAGGGCTACACAGGCAAGATCGTACAGTTTGTTGCCCCGACGGTTTGGGCGTGGAAAAAAAAGCGTGCCGATGAAATGGCAAAATACTTTGATCTACTTTTAACCCTCTTTGACTTTGAGCCCGCCTATTTTTCACACACTAAGCTAAAGACAGTTTTTGCAGGCCACCCTATTATTGAACTTATCCAAAAAGATAACAGTCACTCATTATCTCTTGATCCTGACAGGCCTGTTTTAGCAATTTTCCCGGGAAGCCGCCCTGGTGAAATCAAGCGTAACCTAAAAAAACAGCTAGAGGCTGCAAAAATTTTCTGCAAGAAATTCCCCTCTACCCAGATTGCCGTTTCTGTAGCCTCACACGACTACAGCGATGAGCTTCCTCGAGGAGTCATCGTAGTGCCCTTTAACGCACGCTATGAGCTCATGAAAAAAAGTCATCTAGCCCTTGCAAAATCTGGCACTGTCACCTTAGAGCTTGCCTTGCACCAAGTGCCTACCGTTGTCACTTACGAGCTGTCATTGCTCAACTGGATTATGGCCAAGTTTGTGATGAAAGTGCATAAGATGCCCTATTTTTCTATCGTCAATATTTTGTGCGGCAAGGAAGTGTTTTTTGAACGAATCAAACCACCCGTTACAAGCAACGACATTGCAACCTGTTTAGAAACCTGGCAAAGAGACCCTAAGCGCTATGCAGAGTGCGTTGATGATTGCATAGAGCTTAAAAACCATGTCTCAGGCACTGTCTGCCCTATAAAAACCTGCGCTAAGGAAATTTGTGAGCTCCTCTAAAAAAAAGAAAAAGCCGTCCATCCTGTCGCGCCTATTTTATTCACAACCATCTCTTTGGCTTGTAGGCCATCTTGCAAGGGGCTTTACCTCGCTTCTTTTTAGCACGCTGCGAGTGAAAATCACAGGAGCTGACCTACTCGTCCAAGCTTCCTCAAATAAACTCATCATCGCTTTGTGGCACGACAAACTACTTTTAGCCCCCCTCATAAGACGCACCCTCAAAACACATCCTCTGGCTGTAGCTGTAAGCAACAGCCGCGACGGCAAGTTACTTGCCTCGTTTGTGAAAACATTTACAAAGACAACACCAATTTATGTTGCCCACAACGTACGTCACGGAGCACTTTTACAGATGGTAGAGGCACTTGAGCAAGGAAAAGCCCTCATAATAACCCCAGATGGCCCAAGAGGCCCAAGACATGTGGCAAAGCCAGGAATATTTTTTACCCAAGAAAAAACCCAAGCCCAAATTGTAGCCATGCACTGGCAAGCCTCATCCTACTGGCAGCTAGGCAGCTGGGACAAAATGCAGATTCCAAAACCCTTTGCCGAATTAAGAATTACGTTCTTTGAGGTTGCATACAATGCAAACGATGATCTCGAAAGCAAGCTTTCAGGCCATCCAAAACAGTAATTAGTTGATTGAATGGACTCTTGTTACAAAATTACCCGCTAAATCACTAAAAGAGCTAAGAAGGTCAATAGCCGACCAGACATACGACATTTCTAAACAATTCAATATGCCTAAAGCATTGGATTTTGATCATATGAATATAAAGCTACGTAATGTTATTTTGTCTAAAAAACCTACTTAGACACCGAGGACCTGTGACGAATACACAACCAAATGAAAGATCTTTGCAATTTGAAGAGCTGATAGCAGATGAAACAAGCTGTGATATTACCTTGGAAAAGTATGGAGAATTCACATTCACTGTACTAAAAGAACACAATACAGGCCTAGAGCACGTGGTACTGACAAGCAAAAAACAAGCGATAGCCCCAACGCTCGTGAGGATCCATTCCTCTTGTTTCACGGGAGATATATTTTGTTCTATGCGTTGTGATTGCCACCAGCAGCTACACTACTCCTTACAGACTATTAGCGAGCAGGGTGGAATATTAATATACCTCAACCAAGAAGGTCGAGGTATCGGGCTATTCAACAAAATAAAAGCATATACACTGCAGGATAATGGCTATGACACTCTAGAGGCTAACGAACAGTTAGGCCTGCCAGTCGACGCAAGAACATTTGTTCTTGCAGGCCTCGTTTTAAAAAGGCAAAACATTAGCCACATAAGGCTATTAACAAATAACCCAAAAAAAGTAGAGGGGCTTAAAAATTGCGGGATAACCGACATTACAGCTATAAATATTCCGTCGTTTCCAAATAAACTAAATCTATTTTATTTACAGACAAAAGCAGAAAAACTACAACACTCTATAAGTTTTGTACACGAAAAATAAAACCATAACTTCTTTAAAATGCCAGTCCAAGCGATGTAAAAGCCTTAAATAAAGCTTACGGGGATTGCCCCCCATAAGCTATTTATCTTTTGTACTATCAATCACTACTCTTAGTCCTTCACCTAATACTCCAAGGCTTTCTACTGCAATGTTTAGTATTTGTTTTTTGACTTGTTCACTTCTCGTTACACCACAGCCCTCACTCAATTCTATGAGATTACTTTGAGTTTCATTAATTTTCATATATGCGTTCTCGATCTTCTCTGGGGTCATAAACAAAGCTTCGGCATAGCGATTTGTCTTTCTTATCATAGCATCAACATTTTGCACCAAAACGGCACTTACTCGAAGCTCGTTTGCTGCCTCACGCATTCCAAAGCCATTAAAATCTTCGTAATAATTGGATTGTTCATTCATGATTGTCACTATTTGGCTTACCGCTACTTCTGGGACATGTTCACAATAGAGGCTAGCGGAAGCTGTAGTCACTGATATCAAGGGGTTAACACCCAGCGCTGTAGCGTAGGATAAATTCCAGGCTGTAATTCCTGTGCCATAGCCTTTATTCGCTTCATCAAAAACATCTAGGGTATGCCCAAGCTTGAGATATGATCAGAAGTTGTGTTTGAAATAAAAAGAGTGTACCCTCAGTAAGGTTTTCGTCAAAAAACAAATAACAGAGGGTAACTCATGAAAGAGTATGTCAATTTCACAGATAAAGATCATGTACAAACTTTCGAAA
>JBGSSB010000056.1:0-4980 GCA_041737255.1 Chlamydiales bacterium | reverse complement strand
ACATTATTTTTATTGGTAGATCATGCAAATTCGAAAACTTTTACTTGTTGCAGCAGTCTTTGTAAGCCTCTCTGCTACAGCTTTTGCAGCGCAAAAGCAAAAACATCAGGACAAAAAATGTTCAAGCTCCTCATCTTCTGCGCCTAAGTGTCCTAAATGTCCTATTTGCCCACGTGGGCCACAAGGTGCTACAGGTCCAGCTGGAGCTGATGGTGTTACTGGAGCTGCAGGCGCATCTGGTGTGCCTGGTGCGCCTGGTGCTACTGGTGCTCCAGGGGTTACCGGAGCCACTGGGGCTACGGGCCCTGGCCAGGAGTTAGCCGCCGCTGATTTTTATGTGGATTTACTTGAGCTGCTTATTATTCCGGGGGCGCCTGTGCCATTTACCCGCGATAGCTTTATTTTAGGAGGTGCAATCAGCCGTGATGACAGTCCATGTGATTATCTTTCTCCTCAACCAAATGCCAGCTGCACAGAGTTTCACTTAGATGAAGGCTCTTATCAGGTTATCTTCCAGGTTGGTCCAATTACTAACAGTGGAGCACTTGTTATAGCCATTGATGGCACTGAGTTAGATTATACAACAGTTGGTTGTAGACTTTCCCCTATTCCAGAAAGTCAAAATCAGTACCAACAGCTTGTAGGTGTAAGTTATGTGGAAATTACCCAACAGGGTGGAAGCTTGCTTAGCATCCGAAATCCTGCTGATAGTGGACAAGATATAACCCTTATCCCACTTAACACGGGTGGTGCACGTGGGTATTCTCATTTGACTATTACAAAAATTAATTAACCCGCTAGTGTTAATAGCTTTTTCCAAAAACAGCCCTAGCCATTGCACAGCATGCGATGGCTAGGGCTGTTTGCGTTTAAGTGACGGGTTATGGGTTAGGCTTGTGTGGCTCTCCATTTGCGCAAGTGTACTTCTGCCTTTTGGTAGTTTGGCTCACTTTTCCAGTTGCTAACGGTAAATCCAAAGATCTCGTTGGATAAAATATTGATGTGAGTTTGCACATTGTCAAGGAGTTGGTCGGCACCCCCTGGATCCATAGTTGCTCCACCATGGTTTTGATATCCAATCACTGTTTGGGTGATTGTATGTTTAAACTTGACATGACCATTTTTTGTTTCGCACTCTTCCCACAGAGGGCAGTTTTTAAAAATGGAATATATTTTGTCTTTTTTGACTTTGTACTTTTCGCCGGGTTCCCTGAGTTGCGAAAGTAGTGAGAGTAATCCGTTAGTTTTGGTGGCTTCATCATAAGCTATTCGTAACTCTTGTTGCGCTTGCGTAGGTTGCATGGTTCCTGTTTGGTAAAGAATTATTGGGCGTGTAGTTTATATCAGATCAGGCAGTAGAACAATGAAAATGTCAGATTTTTCTGAAGCTCCAGCGATAGAGCCTATTCTATTTTCGTATCAGAATGTCTCTATCATTATTACCGCGAATGTAGAGGTATGAGTAACCATCTTCATCGGTGACAATTGATCGATTTTCTAAATAGTCGCAGTCAGGATTGCGCTGAAGCACTCGCACAGTATCGTTTCCTGCATACTGAGTACCAAGATTAATTGGACTAAAGGCTGACTGTTGCGCTGGTTGAATAGGGTGAGCAGGTTGTGGCGGATTCAGAAATTCGCTATAGCTGTCTACAAAGGCGAAGGGTGGTTTGGCAGCAGGTGAGGGTTGTGGGGCTTCGATATGCGCTTGTTTTTTGTTTGCTTGTAGTTGGGCAAGTGAGCAAATTGGGTTTCCTGGTGGAGTTAGGCTAAATGAAGTGAGGTTTGGATAGGCTTTAAAATGGTCGGCTATTCTCCATTTTGCTCGGTAGTGTGAGCGAATGCAAAGTGCCCCTAAGGCTACGGGAAAAAGCAGGACATAGCTGACAACTTTTGCGATGCGTAAGA
Organism: Chlamydiales bacterium; assembly: GCA_041737255.1. GTDB lineage: Bacteria > Chlamydiota > Chlamydiia > Chlamydiales > FEN-1388 > SZAS-7. The sequence goes on along the minus strand of JBGSSB010000056.1, from coordinate 3,072 downwards.
GTATGTCGCCAGCTGTGTCAAAAGAGTAGTTATCTTTTCGAAGCTCGAGTTTTTCAAGGTCTGATACTTTGTAGGATTGCTGTCCAACATCAAGATATGATTCGGCTGCTTGCCAAATACAAGTAAATTTATTGTAAGGCTGGCTTGAATACCATGATCCGCTAGTAAGTGCATAGTTTGAGGGGTGAACCATTTTCTGTGCTCCATTAAAAAGAGTGTTATAACATTTTGTTTTAATTAAGTCAATTCCAAACAGCAAGTTCATTTGTCTTTATAAAAATTCATACTTCATTTTATATTGTTTCTTGAATTACTAACAAATAGGTATTTATGATTGGTAATTATTTTAGTCAGGTTCCAAGGTTTAGCGACTCTCCAATAACAAAGATTCCAAAATACGTATATGAAAACTGCAACCAGGTGACATGTCACACCTATTCTGATGAATCATTTTTGCAGCATAAGAAGAGTGCAGAAAGCTGTACTAAAAAAGAATTGGCCAAAGACTTTATGTACAGCTCCGAGGCAGAGCGAACATCCAGAGGTGAGGAGTTGGACTGGATTTATGGGCTTTCGGCACTCGAACAGGAGCTACTGCCTGCAGGCTCACACCTTGTACAGGCACTTACTGTTCAGCGAGTTATAAGATATAACGGAATGTTTTCGCGAATGGATAACTTAAACCCCGGCCAGTTCAGGACTCATGCAATCCGTTGGCCAAAGTATGATATATCAGATCTTAATGAAAGCACAGTGATGTATGCACTTGAAATGATACTAATAAAGCAATTTGGTCAAGAAGCGACAAATCAGAAGCTTCGGGGTATTTCCGATCCTAAGCTACGCAAAACCACGCTACTATTTCCTCGAACAGCTATTGAAGATATCATACGTAAGAATCTAGAGATTGCTGCCAGAGGTGAGTTGGTATTTCTTGATGAACAAGCAAAAGTGAACTACGAAGCAAATAGGCACACGATTACTCCTGACGTTGTCAAAACCTGGATTGAAAAGCAAGGGCGAACAGATGACAAGCTCAATATAACCCAATGGTTAGGTGAGCGGGTGCACTATTTTCCGCTGCCGCTAGAAATCCCTCGCCAGCTTGATGCCTCCCTTGAAGCAATCAAAGATCCGCGTATGCACCCTATCCAAAAAGCTGCAAAGATCTGGTTTGATGTTGTCGATCTTCACATTTCCCACGAAGCTAATAAGCGAACAGGAAAAGCGCTAGCTTCAGCCATTTTACTTTCTTTTGGGTATCTACCACCAAAAATTGGCCCAGCAAACGCAAAAGAATATGTAAAAACCTTAATAGATGGTCTTGAAGATCCCCAAGGCTTGGAAAAGTTCACCCAATTTGTACTCAAAATGATGGTTAAAACGTACCAGGAATATGCGGGCAAGAAGTCAGGGATAGAGGTGGCTTTTTGATGTGTTGCGTAAAATAATAGGGCTGACATGAGTCATTGATCGGAGCGTCTCAATCGTCCTGACTCTTATTGTTATAGTTTTGTATTCACGAAAAGAGTATTGTTTTATTTATAAATAGATATCAGGTGTTATAGTATGAACGTAAGTAACGATGTGAATCCATTAGAATGTGTGGTTTGTTATGAAAATTTTAATGATCCATATATTACCAAATGTGGCCACACCTTTTGTAAGGCATGTATTACAGACTGGATAGAAAAAGATCCATCGTGTCCATCTTGCCGGAAGCCTGTAAAAAAAACTAATCCTAATGTTTTCGCTAGACAGATGGTAGAAGCTGCTGCCAAAAAAGTTGAAGAGTCTGCGCAACCTGTTATTGCTAAAGCAAAGGAAGATGCTGCCTGCCTCAATATTGAGGATGTTACAGATTCAGTTGCTGTTATGCAAATAACGAAAAGCCCTGTCGTATTAAAAAAAGTTGAAGAGCCGGTGCAACCTTTTGTTGCTCCTATAGCAGATTTAGCCCCTGCTATGGTGCGAAAAAATAGTCTTATTGCAGTCAAAAAGGTTGTTGCTGCTGAGCCTGTCAATTCGGCACCTAGTGGTTTGATTGCTGCAGAAGTCGACGCGTTACGCCACGTAAAGAAGGCATCACCTGATCCAGTTGGCATAAACATAAAAGTTTTCAACACAGCGACTGGTCAAATTGACAGCTTTTTAATGCCTCAGGCCAAAGGTAATGTAAAAGCAGTAATGGACGCAATTCAGACAAAAACGCTGCCAGTACAGCATTTAAAAGATATTGGTGGTCGGGCTAAGGTTTACACTCTTATCATGGAACCGCCTATTAATGTGCAGGCGTTTATAAAAAGCCAAGGCAATCTGGCTGTAAAAATCCCACATAAAACATTTCAAACAATACATGGCCTTGAATTTTATGATGGTGTAGCAATGTTATCCACAGAGCGTGGAGATCTTTACTATCGTGCATCAGACGAATACCGTGAATACTATTTGGCGGCAGCAACACCTAGGGCGCTACAGACTGTTATTGACAGGGTAGTTATGCATCTTCTGGTGCAACCTAATCAGTTACAATTTCAAGCATTAGCTCCTAAGGCTAAGTCTCGTGAAGAGGTAATTCAAACCATACAGCAAGGCCTGCAAAAGCAGCTAGAAAACCCTAATGCTCGTTTGCAAGATGTACTAGAGCTTGAAAGTCCTACAGAACCTAGCAAGCAACTCTATGTGGGCGTAACTATGGATAGGCCAACAAAAAAACCAGTTGCCAGAGAAGATCTTGGTGTGCCAATTACTGGTATCACGACTATCGACAAGTTACCCGAAGTGCTAAAGATGTTGGGGAGAATGTAGTTTAAGGGTATAGCTCGCGTCTTGCCAACTTAAGGAACTTCGCACTAACAAACGAGACTGTAACCAATGTGTGAGAGCTCGTTCAGAGCGACTTATTAGACATCTTGCATAACCACAATCCCTTGCCCCTGCCCCTGCCCTTGCCCTTGCCCGATTAGTATTTTTTTTGAGCCATTTTCACTAGCATGGACACGATACTAATCAGCAGCTCTCGCCCTTTGACATATCGTTCTTCATTCACAAGCTGTAATCGTTGACATACAT
>JBGSSB010000045.1:0-10690 GCA_041737255.1 Chlamydiales bacterium | reverse complement strand
CTGGGCCATAGTAACCTCCATGGTTGGTTACATACCCTTTAATCAGATTAATGATTTTTTTAGAGGGAGAAACCCGACATTTCTACTTTGCTAGAACCCGACATTTGAACTTTGCTCCTACAATCAAGTGTAATTTGTGGCAATGTTTTTGTTTATGTTATATAATTTATGCAACGATATATGGGATATGCTTTATGAAAATGATATATTACTTAGCTGCAATAGTTATATTTTGTTTTACTAGTTGTCATCCGCCAATAGTAGGGCAAACGCACGATGTCATTCTTGTCGACTGCATACGTAAAGAAAATAATTTTGAATTAGCAAAAACAGGCCTTGTACGCGTTGGAGTTGGCAGTGGCTATAAATCTGATGAAAGTACCCTTAGAGAGTCATACCAAACTCGTAGAGTGAAGTTTCAAGATATGGAGCAAGCCAGATCCTACTTTATCAAGGTATTTAATGAGTACGTTAAGCCTTTCAATGCAAATAGTCATTTAGCTTCGGTTGTAAAAACCTATCCTTTTAGCTCATCAAATACCGAGGTTCGTATTACCTTTTTGGGGCAAAATGGTGGCCCTGTTATCCCTCCTTATATTGCACAGATACGCAATGAGGGTGATAGCATACTTCTCTACACTTATGATGAAACAGGCCGGACTTTTACAGAAGTCTCTCGGGATAGATTTTGATTTCTTAAGGGAAGTTTGGAAGAGGGGGTATTGGGTCTGGCAGAACAGGTGGATTTCCGACATTAAATGTCGGAACGAGTTCCAGAAAATCCCGTAAAAAATTGATGGCTTCTTTTTTAAGAATTTCAGCAAAATAAAACCAGCCAACACATACCATTAAGCAAGCAAGCCATGATTTTAGCCCGATGCCTAAAAAGTAAATTTGCACTTGTGGTGCCAAACGGTTAATAACCCCTAAAAAGGTATCTGTCATCAACATAGCTATTAGTGATGGGGCCGCTAGCTGCAGGGACATTAATGCAAATGACTGAAGAGTTTTCATGATCTTTATTTTTAGCGGGCTTAAAGGTGCAAAAAATAGCGGATTTAGGAACTGATCAGGTGGAACGATTTGAAAGGAATCCAGTATTGCATCAAGTACGAAAAAAGGGCCATCAATAGAAAAGAAAATTACAATAAGAGTAAGGTTGTAGAGTGTACCTATTGGTGATGACTGATTCTGAATGGTAGGGTCGTTAACCATTAAGCTGGCGGCGCCTCGTTGGTGGTCAATGAATACCCCAGCAGATGCGACGATCAAAAAGGGTAGTCCCAGAAAAAATCCCATCACAAGTCCAATAAGCATCTCCTTAAGCCCCAGAAGGATAAGGGTTGAGTCAAAGCCTAGGGGTACCGTAGAAGTCAGTAAAATTTTGGGCATGACGGCCACAACTAATATTAATGAAAAAACAACCTTAGTAGGATGGGGCAAGATACGCGCTCCAAAAAATGGGGCTAGCGCGATTATTGGCATGATGCGAAATGATGTTAAGACGATAAGTGCCATCACAGACATCAAGGAGCCCTTTTGGGCTATCTCGCTCTGCATGAAGATATCGACATAATCTACGGCCATTAAGAGGCTCCCAATGTATCTTTCAGGTTATATTCTTTCCATATACACATATATATGATTTCTGAGAAAGAAGCAAAGAGACAAATCTTGAATGTCTAGAAATTTAGGTTGTTTGACAACACCCTACTAAGCTGTAGTTATGCTGCTTTAGCATCTTGGTTGTTATTGGTAACAACGGGTGCATCAGATAGGGTGCTCATGATCTCTTCTTGGCGTTTTTTGTAGTAAGTGGCTAGCTCTGGGTAGCGAAATTTTAGCCAGTCGTGAAGAGGCGCTACGCGTACGTTAAATTCAAAAAGCATTCTTTCTTTTAAATCGACATTGCTGTGTTTTGTAATGTGACCTGTGTCTATATAGACGGCGCGATCTTCGATAAAGCCTACGTTATTGTTGCGCATAAGAGCTAGGTCGCCATCTAGAAATCCTTTTTTAGCCATGGAAAGCAAAAGCTCAAAAATTTGGTTAATTCTTTGCTGAGCTTCTTCTACTTTGCCTTCTGCCATAAGGGCCTTGATAGTGGGAAGAACGTAAACGGCTCTTTTTTGAAGTACAAAGCTTGTTTCATCTCCACGGATTCGGTAGGAAAGTCCATTAAAGTCGCGTAATTTTATGCCTTTAATTTGATCTTCAGTGCGGTTCATGTGTACGTAGAGGATGCCCGATTCTTCAGGAAATTCTTCATAAGCCATTTTGGAGCTAGAATAGATTTCTTCGCGATGAGATTGACGATCCTGCATTTTTTCGCGGAAGTCCTTACTGAACAAATAGCTTATTGGATTGTGCTTGAAAGGAACTTCTTTAAGTCGGCCCTGGTGGAAAAATTTTAAGACATAATCGCCATCTTCACTAACGAATGCAGTTGCTTGAAAGCCTTTACCTAGCCAATAGAAGGGTTGTTGGGTAAGCATGTTAACAAATTCAACAGTTTCAGGGGGTGTTTCCACTACCCAGTCAGGGTTGTAGGGGTGGTAGTTTATGATCTGATTCAAAGAAAATCGTTTAGCTGGCTTGGCAATTAGTGATATTTTGCTGTTCATGCGTTCTGTCTTGACTACTAAAAAGACAAGCATCGAAAAGCAAAGAAACGCAAAAATGGCGCGCAGAGAAAAAATCTTCTTTAACATGAAACTCTCAGATAAGTTAATTTAGGCAATCAGGATAAAGGATGAGAGACATGTACTGCAAGTTTTTTATGCGCCGAGGCTCCAGATTGGAAAGTTTACAAAAATATTTGTCGCAAAGCCCATGATTTGAGAGCCAAGCCAGGATCCCATAAAGATTAGTGTAAGGGTAACTGCGACAAGTTTTACTACGAAAGGAAGAGTTTGTTCTTGAATTTGTGTTGCAGCCTGGAAAATAGCAACGATTGTACCCAAAAACATACTAATTAATACAGGGGGTGCTGAAAGTATGAGAATAAGCAAGAGGCCTTGATAGGCTAGTGCTACAATTTGGCTTGAAAACATAAAATACCAAAAATCCTATAATAATTCTTTTAATATCAGCTTGTTTCTTTTTTAGTCTAGCGGAAAGTTGAGACTAATCCCTCAATCAAGAGCGTCCAGCCATCAAGCATTACCAACAAAAAGAGTTTAAGTGGCATCGATATTGTTACAGGAGAAAGCATCATCATACCCATAGCAAGCAAAATGTTAGATACCACAAGGTCGATAACAAAGAATGGTATATAAATCAAAACGCCAATTTCAAAGGCAGACTTTAGCTGTGTTGTTATAAACGAGGGGACAAGTATCATAAAATCATCTGGCTTGAGGTCTGCTTTATGATTTTCTGGAAGAAGTCGGTAAACAGTTCTAAAAAATATACGGTGGTGCTTTACAAGAGAGTTTGTACGCAAGAAATCACGTAGGGGCTCACGAGCTGCAGAGGCTACTTCTAATACATACTGCGCGCTGTCGGGGGTCATATATGTTTCAGGCACATTTTGGCGATTAATTACAGTTTGAGCCGCGTCATACATTTTTGCACCTGTAGGATACATAACGTAAATGCTGAGCAAAAAGGCGACCCCGTTAATAACCTGGTTAGGCGGAGCTTGCTGCACACCAAGAGCATTTCTCAAAAGGGATAGAACCACTACAATTTTCACGAATGAGGTTAAGATCATCACAATAAATGGTAACAGCGACATAAAGGCAATGGCTACTGTCTGTGTGATCAAGGATGGACGCGATAAGGTTGAAAAATTGGATATTTGGCTTGGCAGTGGGGTGAGCTGTCCGCCTATAGTTTTTGGAGATGGTGGGGGCGTGCTTGTTGTGGATATGGCGGCAAGCGAGGATGCTATACAGAGGAGACAGGCAACTAAAATGAGTGATGCAAACACTCTTTGAGTTGAAGCGCTAAAAATATTCGTTAGGCATTTCATGTGCTCGGTTTCCTTAGGGTATCAGCAAGTGATTCAAAAGCAGCCTCAAGATTTCTCCAGCGATCTTTTAGACGAGCATTGATAATCCCGCCTTCAGTTTCGATAATACATCCGCCTTGCTCTATGTCATCGCGCTCTCTGATGGAGAGAGAGTCTAAGCTTTCGAAAATTGCCTTGATGTCATTTTTATTTTGTTCTAAAACTTCAAGGTCATCGGGGCTTACGTAGATGACAATACGTTTATGCTGAGAAACTGATTTTAAGGCAACAGAGACAATTTCTAAAATCGCTTCGGGCTTTAAGGTAAGTTCTGCTGAAACAATTTTCTTTGCAGCTTTAAGAGAAATTGGCATTACGACTTTTGCTACTTCGCCCTGAACTTTTGTTATTTCTTGCTCTAAATGGGCCAGTTGCTTTGTCCATTCCTCATACCCAGCTTGAAAACCCTCTGCAACTGCTTGAGCTTTTAGTTCTTCACATTCTTTTATGACTTCCTGGCGGTACTGCTCTGCTTCTTCTTTAATGGAGGCAAGAACCTCCTGGCCTGTAAGTAGCTTTGAGAAGTCTTCTGCGGGAATAATTTTTGACTGTGGCGCCTGGGTTATGGTGTTACCATAGAGTAGGCTGAAGTATTTTTTGCTCGTCATGTTTTATTCGCTATGGTGTCATTTTGAGTTTTAAGAAATTGGATAATATGTTGTACCTGAAGCAGCGCTTGTTGCGTCTGATTTGGCACTTCTTCTTTTTTTATATGATTTTGCAGAAATTTTGCACGTGGTAAATCAAGTATGTGCGAAATATGCCATATAAAATCATCAGATGCCCCAGAAATAGCTGTAGCTAAGCGTTGCAGGCCAAATTTGTGTAGGAGCTGCGGGAACTTTTTTTCCTCTTTTAGAAGCTCGCGCACGGACAAAGATGTAGGCTGTTGCCTAGATTTTTGTCGTAAAAGTGTGCGGAGGTACTGTTGCTGTTCTGGTGTCAGGTGTTGCAGCACAGATTGAAGTAGTTTTTTGTCTACGATATGACGCATTTCTTCTACAAGGTCGTGCATAGATAAAAAGTCAGTAATTTTTAAAAGTTCAGATCGAGATAGATCTAGCAGGCCAGATAGTTCCCAGGTAGGTAAAAGCTCTTTTGGAGGAGCCTTTTTTTCTGCCCAGGTGGCATGTAGGTAGTTTATGAGAAAGTCTTGTACAGTTTCGTTGTATACGGCAGCTTGCGGGGTGTCCGTTTCTTTTTTTTCTTTGTCGCCAAATATCGAGGGAAAAGCTTTAGCATACACTTCTTGTAGCGGCTTTGTCATTTTTTCAACCACAGGAACAAGCCAAGAGCCATCCATCGAATAAAGCCAGTTTTGCGGCATAAAAAGCATTAAGTTGGGCTCTTTATGCGGCAAAAGAGTTTCTGATAGCTTATCAGCATCTTCTTTTGGCATGATCTTATCTAGGGTATCGGGTTTTCCCGTAAAATACCTATTAAGAAGAAGTCTTAAAAATATTAGGCCGCTATTTTGCTGCTGCATAATTTATACTACGGTGGTTCGACGTTTTCTTGAACTTTAGGGCCTTGAGGCTCTTCCTGGGCTTTTTGTTCTTCTTTAGGCTCTTCATCTTCTTTGGAGCCTTCTTCTTCTGCAACATACTCATCCGGTAGAGGTGTTATGTGAAGAAGCTGCTTTAGCCCGCCTCGTTTTTTAAGTAGTGGGAAAATTTTCCAGCCAAGCCAGAAGGTCATAAACGATAAAACGAGTACTAAGAGGCACAATGTAAAGAAGATAATCTGAAACCGTGTAAGAGACTCTCTGGCTATTACAAGTGTCCAAACCTTAACTAAATCTTGCTGGTTTGACGAGATTTTGTTTCTGTTCATTTCAGAAAATCGTGTTCTGTCAGGTATTACGGTAACGTTATCAAACGATAGCCCGGCAACAGAACTTGCTACAAGGCGCTTTATCTTTGTCATAAGGTGGCTATTTGGATCGTCAAGAACTCCGGTGTGCTTTACGTACACAGAGGCTGTTATTTGACCCTTTACAGCATTCGGGTTTAGTGGATCCTCTTCTGGGAAGGAAAGTTGCACGTCAGCATCTACAATGCCATCAATTTTACGGATTGTGTTGGCTATGCTGTCGGCAAGTCCCGCTTGGTAGCGTATTTTTTCTTGCATGTCAGAGGGAACAAGCCCTCCTGCTGAAAAAAGTTCAATAAGGTTTTGGCCACGTCTTCGAGGTAGGCCATTCGCAGATAAGATAGCCATAGCTCTATTAGCGTCGGCAGCATCTACGGCAATATCCCAAACTGGTGTTTTTCCGCCACCGCCACCACCGGTTTCTTTTTCTTTAAGCTTATAAGCAGGAATGTTTTCTCGTGCTAAAAGGACTAGAATTTCGTTTGCTTCGCGCTCATCCAAGCCGTTAACTATTGTTTTTCTGGATTCGCAACCAGTCATTGCAAATGCGATAATCGCCAGAAAAAATAGGATAACTAATGATTTTTCCCTCATAAAGCTGGAAGGAGAAAAATTTTCTTTTCTTGTTGGGTTGCTGTCTAGCGTGTCTTCAGTTTCTTGTCTCATAGCCACCTTGATTCATAGAATAGTCTCTTTTAGTTCTTGATATTTGGAAATGAATTATTTTGCTAGTAAGATTTTAAAATTGTTGTCATCTCCTGACGTACAGAATCTGGCATCTTACTCGCAAGCAACTTAAAGCGCTCTTTAAATTTAGGAGAAATCTCCGAGCATGCGAGAACTAAATAGGTGGCTAAGCTTTCAATTTTTTGTACTGCAGGATCTTCCAGTTCACCTATAATGGCTTCGGTTAACTCATCGTCACACTTTAGTGAACTTGCAACAATGGCCGCTCGTTCATTATTTTTGGTAATAGGACGAGAGGCTAGCTGTTCTAGGCAAAATTCTCGAGCAGGCTGGCCGATGAGGCCAAGAGATAAAATAGCGGCACTTTCAGTGTCAAAATTTTCCGTACCTATAATTCCAAATAAAAGCTTTATTGCATCTTTTGCTTTGAGTTTGCCGAGAGCTAGGCATGCTTTTGCTGGTGCCTGACCATATCCTGGAAATAGGGGGTCATAAAGTACTGATGTCTGGATGAGTTGCATTAGATAGGGGATAAGCTCGCTACCTGTTGTGGAGGCTTCTTGGGCTGCAACTTCGGATTCTTCTTCGCTTAGTATGAGCTCGCTAATAGCGGCTACGAGAGGGGCATTTTTTTTATTTTCGATCTGTTCTCGAAGCGCATTATATAATCTAATGGACTGTGCTACTTTTTCTGCATCAGGGCCCTGTAGTAGATAGGGAGCTAGGTTTTGTCCTAGGCCATCTTCGATGTCCATTAAAGATTTTATGCGTCTAGGGTCGATATCTAATACAGCACCAATGCCTTCATTTTCATAGTGTTCGATCATTATTTCGAAACTTTTACCAAAATGGGCATCGCGATGCATTAAAATATCTCGGTCTTCTTCTTCCAGCAGTGGAAGTTCTGATGTATCAAGACCTTCTAATGGAGGTTCGTAGTATGCCCCGGCTGGGGTTTCTTCTGCAACGGTGCGTTCAAATGACTTTTCTAATAGAGAGTCAAAAAGTGCGCGGGCTGTTATGTCAAATTCTTCTTTCATTCTGAGTTTATCTCGCAAATACGGTCGTTACGCTTTACAAATAGTTTTGCATTATAGCTAGATCGCACAAATGGCCCGGCATAGACATGTTCAATACCAAGTGCACGTCCAGCTTCGGCATATTCTGCAAATATATCTGGATGCACAAATTCTTTCACCCTTAGCTTTAGCCTGCTGGCTTGAAGGTATTGGCCTATGGTAACAATATCACAGCCACTATCACGAAGTTCCTTCAATGTACTAAGAACTTCCTCTTTCGTTTCGCCAAGTCCCACCATAATTCCCGATTTCACAAGCATCTGTGGGCTTTTTCTTTTTACATGTGAAAGCGCAGATAGTGAACGATCAAAGGTTGCTTTGTGGCGAACTGCGGGTGTAAGGCGCCTTACTGTTTCGACGTTATGATTAAAAATGTCAGGTTGTGCGTCAATCACACTGTTCAGGGCATCTATGTTTCCTTCGAAATCTGATGTGAGTGCCTCAAGTGTAGACTGGGGGCACTTTGCACGGATTGCTTGCATAACTTTAACAAGGTGGTTTGATCCCCCGTCCGCAAGATCGTCTCTGGCAACCATGGTAAGTACAACGTGTGTGAGGCCAAGCTCGAAGCAGGATTCTGCTACATTAGTTGGCTCTTCTTCGTCAGGTGGTTGTGGAGCTTTAGAAAAATCGATGTCACAAAAGCTACATGCACGTGTACAGGCTTTGCCCAAGATTAAAAAAGTTGCAGTCTTTTTGGAGTAGCATTCCAAAAGATTAGGACATTTTGCTTCTTCGCAAACTGTGTGCAGGCGTTTTTTATGGATGATGGTATTTGTTACAAAGAGAGAATCTCCCTCGGGTAGCTTGCGGTGCAGCCAGCTTGGAAAGCGTCCTGCACCGACTAGAGCATCATTTGGACTCTCTTGTGGATTGTCTGGTAGTACGTTAAGAGGGCTTTTTGCCGACATTATTTTTTCCTGATTGGTGGATAATGTAAGGGGGTGTCTTGTGCTAAAAAGGCAGCTTCCATCCAGACCTCAGAAAGTGTTGGGTGAGCATGGATAGTTTCTGTAATGCACTCAATAGTGAGCTCATTGGCAATGGCGTAGGCAATGCTAGAAAGTAAAATACCCGCTTCGTGGCCGATAACTTGACCGCCTAGTATTTGGCCTGTCTTGGTGTCTACGACAACCTGAGCAAAACCTTCTGTTTGATGAGCGGCTTGCGCTTTGCCAAGCGCCTGAAAAGGGTAACTTGTAAGTTTTGCTGCATACCCTCTCTTTTTTGCTTCTTCTATCGACATGCCGCAGCTTCCGATTTCTGGAATAGTGAAGATAACTCCGGGAACTGCATCATAGTTCATGTGGGCAGAATGGCCCAAAATATTACTTGCAGCTACAATGCCTTGGTGAGTTGCTACATGGGCGTAGAGAGATTTACCTGTGACATCACCGATTGCCCAAATTCCAGGGGCTGAGGTTTTCATAGTGTCGTCAACTTTAATGGCACCTTTTTCAACTTGCACCCCGGCTTTGTCTAGGCCAAGTTTGTCACTATTTAAGCTTCGGCCTATGGCAATCAATGCACACGATGCGTCAATTTGTGTTTTGTCTGCCAGCCTAATTACAATGCCTTTTGCATTCTTTTCGATAGAAGAGACGGCAACGCCTGCTTGAATTTCTATTCCACGCGACGTAAATGACTTTGTTAGGGCCTGTGAAAGTGGGGGAGTCTCAAGTGGGATGATTCGATCGAGCATTTCGACAATAACAACTTTTACTCCAAGTTCGCTATATAGTGAGGCAAACTCACAGCCAATAACGCCTCCACCTACGATAGCCATTTTTTCAGGCAGTTTTTCAAGCTTCAGGATGCTTGTAGAGGAGTGTATAACTTTATTATCAAAAGCAAAGGCTGGAATTTCTTTTGGTTCCGATCCTGATGCAATAATAATATTTGGAGCAGAGACAAAGCAGTTGTCTTGGCCTTTAACTTCTAGTTTTAGAGGGCCCACAAACGTCGCATAACCACGTATGATTGTGATGTTATTGGAGAGGATTAACCCTTCAAGACTTTTCTTTAGATTGCTTACTGTAGCATCTTTTGTTTTTTGCATTTGCGTAAAGTCAACTTTAACGCCATCAACTTGTATGCCAAAATCTTTAGATTTACGTATGTGCGATAGCACTTCAGCATTTGCAATGAGGGCTTTTGTAGGAATGCAGCCTCGGTTGAGGCACGTGCCCCCAATTTCTAGAGCTTCAATAATCGCTACTTTTTTGCCATTTTGTGCAAGCTTAATGGCTGCAGGATAGCCTCCAGGACCACTTCCGATTACACATGCGTCAAATTTTTTTTCCTCCATGGGGGCTCACCTTATGTTTTTGCTGATAAGTATAGCAATTTAGCACTTGCATGAAAACAGAGAAGAAGAGATAGAATAGTACTTTATGAAAGCAAACTTAAATAGCAGTCAAATTTTTTGTAACAATTGCGAAGAGGTGGTGCATGCGTACGCTGTACGCTGTCCTTACTGTCACAAGGACCTCAACCATACCCCCTCGGATAAAATAGCGCAAATTCACACAGAGTCGACGCCCTTGGCATCGCCCGTTGTGCCCTTACCACCAGAGCAGGCATTAGAAGAAGAAGAGCCAAGCAGTCTGCCAGAGGCCTTTACGATCCTCATTTCATTGGCATCTCTACTTGCTGCATCATTTTTCTTTTTCTTTGGCGTTATTATTAAACTCTTTTCTGTGAATGGCTCATTTGTGCTGGAATGGAATGTAAATTGCTGGCCATACTTTGTGGGATCATCGTTAGTCTTACTTGCCTTGGGTCTTTACACCCTTTCAAACCTCGAACGCGAATAATTTTTTACCGTATAGCCCGTTAGATATAGCTTGAAGGGTTTTCTTTTGTAAAATAAGGTTACTTGTTCAAGTCTTTTATTTTTTCTAAATAGCAAAAATAAATCGATAAAAACTCTGAGCTGACCCCAATACCGTTCACTTAAACTGAAAACTTAACGATTCAAACGATAGATAATAACGATAGAAATATAAAAAACAAAACAGGCATCAGTTCCCAAAAA
>JBGSSB010000030.1:0-2661 GCA_041737255.1 Chlamydiales bacterium | reverse complement strand
CGAGAAAGGGTGGAGAAAACTACGTGGGTACAAACATATGGTGAAGATCATCCAAGGGGTGCAATTTAAGAATGGTGAGGAGGTCGAAATTCAAGAAAAAACAGCTTAATTATTAACTAGAAATTAGGGTGCAATCTTTTTAGGAAACACAACATTTGACAATATCTCGGTTTAGAACCTGGCAGCACTACAACAAGGCAAGTGAGTATGTATCGTTTGCGAGTGTTTTGGAAGCCCTAGAAAGATTACAGGGAGGCCCTGAAAGCGAAAATGATGTTGACGGCTTTTCGAAAAGGATAGTAAGGCGGCTTGATTTGTACATTTATGGGCAAAGTTAACCTGAAAAGTGAGTGCGACTGGACTTAGTTCTTTTTATTCTCATTTTGAATAAGAACAAAAAGGCCTTTTCTGTATCAGAAAAAGCCTTTTTTAAGTGGGGGAGTACTTACTTTTGCTGTAAGCTTTTAGCGAGGGCTATGCCCTGTTGCTTTAGCTCTTCTCCACGACTTTGGATTGCGTTTATGTCTTCTGGAAGGTTGTCTTTAAATTGGAGTATTTGTTGACGTAGGCCGTCTATCTTTACAGTTGCCTGTGGGTTACTTTTATAAATCTCTCTCATTTTAAGAAGTGCCGTGGCCATGCCATCAAGCGCTTTTGCCATTTCCGCTTTTTGACTCATCATATTAGCCTTTGCTTGCTCTTGCTTGCTCAATTTTAATTTTTGCTGCTGCTTGGCCAGCTTGTCCTCTGGCAATTTTTTCATCTGCAGCCGCAAGCCTTTGCTTTTGGCTAATGATTTTGGCGACTGTGGTATCTAGCTCGCGCTGTTCTGCAGGAGATAAAACGCGTGCAATAGTAGGTTGTTGTCCGCTTGAAGGGGCTGGCTTACGTGGGGGCTGCTATTGAAGCTGCATTCCTGCAAACTTTCTTTCTAGCTCAGTTGTTGCACCTATGCTCATAAAATCCTCCTTAGGGTGTATGCATTGAGTGATATAGTACTCAATGCAGTTCATTTGTACTACAATCGTAATTATTTAGGCGCAACTGTAGCAGAAAATGGGATTGTTTTTCAAGGATTTATTAAATTTAAAACTTTATAAAATGGGGCCGGTATGTGATTATGCGATTTTAAATCCTTTCGGCAGCTGAGCAAAGAACGATAGTTGATTTTAAGATCTTTAAAGAAAAGGTGAAAGCCTAAATCGCATACCGGCCCTTTTTAGTAAGTCGATTAACTCAAGTATGAAATTCTCGTTTGCTGCTCTGCTTGAAATCAGGCTAGTTTGTGATTAGGCCGCTGGAGCGTTGTTACGAATGTCTTTTACTTTTTCTAAAAGATCCCGTGGAATCTGGGTAATATTGCGGTCTTTAAGCTTATCTAGCTCATGGTTAATGTCAAATTTTTTTGAGTCATCAGATATTATTAAGAAAAGCTCTTCTTTAAGCTGGGCTATAACTTTGGCTTTATGTTCTTGCTCCCGTGCGGCTTCTTCTTTAGTTTGTTCAATTAATTTAAGGTCATCTTTTTTGATTGTTTCGAGAAGGCTGTCTGCATTTTGAGATTGAACTCGCTCATCTTTTGCGCGGCCTTTGTCTTTAATAACTATTACAGCAACATGATTGTGATTGAGGTGTGTTTCTACCTCTTTTTTGTGTTTGTGGTCTTCAGGATCTTTTTCTTTAATATTATCAGCTATCTGAGTGATACAATCGTTGACCACATTAGAGAGTAAATTCATCTCTTCAGAGGTGAAATGCCTGATGTTAAGTTCATGAGTTACCCCATGTTCATCGACCCAAGCAACTTTTTGCCCGTTTTGAAGTCCATGCGCTAGCGCAAACTCAGGGGAGATGCCAAGCTCATTGCCGTGTCGAAAGGCTACCGCACCATCTGTGTGTGCTTGTTCCAGATGATCTTGATCTAGGCTTGATGCTTGCTTAAGCTCAACCTTGCCATCGTGGTATGTAACTGCAAATATGCTGTCTACTGCATCGGCTGCCTGCATCCGCTCGGCCATAGCCACAGTTTTTTGAGTTTTTCCGGCTTTTTCTTGTTGGATGCTTGATTCATTCTTTTGTACGGCTTGTTCTTCGACAATGGTGCCTTTTTGTTTAGTAGCGGTACCTTTATCTTTGACTTCTGTGCCTTTTTTTTCAAAAGCAGTGCCTTTTTCTTCTTTAATTGTTGCTGCTTTGTCTTCTGTGGTTTTAACACTATATTCTCCAGCAAGAGATGTGTCGGTGTCAAACAGCGCTAATAGTGCAAATTCATCAACATCAACAGCTTCAAGTAGTCCCGCGCTTGCCTCGATACTCTTAGGGGTGGTGCTCACTGCTGAGCTGTCCTGGACTGGTAGTGGTGAGTGTTTTAAAGGATCCATGATTTCCTCCTGCTATTTTTAATAGTAAAATAATATATATACATTGTCAATGGTCTTAATTTTCTTCTGCAAATTTTAGTCAGGCATTGTGGTAAGAGTAGAATTAAAGCTTAGCAATCAAACTAATTATTTTATAAAGTTATGTTAGGGCAAAGTAGAAATGTCGGGTATTTTGGCTAAGTTGAAATGTCGGGTTTACTCCGGCTTTTAGCTATCCTTATTATAGCAAACTTTTATTTATAATGCATTTTTGCACGATTAGTAGGGGGAGTTTGAGGGG
>JBGSSB010000088.1:0-4024 GCA_041737255.1 Chlamydiales bacterium | reverse complement strand
TTTCGAAAGTTTGTACATGATCTTTATCTGTGAAATTGACATACTCTTTCATGAGTTACCCTCTGTTATTTGTTTTTTGTCGAAAACTTTACTGAGGGTGCACTCTTTTTATTTCAAACACAACTTTCGATCATATCTCTTGTGAATCAGACAAAATACAATCAAAAAAATGAGATAGCTCCAGAGTTCAAGCGCTCTTAAGCTCTTTAATTACGCTTTTGTTAGTAGAAACTTCTCAGCCTCGTACTCATCTACAGAAAGCGATTTTTGTACCAGATTATGATAGAGCATGGCTACGGTCCAGCTTATTGTAAAAAATCTACTATCTTTAAGCTCAACAATTTTATGATCATCAAGCCACACACTCGGACGCTCGCTAAGTCGTTTAAGGGCTTTGGCGCACACGCAAAGTAACTTATACACTGCTGTTTCTACAAGAGCCGATAGTGTGAGTAGAGGAAGCACAAGTTCGGTTACGATTTTTTTTTGCAGTGAGCATAATTCCATCAGAAAATGATCTCACATCGCTTTTTTGCCATGACATCAACTGAGACATCCACCCACTTGTGAAAGAAAGTACTTTTGATAGGGATATTCCGCCTGTGGATACACCCTTGTTATGAAGCAGATGATCAATTTAGCCAATTTTAAAATCTATTGTTTAAGATGAGGTTCACGAAACTGCTGGTCTAATAAAATTTCCTGCAAAATCGTGCCTGTTTTCGGCTGCAGAGTCGGTAGTTTATACGACTGACCAGGTAAATTGAGGAGTAAAACCTGTGGAAATTGAAGATCTGCGCGTACATTGTAGATATGTAAAGCTGGATACATAAAAAACCCTTGTTTAAAAAATAGCGCACCCTAAAAGTCGCTAAAATCAATTTTTAATTTATTTAGATAAAATTATACAATAAAAGCTATAGCATATTTTAGCTTTTATTTATTTGACCTTAATGTGATGATTTTACTATAATTTCCTTTTTTTCGCCGATTCTTATATAAAAGAGGAAGTGTCATGTCATTATCCATTTCACCTACAGAACAAGTGTTCCGCCAAAAGGATAACGAAGGTAAAGCATTTGAATTATACAATCTCCCCAAATATTTAAGAATATATTTACTTAAGTCACTCCCTCCAAAAGATCGTGCTAGCCTATTTGCACTCTGTCGTAAAACACGCGACGCCTTTTTTCCAATTCAGGAAATGTGGCAAGGACGCAGCTTTGATACCATGACAGAAATTGAAGATCTTTTCAATCAGGCCGAGTTTAACTATAAAATCGAAGAAGCAAGAACACAGCTTGTTGAGGTTTTCAGAAAAAGCTTTGATTCATTCGAATCTCGCAAGCTTGCAGACACTAATTTCATTTCAATTAGAGAAAAACTAGAAAAAGAACATGGACTACAGCAGAAACCCGCAAGGCGATGCTATTCATTGTTTGATCTTTTTGCAAGCATGCACAGACTATGTATATCACCAACTGACGAACAGATTAGGCTTCACGAACTAGAAAAACTCAGTCATAAATCTATGGAAGTATTTAGACAATCTAACCGACCTATCGTGTCTGAAAAGTGTATCAAAGAAAACTCTGTATTTGGGCTTGCAATAGTAGCAAGGCACATAAAAGCACAAAAAATTCGGTATAAACTTTCATACAGATGGAATGATAAAGTAGTTAGCAGGCTGCTCCAACTATTACCCCAACATTGCCTACCCTTTATACTATCTATTCCTAATAAGGCAGCCAACGAAAATTCCCCTGATAAATATTATGCTTCTGAACAGCCAGTTGTAAAAGTTGGAGAAAGCAGAAACAATCACGCTCGTCTACTTACTCGCTGCTGGATGACTAATCAGCCATCGCAGATAATGCGCCAGGCTCTTCTTGACTGGACAAACTATGCATCAAAAAAATCTCCCTTTAAAGTAGAAAATCACCATATGTGGGGGCATTTTCAAAACGAAATACTTTTTGCTCTGTTGATAGACATAACAGCCGACAACCTAGACTTTAGAAAAAAAATGTTCACCGGTATACTCACTGAATGCCAAGTTACTTCTTTAGGAATGTTTCGAGCCACCTCAAGTACATCACCTGTGCACCTGACGCTACCAATATTTAGGACTATTTGCGAAGAAAATTTTCGTCTTGTCAAACAGTTGTACGAAGAAGGGCCTAAGTATGCATTTGTACCTTATAGAAAAAATGTAGTTATTTTAGAAAATAGCTTGTATGATCAGCTCCACAAACTTCGCATTGCATTTGAACAAAATGACATTGGGGTACTTGAATGCACTTGGGATGCCATTTCTAAAAAGGATCTAGACACCCACTCTATCACATTCTTTTGGATGCTGTGCGGGCTTTTGCATTCTTTGAATCCAGCACAAATTAAATGTTTTGCTCCATTCATACAAAAAGTTTGCTTACCTTACATGGAAACAGCCATCCTTACCACTATAATTTACCTTGCAGTAGATCAAAACATTTCAGACTACGTATCGAATGATTTAAAAATAGTGCTATCCTATCTTAAGCTCAAGTTGAACCTAAGTAAAAAGGGCCAGTAAAAAGGCCCGGGGCCAATGGTGTTGATTTAACCTGTTTTTCAACCAATGATTTTGATGCAAGCTTTGTCCATGAAAAAGTGGTGCTAACTATTTTGTGCTAGAGCTCGCTTAGAGCGACCTTTGGGAGCTTTGGGAAAAGAGAAAATGTATAGGAGTCCGACTGAGGACGATTCAATCACGCGCTATGGCCAAATTGAAATAAACGTATGTGAGTTGAATCGTCCTCAGCCGGACTCTGAAGTCTATTTTCCAACCACCCGCAGCTCCCCAAGCGGTCGCAATGGGCTTTAATAAGTCGCCCTGAAGGGCTCTAAAACTGTTATTAAAGGACAAATATTGCAGATGAGTTATTGCATAAAAACGTGCTTAAATCAACACCCTAGGGCCGGCCCCTTTTTCCTTTTTCTTAGTCATGGTAGTTTGAGTTGCTTGCTCCAGACCTTTTTTAAAGTAAGTTTTGAGCTTTTAAAGCATCAGCGGTAAATTCTATGATTTTTTTTCGGATCGTTTCCTTACTTTTTTCAGCTAACTTAGGTGCAATCAAATAGGTGTTTTCTATTAATGACCTATGCTCTTCTAACTCTTTCCAGGCGCTTGAAGGTTCTGGATTTCTCGCAATGCCAAATGCAAGCATCTCCCATGCGGCAAACCTCCAGGCTTCACCATGAAGTGGCTCCCAGCGCAACCCTAAAGAAAGGTGCGGCATAGCATCAAGAAAAGGGGCAAAAAATTCATGCGTATTGATGTTGACGCCATCTACAGTAGCCTTCCTGTATTTATCTTCATGTTTATACCCAATCATAGTGACTTTCCATCCTCCTTGGGATGCAATGAGTGCGTCAACGGCCTCTCTAAGCGTCCAGTTAGAGTCATATTCAAAAACGATGCAAGGTCCCTTTACAAAGGTACCTTTTGGAGCAACGATGAACATCTCTTCGGTCAAATCAAGATCTCCCACTATAAAACTATCATAGCAATTGAGATTAACAAGCTGCAAAAAAAGACCCCGTAAAGGTGTGACAATAGCATAAGGTTTATCTTCCCATGACATCCAATCTTTGCCTACAGGACGCACCAGTTCTCCAATAGAAAAATGCACCGTACAGCGAATGTCAGGAACACCCTCCGGATACTCTTCGAGTTTCCCGTATCCCGCATGCAGTATCCCATCCTCTGGCAAAAGATGTGTCGCGTGCACTGCATAGAGGTGCACACCTAATGTTTCATCGCAAAAAAGAAAACAAGGAAGCAACAAAAATAGAAATGTTAATTTATACATAAAAACATAAATCACTTATAATTTCAAAGTGAGATATGATCAGAAGTTGTGTTTGAAATAAAAAGAGTGTACCCTCAGTAAGGTTTTCGTCAAAAAACAAATAACAGAGGGTAACTCATGAAAGAGTATGTCAATTTCACAGATAAAGATCATGTACAAACTTTCGAAAA
>JBGSSB010000074.1:0-19502 GCA_041737255.1 Chlamydiales bacterium | reverse complement strand
GGGGTTCTATCAGTAACCATGGTTTAGCCTCTGCAGGTGTTTTTCAAAAGAGCAGATTACCTAATTTTGGTTAAATATTCAAGGACGAATATTGCAGAAAAATCATCTTTGTAAAAGCGACTTAAATCAACACCCTAGGCCCGGCCCTTTTCATTTGTATGCTGAATCACATAGTCCAGCTCTGCATCCGAGCCTCGTTCATTGCGAATCCAGCAATATAGTGCAGGCTCTACGTTTGTAAATAATTTCTAAACTCTGCGCTCTCGGCTGTTTTCTCTGCGGTGAATATTTTCTGATATTTTATAACTCTCAAGATGTAGTCAAGAAACACCCAAACTTCATCCGGTTTTTAGAGAGCAAGTCACTAAACTTGGGATAAGTGCCAATTATCTCTGAAGGACTCTAAAACCAACAGAAGAAGATTGTGTGATAAAAGTTATCATTGGCACTGCTGCAATTGTCTCGGCTGGGGTGAAACAAATCGCATGCTTTCGATAAAAAAAGATGGGATAAAATGTAGAGGGAATTTTAGGGACAGAAACAAATGGGGTCTTAACCTCATTTGTTTCACCCCACCCCAGAGCCGCTTTCATCTGTTTATTTTACAACATCAGCTGTCTCACGTATCATATCTTCCCAATCTTCAGTGTTTACATCGCGGCAGGTATAAAAATCGGTTTCATCTCCGGTGGTGACGTAGCTTATTTTCTTTTGAGGCCTTTGTGTCTGTTGGGTATCTACTTGACGCCTCGGAGATTCCACAAGTGACGTATAAACGTTTCTTGTGTAGCAACATCCCAGGTCTTCTCTTTGAGCCAGCTTGTAGAAAATAAATACAGTTGCTGCGGTTACAACGATTGGCGTTGTCCAGGACAGCAAAGGCATTAGTGTATCTTGGGTGGTTACTATTTTTTTAAGTTCTAGGCATGTAAAGGCTCCCAAAGGAGTGGTAACGGGTTCTCCGTGATTGGGACAGTACGTGGCGTAGGCTGTGGCCACTTTTATGGCTGTACTTGCAATGATGCCATTACCTAAATAGGTAACACCCGCAAGTGCGACTGTTGCTGCACCAATAATATTTTTCGCCTTATTGGAAAATAAATTACTTAAACAACTTACCATAGTATGTATGCCTTATGATTTACATTGTGTCACTACGTGCCGGGCAAGAATAGCGAAATGCACATGAATTTGCTACCAGTAACAGAAGCCTCTGTTACTAAATGTGGTTTTGCTAGCAGCTCTGTTTTGGAATCAGAGTAGAGTGTGATAGTTAATGAAAATATTTAACAAAAGAAAACCCCGACTGAAAACAGCCGGGGTTGGGGGAAGGGTTATTTGTTGACGAGGATGATTCCTGCGTCTACATCAACTTTTTTAAGCTCAAACATGCCAATTGGTGACAAGCTCTCGCCAAAGATTTTTGGGTTTTTGCAGAACTTCGATGTGTTGTGACATATTGGAATCACTGGCATCTCTTCCATCAAAAACTGCTCGGCAGTCGAGAGGAGCAAATCTCGTTTTGCTTCGTCAATTGCCGCATCTGATTTGTTTAGCAATTCAATGTAATATGGGTGTTCCCAATCTGTTCCATTAAACCCAGCTGCGTACTTAAACGTCTCTAGGTTGTAGATAGGGTCATGGTAGAAGGTATACCATGTAAGTCCCGCTACATCAAATTCACCGGCTGCTACGCGCTTAAGGTGTGCATTCCAGTCGGCAGGGCTAAGGATTACCTTAACACCAAATGCTTGCTGCCACTGCTGCTGTACAGCCTCTGCTATCGACTTATCGCGAGGGTCTGCTGAGTGGCTAAGGGTAATTGATGGTAATGAGTCTTTGGTAAAGGCAAGATCTGCTATACCTTCGCTAAAAAGAACTTTAGCTTGCTCAACATCGTTGTCATTAAAAAATGGCTTTTCCATAAAGGTTAGCGTTTCCGGCAAAAGTGAAAAGGCAGGCTTTTCACCACCTTGCAAAAGGTGCTCTACGAGGTCTTGGCGATTTACTGCCATGGCAAGCGCTCGGCGCACTTTTGTTGATGCCAAAAGCGGGTGCTTAACGTTAACCTCTAGCCAGCTTACGCTTCCAATCTGGCGAAGCTCTAGGCTATTTTTTTCTTTTAGGCGAGGTATTGCTTCAAGCGGAAGTGATCCAAAGGGATCGCCAATCCAGTCGAGCTCTCCTGTTTCAAACATGTTAAGCGCTGTAAGCGGATCTTCGATGATAGGAAAAACAAGGCGGTCAACCGAGACAGCTTCTGCGTCCCAGTATTTTTCGTTTTTAACCAAAGAAAACTCTGAGCGATGCTTCCACTCTTCAAGTACAAACGGGCCGTTGCAGACAAAGTCAGGGCCAGCTTCATCGTTCCACTTAGGGTTTTTCTCTACGATCTCTTTGCAGACAGGCGAGTAAAGGGGGTTTGAGGTAAGTTCAATAAAGTAGGGCGCAGGATGCTCAAGTGTTACTATGAGCGTATTTTCATTTTCTGCTTTAATGCCAACTTCATTAATTCCTACTTCGCCCATATGTGCTGCTCGTGCATTTTTGATGCAGTAAAAGGCATATGAAAAGGCTGTAGGGGAGTCAGGGTGCAAGTTACTGAGCCATGAGTACTCAAAATCGTAAGCTGTTACAGGCGTGCCGTTTGACCAGCTTGCAGGGCGCAAATGAAAACGGTAGGTGCATTTGTCATCAGATAGTTCATAGCTTTTTGCAACAGCAGCTGCTGGTCTTCCTTGTGCGTCAATACGCATTAACCCTTCAAAAAGGTCACGTAGGGCCACCTGAGAAAAGCGGTTGCCTGCTTTTCGTGGGTCCATGGAAAATGGCTCGCTCTGTAAATAGAGCCTTACTGTTTTTTGTTCTTTTTTTGCGCCATTTTGAGGTGGCGTCGTCTGCTGCTGGTTGCAGCTAGTAGCAACAACAAGCAATGTGCATGTTGTAAAAATTGCCTTAGCGAGTGATTTTGCGAGCTTCATAGCGCCCCCCAAGTTAATGGTTTGGGTTAATACTTGCCCACTTAAAGTCTATTTGCCCCAAGTGAGATAGGTAAATATTATCCAAGTAATCTTTTTTCATGTACTTAAAGGTATAATAGAAAAGAGGAATTATTGGAAGTTCTTGCATTACAACGGTTTCCGCTTCATGTAAAAGTTCAAGTCGTGTGCGGTTATCAGTGGAATTTTGTGCTTTATCGATATAAGAGGCGTACAATGGGTCATGCCACTGGCTGAAATTCATCTCATGAGAGAGAGTTTTTAGCTGATATAAGATGTATGAGGGATCATAAACCCAGCAGTACCAGGTGATGCCCATAATTTGAAAATCATGCTGGCCGCATTTTTCCATAAAACGGTCCCACTTAAATACTTCAATTTTTACATCTATGCCGAGAACTTCATTCCACTGCTTTGCAGCCACTAAGGCTATGGACCTATGTATTTCTTGGTCACAGCAGGTGATCATGAATGGCGGAAGGTCTTTAAGTGTAAGGTTAAGTTCGGCAAGGCCCTCATTAAATAAAGATTTTGCTTTCTCGGAGTCTGCGTCTGTAAAATAGGGCTCATCAGTTTGAGAAAGTCCAGGCGGCAGGATGCTATACGCACACTTTTCTCGACCAGAAAAGAGTTTATCAACCATAGTGCGTCGGTTTAAGGCAATAGCAAGAGCTTGGCGACATTTTTTTGAGGTAAAAGGTGCAACCTTTACGTTTAGAGAATACCAATGCAATGCGGCAATAGGGTGTGAAATGATTTTCTTTTCAAAATCTTCAATTTTAAATGCCTCTGGAGGTATTTCAGATAGAGGCTCGCCAATCCAGTCTAGTTCTCCACGTTGGTAAAGGGTTAATGCCCGTTGGGGATCTTCAACAATTGAAATGTCAATTTGGTTTATCGATACCGAGCTAGCATCCCAGTAGCCTGGGTTTTTAAGTACCTGAATTTCGGTGTTGCGCTTCCACTTCGCAAGTCTGAATGGGCCATTAGATACGTAGGTATCGTCACCATAGTAGGCCCAACCTGGGTGAAGTTGGTCTACTTCTTTACAAAGAGGTGAGTATATCCAGTGGGCGCAGAGTTCAAGAAAATGTGGCGCAGGGTGTTCTAGCTGTACTTCTAGGGTGTACATATCATGGGCGATGACGCCTAGTTCTTCAACGGGGGCTTGTAGGCTTTTTACACGCTCTGCATTTTTAATTGGATAAAAGAGGTATGCAAAAGGCGTTTTAAACTGTGGGTCAAGAACCTTCTTCCAGGCATATTCAAAGTCATAGGCAGTAACTGGGGTGCCATTGGTCCAGTTTGATTTTCTCAAAAAAAATGTATATTTTCTTTGATCTTCAGAAATGGTGATGCGCTCGCACGAAGCACATGAGGGCTTCCCTGTAGGGTCTATTCGCATCAGCCCTTCGTAGAGCATTTTTATAACTATACCAGATGTTCTATCGGTGCCAATGCGAGGATCAAGAAGTGATGTTGGCCTTGGCAGGCTAATGCGTAGTGTGTGTGAGGCAATTTTTGCTTTGTTAAACTGCGCAAGTGTTGCCTGAAGTGCTTCTTGGAAGTTGCTGAGCTTTTCTGTCTCGCAGCCAACAAGGATATATCCTGCAAAATAGATGCCATCTGAGGCCATGCGGCACGTGGCAAGCTGCTGATCTTTAAAATCGAGTAGCAAAATTCTCTTTTGCATTTCATCGAATACTGACGGGTCATAGGCTGCTACCATCGCGCAAAGGCTTGTGCTTTGGCAGATTTCTCTAACTCGCGGTGCGTTGTTTAGTGGCGTTTCGTTGTGGAGCAGTAAGAATAAGTCAAAAAGCTGCTTGATGTGCTCGGGAGGTA
Source organism: Chlamydiales bacterium (assembly GCA_041737255.1). Lineage (GTDB taxonomy): Bacteria > Chlamydiota > Chlamydiia > Chlamydiales > FEN-1388 > SZAS-7. The sequence goes on along the minus strand of JBGSSB010000074.1, from coordinate 14,658 downwards.
GCAGGCTGCGCATCAAGACTGGCTGTACGTTATGAAAGAGGTTTTCTAGGTGAATTTCTTCTTTGCGCTCTTCTTGAGTTAACAGCTCTTTAAGGCCAACTAAAAGTTGGTTTTGCTGCGACATAAGGCCGCCATTAAAGTCGCGAACTTCTCCGAGTGCTTGACAAATGGCCGCTGATATAAATTCTCTTGCGCGGCTCAGGTCGACTGAGTGGTCTACTCTCATAAATGGCGCTTTACGACACTCAAGTAAGAAGGTGTTAGCCTCTTTGGCGTACCTATTTCTCACTTGGCCAACAACTCTTTTTGAGGTAGAGACAAACTCAACAAGTTCTGCTACTTTGGCAAATACTACTTCGAGTGTTGGGGTGTCAGCATCTTTACACAGCCGTACAAGTGTTACATGAAAACGCAGTGTAGCATCTGATTGCCCCTGAAAGCTGATGATCATTTGCGGTATGTCGCGCACGTAGCGTATTTCCTGGCTGAGCAGCATAATGTTGCGCATAATCTCTTCTTCATTTTGCGGTATGAAGAGTGTATGCGAAAGCTGTTCGATACAGTGGGGGATTTCTACAAGAAGACCTTGGCGAAGCAGGGCAACTTCTTTAGAGGTAAGCTCGATACCATCGCGTTTTTCAATTTCTAGGTAAAACGACTGTATAGGATCAGATGGGTTTTGATAGCTGAAAAAGGAGCGAGGAACAACAGTGATGCCTGGGATAAGACGTTGGCATGCCGATGCTATATGGCGCGACTCAAACTGCTCGTACTCTTTAATAAAGCTCACGGCGATTACAAGGCCAATTACATTTTTTTCACCAAACTGAAACTTTAACCTGGCATGAAGTGGCTTTACCATTATCTGGCGCTGGTCGGTATCTTTTATGCGTCGTAGCTGTCGTCTAAACCAGTTGTGGTAGCAAATTATGCGGCACATGTGGCGCACGTCACGTATGCGTTTAAACTCATCGTCAGAGGCAAGCAAGAAGTGGTGCATTTCAAAAAATACTTCAGGTCCAATGGGTTTAAACTTGCGTGTAGATAGCTCTACAATGGTTTTGTGAATAAGTGTTGTCTTGTGCTCTTGTGTGAGGGCTTTTGTTACAAGAATATGTCGCGCATGGTGCGCAGATACAGCTCCCAGTGCAATCTCTTGTGCTAGAGCATTCATATTCTTTTGTAGCGAGCCGAAAGATCGTTCATCATCTACAAGGGCAAAGATTTCGGAGATAAAATAGCTTTCGTCAGGGATGTCCTGGAAGCGGAATGTAAGGTGCTTTGTGCTTAAAATGGTGGCAACTTTGCCTGGTACAAGCCAGCGGCTTATCATTTCACCAAAGAAGTGGGAAAGGTCATAGTTATTGAGGGCTTGGCATAGTAGGTACACCATTACGCCACCGGGGGCACACTCGCAAGGTTCCCAGTGTACAATTGGGATGTGCTGTCTAAGAGCGTGCCAGAAGGCAGGGTCGTTGCGAAATACAAGTTTGCACTCCCGAATGACCTTTTGGATGATGAGTTCCATTTGGTCTGTATGGGCTTTTAAGGCCAAAGAGATGCGTCCGCCTTGACCTGCAGGGACAATGCGACTAGTAGGTACAATAGATGCAGAAAAAACCTGCTGTAAAATGCCCTTTTCAGTACTCATACGGTCTAGTTTATCTCAGAAAACACTTTAGCACACTCACTTTGATAAGCAAGTTGCGGTTGTTACAAAACACAAGTAGGAATCCTTATGCCCTAAGATCGATTTTTTGGGTAACTATTCAGGCTTCTATTTTGCACAAAAAATAAGATAAAATAATTTGTGCAACAAAGAGCGATAATTAAAAATAAAATCTAACATAGCGACAGAAAATGGAAGAGGAGGGATTTGAACCCCCGTCACCCGTGAAGGTGAATCTGTTTTCGAGACAGACGCAATCAGCCGCTCTGCCACTCTTCCTGAATTACTGTGATAGTTTGCCAAGAGGCCCAAAAAATATCAAGCGTTGTACTCTTTGCCGTTTAACTCTTCAAAAATGTCATCTATCAAGAAGAATTTTTTCGGGTTGGCATGTTCTGATTGCATAACCGCTTCGAAAAGGGCTGGACTATACTGCTTTTCGTCGATTTCGCCATTTTTATAGAGCTCTCGAATTTGTTGGTAGAGCTGGCCTAGATGAAGGTCGGCGACTTCTTGTGCGATTACTGCTAAAAACTGACTATTTTTTTTTGCAACTTCTGTTTCAATTAGGCTCGAGAGAAAATCTGAAAAGTCAGCGCGAGATAGAGATTTGCGATTTACCAAAATTGAGGCTGCAACAAGGGCTACAGTTTTTTCTGAATAGCCTGTTGTGGAACTTGTAATAGTAGCCCAAAGTGGTTCTGGATTGCCTGAATAGCAGCTTGCAATAACTGCAGGGTAGCTTTGTGTTAAAAGATCGTGGAAAAAACCTCTAGGGTAGGGTTCAGGAAGCCCCAAAAACTTTAAGGCTAAGTCAAATCCAGCGGGATCACGAAACTGCGCAAGCAGGTATATGGCAAAAATATGTCCCACATAATCTTCTGGAATCTCTTTGTAGTGCAGTAGGGTTTTTTCAAGCAGGTCGCGAAGATAGGGTTTAGCTTCTTCTTCACGGTCTACAAGATGGGCAAGGGGCTCTTCTGGGAACTCGTCTTGCCATCGTGATATCTGTTCTATGTAGGTTGATAGGTCGGCCATTAGATCTCAAAAGAAAGTCGGAAGAGGTAGGATTCGAACCCACGGTCCCCGTGAAGGGACTTCTGTTTTCAAGACAGACGCAATCGGCCACTCTGCCACTCTTCCATTGTGCAAAATTCTACTTCGAAAGGGAATCTTCTGTCAAGTCGTTAATTGCGAAAAAGCTATCAAAATAATTAATTTATTACAAAATAATTATTATCACCCATTTTTGCTTTTAGTTTTGTTAATTAATTCTTTGAATTCTATAATAAAGGTATCTGAGAGATGTACGCCTAGATAAGGAGAGATACAATGTCTTACCATGAATCAAACGATCATTCGAATGTAGCCATTATAGAGGCTTTAGAGACGCTAACTAGTATAGCAGACCTTGAGATAGAGGGTTCTATTGGTATCTCTGAACATCACACCCTTGAGTTGCAGGAAATACCTGTGATGTATCGTACTGTACACTGGCTTCACCGCAGAAACGCTGAAAAGGTGATGTTTGTAGTAAGGGATACATTTAGGACAATACTTCACTACCTAAGACGGTTTTATCGATCTGAGTATGGAAAACTCGTTAAGCATCAATCAGTTGAAGGTATTAAAACCATAATGGTTTTGGTTGGAGAGGCCGCAAAAAAAGTAGATAAATACACCCGTGTGTTTATTGGTGCCAATGTTGGCAGTGTTAAAGAGTCAAAAGAGTTTAAAGATCTATGGGGGTTTTACGAGCGAAAAATAGCCCCTATTGCTGTTCAAGAGTCTCTTTCTAAGTGGATTAGAGACCTTCCTGCAAACTTAATTGAACAAGCCTCAAAAACTAAAAAACCAACGCTTGGCGAGATGTCAAGCCATCATATGTTTATCGATTTAGATACTGTGAAAAAGGACTCGGAATATGAACTCTTTTTTATACGTAAAGAAAATGGCACCCGCTTTTTTAACCCACGTCTTTTGCGTAACATCAAGCTGGTGTGTAACTTCGAGGAATATTTCCAGGACGGAGCAAAGGCCGACTCGCTTAAAGAGCTAAAGCTCTTTAGAGATATTGTAGCGCGACAAATTTCTCGCAATATCGTCCGTCAAAACTGGCATCTTATAGATGCTTTTGTAAAAGGTGCAAGAAAAGCATATAACGAAGAAATAGTTTCTCTTGCATATAGGGCTGTTGTTGCCCTTATGCTTTCTGCAAACCAGGCAAGTAGTATTAACGAGCTTGCCAAAAGCTCAAGTGCCTATTTAACAGATTTTCAGCGCTTCTTGCGTCATTTACTCTCTGCGCAAGATTTTCAGCGTGTGATTACATATCCTCCTAAAAATGAAGACTCTATACAGCATAAAATAGTACAGCTGGTTCAGCATGTTTCGCGTCAACTTTACACAGGGTTTCATCTAACGCCAGATTCATCTGATCTAATCAATGAGTTTATTATAAAAGGTAAACAAGAGCAGGTTGAGCATGAGCCACATATAGAAGAAATAGGAGGCTCAATATCAAGTAAGATGGCCTTAGAATATGATGCTCTACTTCATGCCATGAGTCACTTTTCGCATGTGCCCTTACTTTATGTGATAGATGCTTTGCAGGACTTTGAAGTTACTGGATACGACCCATTAGTGCTCCAGAATATGCCTACATGCATATTCGATCTGTTCCCAAAATCAAAGCGCATGTCGGTTTTGCGTATACCATCCCCAACTACTCAGGAATACATAAATAAGGCTCAGGTATCAGAGGAGTTTAAGTCATTCTTAAGAAGCCTATCGCAAGATGCCATAAGCCGAGAGTTACTACTCTTTAACCTGCAAGATCGTACAAGCATACGAGAGCATGCTCGATGCAGTGCTCTAGAAGAGCTTCAGAAAAACGATGAATTTGCTAGATACCTATGTGTAGTGAGCATGACAAAAGACAGTGATTATTATCATCAAATTGGCCCATATCAAGAACTTAATCATGCTAACCTTTTTGTTGAACAGCTCCTTGAGCACATCTCAAGTGAAAACTCAGGATACTATTATCCCCAGAAAATTAAAAAAGTGTTGTTTGGTGGCTTTGCCGAAAAGCTTGTTCATGCCATCCACAAGATCTTTTTTGGACAAAAAAACGTGCTTTCACGACAGAACAGGCTAGATTTTATCGAGCTAGTTTATGTGTTTATGCAACTTAAGATTATCGAAATTGTACAGCCAGGAAGCCTGTCATTTACCTGTAAAGATGCAATCGATATAGGAATGCCAGCAAGTTGCGAGCTCTTTTTGCTGCTAAAGCTTATAAACTTACGCCCCCTTTCAGCAAGCGAAGAAGATTACCTCAAGGTGCTCTTATACTTCCCATCGATTGGCTACAGGGGCAGATTGCTCTTTCCAGAGCGCTTTACTCGCATGAACAGCATGACACGAAATATTGAAGCGACAATTGAAGAGGCGGGCAACAAAGAGTTCCATGCAAAGCTGGCTGCTGAAATTGCTCCATTATTTAACAATGAGACGCTAACGAGCGTCATAGCTTTGCCACAGCCCTTGCTATAATCCTAGATCCGGCAGTTGAAAATGGCCAAATCTATGATAATAAATAGTTCTCAGGTCTGATATTTGTTAATCAGGCATATCTTTAAGTTGACTCCATTGGGTGCGTTCATACAGTTGAGCATTTGGTAGGTAAGTGATTAAACGTGCCAAAGCCGATTTTCTTTAGGAAAATCGGCTTTGGGGTTTTTGTTGTGATTATGAGTCGTTTATGATGAATTCAGAAACGGCTTCACCCACTACATATGCAGCACGTGATGTGTTAAATGCATGTAGCCATGGTCTTACGTAGACGCTTGTGTCAGCAACACGCAACCCATCAACACCAAACACTCTGCAGCGAGAGTCAAGCACGCTGTTTTTGTGTTTAGGTTTTTTGGTTTTACGGTGAACAGGTCCCATTTGACATGTTCCTGACATGTGGTGCCCATAAGAGCTCCATAGCTTGATGTAGCGTATAAGATCATCGCGTGTTTGGGCAACAGGGCCTGGAATAATTTCAAATGGCTGTCCAGGCAGTGCATAGTTTGCCTCAAATTGGTTCATCATAGCCCTTATTTGTAGTATCATATCTGCAATATGGGCTATTCCCTCATCATCTTTCCATAGATCTTCACGGATGATAGGGGCTTTTCGTGGATCTTTGCTTGCAAGGCGTATGGTGCCTGGTGTTTTTACGGGTAAGAGGTTTTCCACCAGCCATGTTAGGTACACTCTTGGGTTAAGGCCCGCGTCAACCGCAAACTGTCCTCCAACAACCTCATTTTTTATCGATAATCCGACTTGATCAAATGGATTAGTGATGTCAGGCAACTGATTATTGTGGTAATAATTAAAATAATTTTCAGGGTAGTTCGGTCCGTTTAAACTTAAGTCAAAATTAAAGAAAAACGTCTCATAGGGCACTGAGTGCGTATCAGGAAAAGGGTATTTTCCAGGTTGTACTACGGGTGGTTGTCCCTGGCTGTACCAGTCCCACTGAATTTGGGCCGTATTTTGGTCTAGCGGGTTTGGATAGTTTGCAACTGCAGCTTCGCAGATGGCTTTTATGGCTGGATTTGCATTTATGCCTGGATTACCTAAAAGAATAAAGGCTTGCCACGAAGGGATAAATTTTAATGGGTTAATTTCGTAGATAAGGCTAGTTTCTGTGTGATCCAGAAGGTCACTGCCAACACCGGGAAGGTTTACCTTGGTTTTGATTCCAACACTTTTTAGATGTTCTTTTGGTCCAATACCTGAAAGCATAAGTAGCTGCGGTGTTTGTATAGCTCCACCACAAACTATTACCTCTTTCTTTGCTAAATAGTGTGTAGCAGTATTTGGTAAGCTTTGATCGACATTGAATGCTGTGCAGGTGCCGAGCGGCTCTGTTTCTACGACATTATAGGCAGCGCCTGACTGTACTTCTTGTAGGTAGGCTTTGTTGTAGGCTTTAACACCAACTGCCTTGTATTTCTTATGGCAGTTGCCTTTATTTTTTTTGAGGATAATTTCAGAAGCGAGCGTGTTAAAAACAACCTGAACCCTGCCAGTTTGCTCCATAACAGGCATAAGAAGATCTTTGTACGCATATGATCTTTTCCCTTTAGCGTCAACCTGTACAGAGGCGTTTCCTACTCCAGCAACATCTTGAGGGTTGCAAAAGTTCTCTCTAAAGGGCACACCAGTTTGGGTAACAATGGCATCGCTAATAGCTGTTAGTAGAGGGGCCTCAACAGTAGTATGTTGTGTACTTAGCCAGCCGCCAGTGCCACACATGCCTGATGGGTCTGGGAAAAGGCTGTTTTCCATTTTTTTGAATAGTCTTTCGATGTTGCTTCCTTTCCAGTAGTCATCATCTACAGCTTTTGCGATGTTATCATATAGCTGCAAAGAGCCAACACCATCTTGCAGCGCATGGTGAGCGACGCTTCCTCCACCACCTATGCCTCTTACGTAGGAGTAGTAGACGCCATTTTGATCTGTGGAGACAAAGTTGGCAATTGACTGTGTCGCGTTCCAGTTGCCGCAAAATGGAGTATTGCACTCATCGCCTACATTAAATCTGTTGTATAGAGAAATAAATTGAAGAGGTGTTTCTATCAAGCTTAGATCTAGCTGGACGAGCTTATCGTTTGAGCCTGGGCTTGTATCAGGACCCGCTTCAAGCAAAATTACTGAATAGCCCGCTTCAGCAAGTCTTGCGGCCACAACGCATCCACCAGCGCCAGCCCCTACAATAACGTAGTCTGCCGAGGCGGTAAGATGTCCATCAGGACATTTTGCTTTTAGTTTTTTTTTGGAGCTGCGTGATTTGCAACTTGAGCTGTTGGAGCTATTTGAATGGTTTTTGTCAGCATGCATGGGTCCTGTAAGGAGCCCTAGAGATATAGTCAGCGCGGTAAGGCCGTGCAAGAAATGGAGTTTTTTCATGGTTATCCTTTAAGGATTTTAAAATTTTATAGACGCGCTTTATAACATTTCATGCGACTTTAATAAAGTCAATGTCATTTAAATATGATTTGGCGGTTAAAGCTGACGTCATTGCATACACCACCACTGAGCCATTGAGCTCGCTTAGATACTTGAGAAAAATGAGTGATTTGTTTGTAGCTTTTAGCCTCTTATTGCCTTCATTGGGGTCATTGGTTTTAGTGATTGGCATTCCACCTTGGCGATTTATGTTTTATGCTAATTATGCAACTAGGTCTTTTGTTGCGGTAGATGAGATTTGAGGGAGCCTCGATCATGCGAAGCGGAATTCTGGGTACGAAATCAACAAAATGAGAGCCCTTACATTGAGAATAAACTATCTGATTGAATCGCTTGCATCTGGGGAGAGGTGTGATGTTTGCTAAATAAATAGATAAAGCAATAGACTTTGCAGAAACAAATTGCTCAATGTCTTTTATTCTAAATATTTTATTTATGTCTATTTCTCTTGTCACAGCTCAATCTGCACTAGAAGCTACTTGTATCCATGAGTGTAGCGAGGTAACTTTAGAGCACAATCTTTATCCTGTTTGCAAGCCAAATAGTGAAGGGATGCTAACTGTCTCAGATCATCATACACTCTATTATGCCACCTATGGTAATCCACAGGGCACACCTGTAGTTGTTTTACATGGGGGGCCTGGGTTTGGCTGTGATGATTCGATGTCGCGATTCTTTAATCAAGACAAATGGCATATAGTGATGTTTGATCAACGCGCCTCAGGTAGGTCGACTCCTCTGGGATGCCTAGAAGAAAACAGTCCTCAACATAGTATTGCAGATTTGGAGCGGTTAAGAAACCATCTTGGAATTGATAAATGGGCGGTTTTTGGCGGCTCATGGGGCTCTATGCTTGCTCTGTTATATGCACAAGAACATCCTGAATGCTGCTTGGGCTTTATTTTAAGAGGAGTTTTTCTTGGACGTCACGAGGATTATACTCATCTCTTTTGTGCTATGGGAAAGATCTACCCTGAAGCATATGAAGAGCTAGTTACATTCCTTCCTAAAGATGAGCAAGAAGATCTTTTTTTAAGCTATTGGCGGCGAATTATGGATCCAAATCCAGAAATTCATCTTCCTGCATGCCGAGCGTTTATGAAGTATGACATGTCTTGTGCCACCTTTCACTCAAACCCAGATGCCGTAAACAAGCTTTTGCGAAATGATTCTTTAGTCTTTTCTGTTGTTCGTTTGTTTTTTCACTACTGCAAAAACAGCTTCTTCGTACAGCCTAATCAAGTTCTTGCAAATATGGGCAGAATTGATCATCTGCCTGCTATCATTGTACATGGGCGATGGGATGCGATCTGCCTTCCTGATATGGCCTTTCAGGTGCATCAAAAATTGAGCAGCAGTACACTATGGTTCGTCACAAATGGTGGCCATTCTGCAAACGATCCGGCCATCAGTCAGGCATTAGCTCATGCAACGGATTGTTTTTTAACTCGGTCTGATAAACGGGCTGAGCTTGGTCTTTCAAAAACCTTAAACTCAGTCACAGCCTCGGATTCACCCTGAGGCTGTGGTTGTTATTTACTTGGAATACTTGTTTTTTAAGTAGGCGATGTATGGTTTTGCAGTAAGGTTTTTGCCGCTGATCTTTTTGATTAGCTCATTACCATTGTAGCGACGTCCGTGCTGCCATACGTTGTCTTGCAACCATTCACGTATAAAGCCAAATTCACCCTTTTCTATAAGCTTTTCCCACTTAGGGTGCGCTTTTTCAAATACTTCAAACATCTGGGCTGCATAGACGTTGCCTAGGGAGTATGTTGGGAAGTAACCAAAGGCTCCCATTGACCAGTGAATGTCTTGTAGGCACCCTTCTACATCACTTTTTGGGGTAATGCCTAGTAGGTCTTTAATTCCAGCATTCCATCGCTTTGGTAAATCTTTTACGGCAAGCTTGCCAGTAAAGAGCTCCTTTTCAATTTCAAAGCGCAAAATTACGTGTAGGGGGTAGGTAACTTCATCGGCATCAGTGCGTATAAACGATGGCTTTACCTGGTTTAGGCGAACCATAAATTCATCTAGCGTGATTTTGCCGAGGTCTTTTTTAAACTTCTTTTGCAGTTGGGGTAGTAAAAACTTCCAAAACCCGCGGCTTCTGCCAATGCGTGTTTCCCAAAAGCGTGACTGGCTTTCATGTATGCCAAGGGAGACATGCTGAGATAAAGGTGTGCCATGCTCTTTTACAGGTAAGCCCATTTCGTAAAAGCTATGTCCTGCTTCATGTAGGGTTGTGAGAATCTGTACGATAAGGCTGTCTGACTCATCGCGACAGGTGAGTCTGCTGTCGTAGGGGTGATAACTGGTTGAAAAGGGGTGTGAGGAGACGTCAAGTCTGCCACGGTTAAAATCAAAGCCGATTGCATGCAGTACTTCGTGGCATACTTCCATCTGCTCTTCGAGTGTGCAGTCAACATGAATATCTTTTGTTTTGGCTTTGCCGGTAGCTTTTACAAGTGCTTTTACTTCTGTTTTAATTTCTTCGAAAACTGCTTCGACCTCTTTTGTCGTTATTCCTGGTTCATACTCGTCAATAAGTGCATCGTAAGGGTGTGCTTTAAAGCCAACGAAGTTTGCCTTTTTGCATACGAGGTCGATTGTTTTTTTAAGGCTTGGTAAAAACTTTTTAAAATCGTTGTTGCCTTTGGCTTTTTGCCAGGCGACTATAGTTTCTGATGTGTGGTGGACAAACTCTTGCACAAAAGAAGAGGGGAGTGTTTTTTCACGCCTAAAATCGTGTGCAAATACGCCAACGGCTGCCTCTTGAGCACTTGTTAGTCCTTTAGCTTTGATTTTTCCTGTTTTGATGTCGACAAGGGCTTTGAGTTGTTTTTCAAATTCAGGTCCTGTTTTAATGGCGTGTGCAAGTTCGGCTAAAAGCTTAAGCTGCTCAGCACGTATGGGTGCTGCATCTTTTGGCATATAGGTTTCTTGGTCCCAGCCAAGATGCTGCGAAATTCCCTCTAAGGTGGTGGCTCGTTTTGAAAGCTCGCATAAGGAAGTGTAGTTTTCGTTTTGTGGTTTTTTAGCCATCTAAACTCTCCGAGGTGAATTTTTTAATGATAAAACTTGATAATCGCTCAAGATGCCGCATTGCAAAAGGGTATAAAGGCGTAAAGCATGCCCATGTCACAAAAAGTATGGCAAGAGGCAAGCTTCCTATACATACATCAGTTGCCCAATGTGCGCCACCAATAAGTCGTGGAAAAATAAAAAATGAGGATGTAATAAAGGCTAGCAGGCCAAGACGTATTCCACTATAAAACCAGATAAAACCTACCCATTGAAGTACGATGAAGGCATGATCACTCGGGTAACACCAGTGGGATGAATCTTTTATTTTAAGCCAAGGAACCGCTTTGGAGAGCAATATAGGGTTCTGAAAGATAAGCGACGGGCTGACACGCAGAAAATTTATAGCTACAAGTAGATGAAAGAGCAGTTCTTTAAGTGAGAGTATGCCAATCTCAAACCAGATGAGGTAGTAAAAAAACTGGGCTAAGCGCCTCGCAGCTTCTTTTTTGCCTTCATCAAACACATATAAAAACGAAAAGGTGATAATAAAGATGGCCCCGAAGAGGTCCATAAGCTTTACGTTAGCTAATGCCCAGAAAATCTGAGTAAATGGCTGGCCTCTTAGTCCTTGGTTAAGGGTTTGGTAGGTCCAGGCATCAAAGGTGTTCCAAAGGTTGGCTGTTGGGGCAAAAAACCAACTGGCAATTAAGAGTAGGGCAAAAAGGTTTAGCAGCAAAAATGGCCGCCAACGCATATCCTTCAAGGGTGAGTCTCCAGTAAGCAATCAAAACATTTAACCATAGCGGGTGGTTTATGCCCAAACAAATTCGGTTACTCTAATTTAAAGCTGGTTTCTAGCAATTCAATAAGTTTTTCTTCGGTTATTTTTTGGTTTTGAACAATTTGGCGGATGCCATCAATTGTGTCGGCAAGCCAAAAGGCGCTGGGCCATGTGTGGGTTAACTCTTCGGCAAGGGTCATAAACTCTGCTTCTTCTACTCTTTGGCTGATTTCTTCAAAGAGCTCAGGGGGTACTTCTATTTCAATAGATGAAGGTAGTTCCGGGCTTTTTCTAAGATCAATGTTACGCTTTGGAGCATCGTCAGTGTGATCTTTGTATTCAAACTCATCGTCGATGTTATGAAGGTAGAGCTTCATCAAGATATCGTTGTCAGAAATGACCGATAGCTTGAAAGGGCTTGTTTCTGTCATTTTTTTGCGATTATCTTTAATCCATCCGGTCAATAGCTGCAAGGAATCTATGGCTTCAAGTACGTAGTCATTCAGAGCTTTAGAGGCAGCACTGTTTTCTCTGTTTTGTATATAGAAAAAAAGGCGTGTTTTGTTATTTTTTGAACATTTTTTATACACTTCTGGGTCGTCAAGATCAGTCCAGACATCTAAGACTTGTGCTGGCTTTATCAGATCCATGCCCATTCCTGTTGTCCAGTATTTTTGCACAAAGAGCGCCTGGCTTTGTTTAAGGGGGATTTCACAGATCATCCCAAAAGGCGTACTTGCCATGGTGTTTGCAATTCGTACCAGTATATTTTGCTGTTGTTCATCTGTGCTGTTTTGTAAGTCAGCAAGATCTTCTTTAGTGATGCGGCCATACCCAGCCCTTGGTTCATCAGGTGTGCTGAGTGCGCAAAGACCTGTTTTAAAGCTTAAGAGGGCAACTTTATTTATTTTCGTTTTAGAGGTGTCGGCTTGGTCTTCTGAGCGATTAACGGCTGCCATGAAAGCTGTTGTAAGTGCGGAACTTATTTCGTGAATTGACATGGTGCCCTCTTGTTTTATTTGCGTTTTCTGCTTTTTCAACAGGGTAGCCACTAGAGATAAAATAGGCAAGGATCTTGCGGGGTTTGATGCCGAGGATCCTTGCCAGAGGTGTTTATAAATCGTATTCAAGTACGATAGCTCCACCTTCTTCGCTAAAAAAGAGGGTTCGAATGTTGATAAGCTCATGGATTGGCTCATCTTTGCCCATGGGAACGCCGTAGGTTTTTACAAGCTTTGCAGGTAGGTCTATAAGCTCTGATGAGAGCTTTACATTATAGGCAACAGGAGTGACGAGGTAGCTGAAATTTTTAAAAAACTTCATCATGTCGGCTCCTGTATGAACAAAGAGTGCGTTGCCACCTTTACTCATGGTGATTTTATGGATAAAGTCATGATGAAAGTTTTCACCTACGCCAATTGCTGTAAGCCCTATATTTTCTGCTGCATAGTCACTTACAAGGCGCAAGATTGTAGAGGTATCTCTTACGCCAGTGTTAAATCCGGCATCAGAAAAAAGGAGCACGCGGTTTTCGTAATCTTCTCTAAACGCTTTGGATACAAGACGAAATCCATCGTACAGGCCTGAATAGAGGTTTGTTGAGTTTCCTGTGTAGATGTGGGTAAGATGGTCCAAAATTCTTGTTTTATCAGAAACAGCTGTCGGCTCTAGGAGCACCTGGCTTACGCTATCAAATAATACAATTGAAACGAGGTCATTTTCATTGAGGTGAGAAATAGATTTAGCAACGGCATCTTTTGCCCATTCAAGACGAGATCTTTCAGTGTTATCTGTGGCAGCCATCGACCCTGATATGTCGATAACAAAGCAAAGATTAAGTGGTGAGCGCTGAAAAGACTCTGGCGTGACACTTGAGCTCATGCCAAGCTGAATCAGTAACTTGCGCGTATCTTTGTCGTATGCGTATGCAGGAGTAAGGGAGATTAGCTGATCGGTTGTGTCAACTTGCAAGCCAAGATTAAAGCTGCTTAAAAATCCCTCTTCAATAAAAGCTTCAGCAGCAGGCACAAAGCCATCTTGCAGCTGTTTTTTAAAGTGGGAGTAATCTTGCACGCCGCCTGCTGTAACGTTGAGGCTTGCAGGAGCTGTCATAGCTTTCATTTGGCAGTCGGCCATCACTGGTCTTGCCATTTGATATTCGGCAACTTCATGAAACACTGGGCCAAATTCGCCTTTTAGCATATTGTCTGCCAGTTTAGTTACTAAAAGGATAGCCTCTTTTATGTCGGCATCAGACTCGAAAGAGGATGTCTCTTTGCTCTGTAGCGTTTTTAGGTTGTTGAGAAGAGCTAAAGAGTGCTCTTTTCTAAGTTGTTCCCAGTATGATGGGCCTGGTATCGGGTTAGGCATCGGACACGGTCTTGCCATATGATAGTCGTAAGGTTCAGGATAGGGTTTGTAGTGACGGTTTTGCGATGCTTGATATTCTGTTAGGCTAGATTTTATTAAATTAGAAAGTTTTAGTACAAAGGCTGTTTTATGCATGCCTATACTAGAAACACAAGATTCTTCAAACATCGCATCAGAAAGCATCAGGTTTTTTACTTCGCGTACAGTTTTACCGCTTTGTGCTTCTTGATGCTGCATATCAAAAGTGATAGATGAAGCATTGAGTTGTAAAGAAAGTGATATTATCGAAATAAAGTAGAAAAATTTATTCATTGTTAACTCCATTAAATTATGTGAGTTCAATCTATACCAACGCTTCATTTTTGGCAGGCGCTTTTTTTGAGTTGCCCTTTGTCGCTTTAAAACGTATGTGCTGTTTGTGTGCTTTTTTGTTATAATGTACTCCTATTTTAATAAAGGATTTGTTTATGCAACCTGTTGAGAGCTTTGTGAGCATGAAAGAGACTATTGTAGCTGCTGTCGATCCTTGGAGTACTGGCAACAAGCTGGGTCGTAAGTCACGCCCCTTTGTCAATCAGCTTATTGGAGGGTTGCATTTAGGTAACGATGAAATGTTTGCCCAGACTCTAGGGATTCCTTGTAGAAATCCTCACAAAGAACCAATTGATACCTCAAATCCTCATAAGTTTGAGGTGATTATCTCTTTGTGTACCTACACGCGCATGGGTAAAGCAATGTCAGATTTGCAACAAATTCCGGTTAAGACAGTTGAAACAAGTTT
>JBGSSB010000162.1:0-5804 GCA_041737255.1 Chlamydiales bacterium | reverse complement strand
ATAGGATAATTTAGTGCAGATTTTGAAAGGTATATTATTACCTAATGAAAATATAGATTATGTAGCTTTGAAAGTATAAATTTTAAAAATGTGTAACCTATGTGCCTGTGTTAAGTGTAACCTATGTGAGTTTCGGACACACTGACGGAAGCAGGAAAGTGCGCTTAAGCAGTGAGAGTTTTTACAACTTGTAATGCGAAGTCGCAGGCGTGGGGGTTGCAGGCGGATTCTTTGTAGATTAGTGAGGCAAGGGCGGCTTTTACTTGGGGGCGCAGGGAAATTTTCATTTCGTCTAATGCTATTTCCATTTTTTCTAAAATTTGACCAAGGTCAGCTTCACGAATTTGTGGCTCTGCATTTTTCTCAGTAAAAATAGGTTTTATGATTTGATCAACTGGGGTATCGAGAGCATCAGCCATTCGCATAAGCATGTCAACGGTAAGGCGTGATTTACCCCGCTCTACACGGCTTACCTGCTGGTAGTCGGATCCAATTTTGTCGGCAAGGTTTGAAAGGCTAAGGCCTCGCTCTTTGCGAAGGAGCTTGATATTTTTGAAAATGTCTTGTTCATTCATGCGGTAATTTTAATTATCTAGCCATAATTTGTCAATTTTTAATAAAAAAAGCGAATTTTTGTGTAGTTTTATAGCCTATGCGCTCATAAACCGATACCGCATGTTCAAAGGCCGTTAGTGCCGAATGAGTAGCATTCATGTCCTTTGCATAAGCTAGTGCCTTTAGTACTAAAGCTGAAGCGTAGCCCTTATTGCGATCACTTGGTATGGTACCAACATTAAAAAGTGAGGCTACATTATCTTCATCAAAAAACAATGAACATACAGATACGGCTCTTCCATTATCTCTGCCAATCAAATGCTGACGGGGGAAATCAAGTCCTGCCTGCGAAAAGAGCGCAAATATTTGTTTGTAAATTGCAGGCTCTGCCTCATACGCCTGCATAAGTACTTCTAAAAAGTCTTTTAAGGACCTATCATTTTTTACACATTCAATTACGAGCTGATTTTCATTTACTTTTGGTAAAAGCTGCAAATCAAATTGCATGCCATGCGAATCACAAACATATTCAACGCCAAAATCGGCAACATTTTGTCTATTTTCGGAATTTGGATCCATAATCCATGTAAAGGGTACCTGTTTAAAATACTCACAAACAGCTGCTACATCATTTGCTGTACCACTCTTTACCCCATTTAAGTAGGGAGAATTAATGCCGGTATAAATAGTTTTACAGCCAGAAATTTCAAATAAGGGCTTATTTAATAATTTCCAGTATAGTTCTGGATTTTTCATTACTGCATTTAATGCCATATATCTTCCTGAAGTGAATGTGGAAACGCACAGTTAATAAAATCTTGCCTAATCTCCTGCTTGGCAAAAGGGTTTTTTACCCCCTCACAAAGTGTGTAGGCATTTTTATAGTATTGCCTTGCTTGGACAAAGTTATTTTCTAAAGCCGCTTTATGGCCTAAATTCGAAAGCGTAAATATGTGGCATTCTAAGTAAGGCTCTGTAAGTGGAAATACCCTCTGAATTACTCGGGAAAGCTTATTAAGATCGCCCATATGGGCATATACCGTTGCTATCACATTCTCGGCCCACATTGTAACCCATGTATATTCCATTTCAGAGAGCAGATTTTCCATAGTCTTAATAGTCGCCGATAGCTCTAGGCTATGAGCTCCATAGAGCCGAAGCTGCATACGTGCAAGGTTTTTAAGGGTAAAAAGTAAAAATGTTTTATTTTGTAAAGCTTCGGCGAGCTCTAGGGACCGTTTAAGGTATACTACAGCCTGGCTCCACTGCTCTAAGCTGTAAGAAAGATCACTTAAGCCATTAAGCCCAACAATAGTCCAGTGGTAGTACTTTGTAGTTTCAAAAATCAAAATGCTCGACTCAATCAGCTTTTTTGCCTTGCCAATATTTTCTGATCTATAGGTCATGATAAGCCCAAGCATATACTTAGTAATGCCCAACTCTTTTTCATCAACTATTTTAGTCAGAGAGTTTTTAGTAAATAGGCTAAAAGCACCATCTAAATTTCCTAAGAAAAACTCAGCAATACCCACGTGGTTACGCATGGCCACAACAAGTTCACTCGAGCGGCAATTTTTTCCACTTTCACTATAGAGATCTAGTGCTTTAGTATACTGCCCAAGCCACACGAGGCGTCTTATAGCATTTTTTACTGCGTGGTTTTTAAATGCCGGTTTTGATGATTGCAGCAAATCTTCAAGCACATCGCCTGCTAGCTGATATTCTTCGTGATCTATAAGATAATCTGATGCACGAATAAGAAGCTCTGTCCAGTTATTTTTCTTAAAAATAGCCACAAGGTCAAGCAAATAGCTTTTGTGTTCTCGCTCCTTTAGCGTTTCTAAAGACTGTCTGAGTGACCTTTTAAAAGGCTTTACATTGTCAACCTGGCTTGCTAATAAAACAAGCGATCTACACGCAAGCCTATTATATGGAGTATGCGCAATTTGCTCATGCCAGTACCTGCAGGCATTTTCAGCTTGCAAAGGCCATTGATTTTCTTCTACCAGCTCTTCAAGTAAGTCGTGTGCAAAACAACCTTCTTTGTGATAACGAATTAATCCAAGTTTTTCAAGAGTAGCTAGGGCGCTTGCTTTTATTTTAAATATTTGACAAAATAAAAGTGCATCTATAAAACCTCCGCAGGCAATTATTGCTGATGCGCACTGTATAAATTCTTTGGTTTGTTTGCCCTGTATAGGAATATCATGCCCTGATAGTTTGGCAATCATTTGACGCGTTTTTAAAGCATTGCCGTGATTTGAGTACACCAACAACGAGGCTGCCTCAACGCTACTATCCGTTTTTGAAAGAAGCTCTTGCGTTTCAGTTACACTTAAAGGCATAGCATTGATTTCGCATAGAGCATGCTTTCTATGTAAAAATAATCCTTCTGGACAACTTGTTCGAGAGATTAGCAAATAGGAGAGTTTCGTTTTTTCTATTTCAGCAACAAGTTCCAACAATTCAGCATTCGAGGCACGGTCTAGATGGTCAATTATAATAAGCGCATGTGGATGATGGCAAAATATATGGTTTAAAGCCAAATGAAGCACAGTGTCAGGTGGTCTATTAAAAAATAACTCTGCTTTTTGGGTGCGTATTTGCTCAATAAGGTTATGTAGGGAAGAAACCGAAACATATACCGCCTCTTTTTGCTTCAAAGCAAACTGCTCGGCAATTACAGACTTTCCAAATCCCGCCTCACCCCACATCCAAATGATAGGGTTTTGCTTAGCAACAAGAATACTTTGCAGTTCTGCATGAGCATGCCAGCGCTCTACTAATTCTGGATGCCTTTTAAGCTGGGGCGCTTGGCTGTAGCTATGCTCAAGTGGCCATATATTGACTTGTCCAATGTGGTAAATTTCTGGGGCTGCCAAATTTTGAGAAAGAAGGTCGCGCTCAACCTGAGTAACTAAGTCGTGGCAGGTAGGTACGGTTTGGTTACGCACTTTAGAAAACGCCTTTAAAAGAGCCGATGTAAAATATCCACCCTTAAATTGCTCATCCTCGTATGAAGGACTATCCCCTGAGGACAGCATGCAAAAAAGGCCTTTAGTATTGGCAGCAGATAGCAATGGATTATCTAGCGTGTTTAATCGCATAGCACATGCATCAAAGAAAAGGAAGGTTTCTACCGGCTTTAAAATGCGTATAAGCTGCATAAGCTCGGCTATTCTAAGACCTGTTGTTAATGGATTTTTAGCATCTGTATCGTAAAGAAGAAGAGCAGACTCCCCGTTGCGTACACCGTGACCGGCAAAGTAAAATATAAACTTTGCATCTACATCAAACGCAGAACGGCATTCATAAAAAGTTTTTACGAGTTCAGCCTTTGTCGCTTTTTCTTGGGTTAGACAAAATATCCATTCAGAAGGAACACCCCATGACTGGAGGGCGGAAATGAAGCGCTGTGAATCGGCAGTAGCACCAGGGATTACATCTAAGGTAGCATCTCTGTAGTCAGAAATGCCGACGATTAACGCAATGGTCTTCAATCTCTAGTTTTCACGCATCATTGTTTAAAGTTTCATTATTTTCAGCTTTCTGCAATTATAATACCTATGTTTGTATTATTTATCACTTTCGCAGCAACTTTTTTTGCCTCGTTCAATTGCAGTCACTTAGCTTCCACAAAAAGCGACAATCTTCAGCAATCTGAATATAAAAAAAATTTACTCTATTGATGAAATTACCGATGCATTATTAAAAGCTGATTCAAATACATTGATTGTTTTTGATGTTGATGAAGTCTTAATAACCACAAAAGACGCCTTTTTGCGTCCTGAAGCCGAAGATATCTTTTTAGGCCGTGTAAAAAGTGCCATGAACCAGGCTAAAACCGAAGAAGAAAAGCAAGAAGTTGAAAGAAAACTTAGTGTAAGCATTAGCACCTGCGAACGCTTTGTTATCGAGCCACAAACCCTAGAGTTATTAAATAAACTTCACAGCTTAAATAAAAAAGTTATTGCCCTAACTAGCCACCCTACAGGTCCATTCGGAGCAATTCCAAGCTTAGAGCGATGGAAAGTGGATATTCTAAATTCATATGGATTTTTCTTTAACAAATCATTTCCAAATTTTGAAAATCAATCGTTCACAGACCTCGTTAAAGAAAACACCCCCCCGCCTCTCTACCTAGATGGCGCCATTTTTTCCAGAGGCTTCACCAAAGGCGAAGTACTATTATCCTTTTTGGGCCGCCTCAAAGACTTCAAACCCAGCAAAGTCATCCTTATCGATGACTTAGTAAAAAACCACAAAACCGTGCAAAAAAGCCTACAAGAACGTGGCATTTCCTATGAAGGCTATTGGTACCAAAAAGCCGCCATCCCTCCCGATCTAATCAACAAGGACCACATCAACGCCCAGTTTGACCATCTACTAGAAACCGGCATCTGGAAATAAAGAAGTTAATAGACATCTTGCATAACCACAATCCCTTGCCCCTGCCCCTGCCCTTGCCCGATTAGTATTTTTTTTGAGCCATTTTCAGTAGCCTGGACACGATACTAATTATTTAAAATCAGCATTGTGAGCCATAAGTTCTTCAAACATTTCCGGGCAAGGGCAAGGGATTGTGGTTATGCAAGATGTCTATTTATGAAGAATCTATCGAAGTTCCAACAAAAATAATGAAAAACACCTCACCACCTTGATGCGCTATTAGAACCCCGTTAGCTATTATGGTGTAAACCGGAGGTTCCACTTTAGGCCCCCAGCCCCTCCAATTCACTCGGGGCTAGTATGAAAAGGAAAAGTAGATTGGTATGACCTTTGGGCAGAAACAAGATTTGCCTACATAAAAAAATCCTAGGCTTTAGATACTTATAGCACCTTAAACCTAGGAAAATCATAAAATCCTAGAGTTTCTCGAGCTTTCACTCATGAAACCCTAGGAAGGAAAATAATCCTGGAACTGTTAGCGTATGCTGGGCAGTCCCAGGAAGTGTTGTAATCCTAGGCTCAAGATGTTTTTAACAACTCATGCCTAGGAAAGTCTAAATCCTAGACTCACTACTACTTTGCAGTTGCGGAGTCTAGGAAAATCTACTTCTAATCTTATTAAACACCTTTTGGATTATTTATGCAAATCTTTTTTTCATTTATGTAGGAGCAAAGTTCAAATGTCGGGTTCTAGCAAAGTAGAAATGTCGGGTTTCTCCCTCTAAAAAAATCATTAATCTGATTAAAGGGTATGTAACCAACCATGGAGGTTACTATGGCCCAGGGGGTCTATATGACAG
>JBGSSB010000161.1:0-10714 GCA_041737255.1 Chlamydiales bacterium | reverse complement strand
TTCGAAAGTTTGTACATGATCTTTATCTGTGAAATTGACATACTCTTTCATGAGTTACCCTCTGTTATTTGTTTTTTGACGAAAACCTTACTGAGGGTACACTCTTTTTATTTCAAACACAACTTCTGATCATATCTCTTATATTTTAAACAAGCATAATAAAAAAAAGAGTAAAATTATAAATAATGGTTTAATTATTTAATTGATGGGCCTGTGTTTAATTAAGTTTTTTTTGATAAAGGCTTTTATGTGAAGAACTTGGCAAATATCTATGCATTTTAGGAATAAATGACAATAGATGTGAAAGCCTAGGGTAGAAAAACTCCCTAGGCTAGTTGATTTAGTGTGGGGTGGCTGCTGCTTATGCGCGGGCCATGGCTTGTTCCATGTCTTCGCGGCGACGGCGGGCATCTTCCATCTTGCGGAAGCTTTCTGCTGTTTGCTGCTCAGAGCTTTGTGCTTCGCGCTCGTTTCGTTCAAAGAGAAGCTTTGATAGCTCAGCTTTTGCTTGGCCTTCTGTGCGTGTGCCAGCATCTAGCGTGTCGAAAAATTGCTTTGCTGTGTCGACTGTAGATTGAACATAGCCTACAGTTTTAAGGATTGGCTCAACTTTTTTCATTTGAGCGCCACTAAAGCCAATAACAGCTACTTGCAAAACATCTAGGCCAATTTTAACAACTGGAAAAGCTGTTACGTTCCATTTGCGCCATGAATAGTTTCCGGCGTTGTTTTTTACCTGAGCCATCCACTCTTTGCCTGCGGCTTCGCTTAACACAAAGTAGTTGTTTGAGCGATCACGCATGATGGTAATCATCATCTTGCCCATTTCGCGTTCAATCTGTTCAAAGTCAACTTCTTCTTCGACTTCGCTTTCGTATGGGACAAACTCTACATAGGGTGCTGCAGTTTTTATTGGATCTATTGTATCACTCATAGTAACCTCGCAATATTTAATATCTTAATTTTAATTGTCTTGTAAGCGGAGCATCTGCCGCGATAGTTTATCTCTATTTGATTCAATACGGTGCATGTTTTCATACAGCTGATACAGCGTATTGCAGGATTCTTGGATTTCAAACACAAGGCGGTTTACGCTTTTTTGTGCAAGGGTGCATACGGCATCAAGCTCGATCATAAGGGCTTTTTGGTTGCTGTTCATCCATTCGTAAACGCTTTTTACGCCTCCGGCTGACGCTCTTGCTACTGTAAGGGTGAGCTGCGTTGCATATTTTGTGGCGATGCTCATGCCATACTGGGCAGCAACAGGGGCGGCAAGACCAAGGCTTAATGCCATTGATGTAGCGGCACAAAAGAGGTGAATGCGGTCAACCCAAAGTTGCTCATCTTCTTTGTTGCCTTTTGCCATCCACCCAGCGACTACTCTTTTTGCTTTGTCGTCGAGTAGCTGGTCAACAACCATCAGCGTGCCTACTGACACAGCAGCGATTCCCATAGGAACTGCTCCCATAGCTATGCCGGCAATGCCAGCTGCGATAAGGCCAAAGGAGACAAGCGATTTTTCTACAGACTCCCAAGTGCCAACTTTTTTGCTTAAGACGATTTGTTTTTGAATTTCTTCCATACGCTCTTTTTCTTTTGTATCAGAAAAAGCACGTTCGGCATTAAAAAATTCCCTTTTGGCAACGAGGTATTCTGTTGAAGTTTCTTGAGTAATTAAGAATAAGCTGTGAACAAGGTCATCTATGGCTGAGTCATCTACCGGGGCAATAAGGTTTTTCATGCCCTTTAGGCCAATATCTACAACATCAGCGCCTGCATCATTTGGGATGTCAAGGACAGGTATTGAGCGTCCCTTACCACTTGTCGAAGAGATACTTGCTGTTGCCTTTGACATAGTATCAGAGATAGCTGTAGGAGCTGTTGGCGAGAAGTAGGCCGCGGCGGATTTACTAAAGGCACCTACAAGCTCAGCTTGCCGGCGTTCTGTATCGGGATCTATTTTATGATCAATTTTATCTACCATGAGAAACCTCTACTATTCTTTCTTTTATTACTTGAACTTGTTGTAAAAAGGTAGCAAATTCTTCTGTCTGTGCTTTTTTTTCTGCATGTTTTATTGCAGCTTTTGCAACATCATCTTTTCCTAACCTTACAGCACACTCTGCCCAGTAGGCAAGAGGGCGGGGATCTTCGGGGTTGTGTATGCTTGCTATCTGAAATGCATGAGCAGCCTCTTCATCGTTTCCGTGCAGCATAAGGCTTGATCCTAGACCATACCAGTAGGCGCCTTTATTAGGGCAATACATTGTTAGCTGTCGAAATGTAGATATTGCTTTTTGCCAGTGGCCCTGTTGATAGCAGCTGTAGGCAAAGTGATGTAATATAAGCTCTGTAGAACCGGGCATGGCCCTTTGTTTTTCCATATGCTACTTGTTTCCAGGTTTTACCTAGGCGTTATAGCCTGTATAAATTTTCTGATTACTTCGGTAATTTTGTCCCAGCATGTTTTAAGTTCTTGGTAAAAGGTATTACGCTGCTGTAGGGCTTCTTGTGCGTCGTTAAAGCCAATGCGTATATCATCGCCAATTACCTTTAGTGAGTAATCGATGTTGCGTATGGCGCTATCGCGTTCTGCTTTAGTGAACTTTGTTTTATCGGGAATTTCAACGCCTAAAGATTTTGCACGAGCAAGTAGCTCTAAGGTTTTTTCATCTTGTGCTTCAAAGTCGCCTTGATTGTCAGATTGGGCAGTGAATACTTTTAGTAGTTGGGTGAGGTCTCTGTTTTTTTCTTGTGCTTCTTTTACCTTGAGGTAGGGAACTTTTGCTTTGTTTTCGCAGTGGTGCATAGCTTCTGCACGAAATAGGGCAAGAAGGTGTACAAGAGAAAATTTTGAATAGTCCTCTTTTGCTTTTAGAGGATCTAGTTCATCAACAGATCCTGTCTCTGAGGAATCGTTTGGGTTTTTGGAAATAGGTAGCGATGAGTTGAGGTCATCTTCTGGATTTGAGTTTCCTGTAAGCCAGTTCCATGTATCATTTACCGCGCCGCCTGCTGTGTTAAGTGCACCGCCAACCGTGTCCACAGTATTGTTTAGAGCCTTAGAGAACTCTTCGGCAAGACCTGGAATAAAACTCATAATACATCTCCTATTATTAACCACTTTTCAGCGTACAAAATCATAGCACAAAAACGCAAATTAAATGCAGAGCCTCTTGTAGTTTTGTCATTTATGAGGTATCTTTAACTTTTTACACAAGGAACTACGAGTGTCCGGAAGTTTTATAGAATCATCTTTTTGCCAAGAAGATACAGCCTACGAAGTGCCCCTGCGCCCACAAAACCTTGATCATTTTATTGGGCAAGATAATGTGCGCGATCAAATGGGTGTGTTAATTCAGGCGGCTCTTGCTAGGAAAGAACCACTGGGTCATGTGCTTTTTTGTGGCCCGCCAGGACTTGGTAAAACAACGCTGTCGCATATTATTGCTACGAGCATGGGCTCAAGTATTACAATTACATCAGGGCCTGTAATTGAAAAAGCAGGGGATTTGGCTGGCATTTTAACTAAGTTAAAAGATGGTGATGTGCTTTTTATTGATGAAATACATGCACTTAATAGAACCATCGAAGAATACCTGTATCCTGCTATGGAAGACTTTGCTTTGGATTTAGTTATTGATTCAGGCACGTCAGCTCGCAGTGTAAAAGTAAAGCTTAACAAATTTACCCTAGTTGGCGCTACAACACGTCTGGGGCTGCTTTCATCTCCTTTGCGATCACGCTTTAGTAGCAGCATGCGTCTTGATTATTACTCGCCAAAAACAATAGAGCAGATATTACTTCGCTCATCTAAGCTTCTCAATATTGCAGCAGATGCCGAAAGCCTTGCAGAAATTGCCAACCGATCAAGAGGTACTCCGCGTATTGCAAATAGCCTTCTTCGTTGGGTGCGCGACTATGCGCAGATTAAGGCAAATGGTGAGCTGACCAAAAAAGTTACGCAAGATGCGTTAAAGATGATTTCAATCGATGAGCGCGGCCTCGATGAAATGGACAGTAAAATATTGAGAGTACTTATTGATCACTATCAAGGCGGTCCAGTAGGTATTCAAACCCTAGCAGTTGCAGTGGGGGAAGAGCCTCATACTCTAGAAGAGGTTCACGAGCCATTTTTAATTATGCAGGGATTAGTTAAACGAACACCAAGAGGGCGTGAGGCCACGGCGCTTGCTTATCAACATCTTGGTAAATCAATTCCAAAAGCACTTACAGAGGTACAAAACCCATGAGAAAGATACTCCTTTCACTCCTTATTGGAGTTTCCTGCCAGCTTGCAGCTGATGTAACAGCTGAAGGGCAAAAAGCGATCGAAGAAATTAGAGAGCGTTATAAAGGCCCTACCATCCGCATTCAGCTTATGAGTGATGTGGATGGCACGCAGGTAGAAGTAAAAGGTGCCTATAACGTGTATGATCCACGTACAGGCAACAAGCTAGACACCGCGTATACAGGGTCGAGCTACTACATGTACCCAACAGTAGATGGCATCAAGTGGGGCCAAGAGTTTCCTGGTATCTATCAGGTGCTTATTGTTCCTGACAAAGTTGACACTACAGTTCTGGTTAATGGTTCGGAATATCGTGGTATGGCCTACCTTTATCAAGTAAAGGGCTTTTTAGGCGGCGTAAACGAAGTGTCGCTTGAAGAATTTGTAGCGTCAATACTCAGCTCACATGTGCCAGAAGATATCACCGAGGAAGAGGCCCTTGCGGCTCTTGCTATTGCGCTTCGCACAGAGGCCTTATACTGGATATCTATTGCAAGCAATCCATACTGGGACATTAAGGCCGGTACTGTAGGTTACAGAGGATCTGCTATTGAGCGTCGTGACGGAGCTTTTGATGAGGCCTTAAAGTCGACAAGAGATCTAGTCATGAAAAAGATGGGATTTGATGATTTGGTGACTGTGCGTTGGTTCTCAGCTGGGGAGAATATGGCCCCAGTTCATGAGATGCAAAAGCTTGCCAAAGAGGGAAAGGATGCTCGAGCTATACTAGAGAAGGTATTTGGCGAGATGAAAATTGTAAAAGCACAGTATTTTAAAGACAAAGAATAAACAAGAAAAAATAAAGCTTGCGCTTTAAATTAAAATATTGTTTAATATAGATAGAAGAAGGGGTTGTTTTAGACAACTATTGGAACTAATTTTTTTAGTTCCTTGTAAATCTGTTCCTAGGTCCGACAAGTGAAATCTGTTGGACCTAGGGCTTTGTTCTCGGCTTTGCTTCTTGCTCTCTTGATAGAGACACGCTGTCGTACTGTCTGCCTTTCTGCAGAGGTTACGACTGCCGGCAGTACTAAGAAGCAGAGCCTTTTTTTTTGCTCATTATTTAGTACGCTTTAAGAGTCCCAATTTCCATCACCTCAACATCCACACCATCTAGCTGCTGGGGAATAAGCTCCAAAAAGCTCTCCTGTTCACTCTTTACAAGTACTAACACTACTGGCCTTTGAGGCCCATCTTTGGATATCCCTACTGCATGGCCTATCACACCCTCTATTTGCATAAGAGACTCTGCATGTTTATCTTTTACAGCCTTTGCAGAAACTGTTAGGGATTTACTTACCTTTTCGAAATTCGTAGTTTTTAGTGGCGCAGTTTCTGTGCCAACCATAGTTACATCTAAGGTGTCTAGTACATGTTGGATAGGGTTAGCAACAGCCACACTAGAGCTGCCTGCAAATAAAAGGCCTATTGGACGGGGATTAGAATCGACATCTTCAACAAGCAATGACCCAGAGTCACCACCTCTAATAAATCCACCTGGTGTTATTAAAATTTGGTCGTGAAAAGTTGAGCTAAAAGGTGTTCCACCACACTCGTCAGTATATTCTACTGTTATTGAGGCGTGAAGTCCCGCTATTTTGCCGCGCGTTAAGCCACTTGTTCTGCCGCTTTTTTTAACTTTTTGTCCAACATGCGCTTCTTTAGGGGTGGATGAAATAGTGCCTATTTCTAAGATATTTCCCGAGGTATCGACTACATCGAGGTTTATTTTTGCAATAGCAGCATCTACTGGTGTTATGCCATTAGGCGTAATTGCTACCCAGTTAGAAAGCTCTGCTACGTAGTCGTTTTTGTAGTTGTTGCAGCCTACATCAATGTATCCAGGCTGGTTTATCGGATCGCCTTTTATTGATACAATCCCATTGCCGCCAGTGGCGCTGTCACCTGCTAAAACGTGAGTGTTGCTCAAAATATAGAGGGTGCCAGATGCATCTTTAACTAAAGAGCCTAGCGTGCCGCTGCAGCAGGCATTGTGGACTTTGTCTACTACACTGCCTCCGCTTACACCAAGCTGTATAGGGCGTTGCTGGCGAGCCTTGTGATCTTGTTTTTTAGCAAGGGGTGCTGCTCCAAGACTTGCTTGAAGAGCTATAGCAATAGCCGCTGTTGAGAAAAAGTTGCGTGCGTTCATATGTTGTCTCCGTTTGGTTAACATCAGACTAAATTGTCGAATTGGATGATATTTTTAAACCAAAAACTTATGAGGCAGTATCAAAACCTGGAGTTGATTCAGGGTGGTTAAAGTCGAACGTGTTTTTAAGACTTGTTTCAAGGGTGTTTACAATAGAACAGAACAGAACAGAAGAGAACAAGATACGAAGGATCCGCTATCGCGGGCAAGATCAGCAGGATATAAAAGAGAAAATAGGGCCAGGAGTGACCCGTTTTTGACCCCGTTTTTTTTGATAAAAAAGCGGCCCCTAAAATATAGGGGCCGTTTTGTTGAGGGTTGTAAACGTTTAAAGTAAAAATTTTTTAAAACTACTGGCCAACCGCTGGCGGTACATAGTCGTTAAAGTTATATGGCGATGCTGTGCCCGGAGTGTACAGCTGTTCGTCAAAGGTGTTCACTTTGTCGAGTGAGTTCATAAGTACTGACTGGCTAAGATTCATTACTCGCCAGACAACACTAGCGGTACTTAGGTCAATCATATTTGATCCTGCTTGGAATATAGCCTGGTTAGAAAGATCAGCAGTGTACTGTGTTCTAAATGCCCCAGTCCAAGATAACTGCTTAGTTGATGCGCCTACGTTGTAGCCGTTTGTGCCTTGGGTGAGGCCAACGCCTAGTCCCCATTTCATGGATTTAACTTCTTGGCCGTTATTAAAAAGTCTGAGGATAGGTGCAACATCCTTATCATTAATTTGATTTCTGCTTAAGGCAGCAATCATCGCTGGCGAGAGTATGACTTCGCCATGTTTCGTTTTTCCGTTGTTGAGGATCACTTTAAGGAACTTTACATAATCGCGCTGGGTGCTATACATACCACCATCACCAAGAGTCAACATCCGAGGGCCTGTATAGTTGACAGTTTGTACATACCCGAATGAAGCTGCCAGTGGAGCGTGTGCCGCTGGAATAACTGAGTCAACAGGAATAAATGGTATAAAAGGCGCTGCCGAGTTGTCGTAAAGCACAGCAAAGCGCGGCACCTTATCATCCCACTCAGGATTGCCGGGGCCACCCTGTACAAAAAATCCTGTGTCGTGCATGCCAATTTTGTCGTAAAGCTCTTCCTTCATAAACTGCTCTAGACCGCGCCCTTGTGGGTCTGCATTTTCAATAACCGCTCCAAGAATTCCTAGCTGCGGTCCATACGACCACTCGGCTCCTGGCTGATACAAGAGCGGGATTTTTGCATAGGTAGCGGCCCATGTTTGTAGGCTTGATGAGCTTAACGGTAATGCTGGGTTTGGACTGGCTTCTGGAATTGGGGTATTGCCAGGGCCAACACGGCTTGCAACGCCGCGATAGACACCAACTACATTTGGGTCAAATCCAATTGCACCGAATCCGCCTAAAGCTGATCCATAGCTATGCCCACTAGTATGTGTGAGTAGGTGGTGAACCTTAAGAGGTGCTACTAGGGGGATTTCCTTGTAGTAGTATGTAGCATTCAAATAGCTGGTCTGTTTTGCGCCAAAGCAGAGAGGGAACACTCGAATAAGCGTGCCGCCCCCAGTTGAGGTATTGTTGGCTACACTTGTTACTGTAATGTCGTACGTGTTTACAGTTGTTGCTGTAATTGTATGCACGTTGTTTAGCTCTGCCGCGGGTATCCCGTTAAAAGCAGCTGATAGCTGAAGGGCAACAACATCGCCAACGATAAAGCTATGGCCGGGATCTGTTACTGTAATAGTCGAACTTCCAAAAACAGTCGCCAAGGCGTTGGCAGCAAGGGTGTATGAGCCTGGAGCTGCTAGCGGAGCTACATTCAATAGGTCTTTGCCTGCATTACCAGTGACTGCGGCAGGTGCTGAAAGCAAGTTTGTTATTCTGTAGTGGTCTGGGTCAATCACTGTTATAGGAAAGACACTTTCCAAAAATACTTCTGGAATGCCATTTACCTGAAACGGCAGGTCTTGTGCGATAATCACAAAATCACCTGTTGCCATGCCATGGTCTAGGTCCGTTACAACAACATCAGGGCTTCCGGCAGTTGTTGCAAGGGGGTTATCTCCAAGCTTTTCAAAAGCGTAGGGCGTGCATGGCTCAATCACCTTTGTATCGGCAAATTCAGGAATATAGTCAGATACATTATCTTCCATCGCTGCATACCCTTTGTCAGCCAGGGTCAAAAAGCCAACAGCGGTTAAAAATTTTGCCTGCGATGCTACTCTTAAAATAGTGTCAGAGGTCATTGGTATTGGGTTTGCGCCGCCGTTATAGTAATCGATATCGCGATAGCCTTGGTAGTTTTCGAAGGTCTTTCCATCGGCTATTGCCACCGTGCCCCAACCTGGAGCTACCTGAGTGCCAATAATTTCGTTGCCTACAAAGTCTTTATAGATATGCAGGCCGCGCTTTGTAAAAGCAGGGGGCGCACATTTTGATTTGATATGCGGTTTGCTATGTGAATAATGGGGCTTTTTAGATTTGGCACAAGCTGTATCTGGAGTAAAGGCCGCAGCCCCTAAACAGCACAGAAGCATGTATTTCGAAAAGTTCATTTTGGAATCTCCAAGTTGTTGGTAACGATAAAACACTTGCACGTGTAAGTAAAATTCAGGATATATCTTGAATGCATAAGAATCTATATCAGATGCCCAATGTAAAGTCTAATGTTTTTTATGGGGGGGTATTTTTAATTTTAGCTTTTTGGAGTATTATTTTATGGCATCGTTGAGGGGGATTGCTCAAAGCCCTATGTCGTCAACTTAAGGAAAGTTGTGTTAGGGTGAAGTCATTGTTCACAGCCTGAAGTCGGCAGTGCTAAACTCCCTTAATCGGATAATATTTTTAAACCAAAAACTTTGAAGGAGCAATACAAAAATCTGGCTTTGTCTCGTTTGCAAAGATTTGAAAACAAGATCAAAAAGAGGGTCAGGCTCAATACCGTTCACTTAAACTGAAAACTTAACGATCAGAACGATGGAACGATCAAAACGATAAAAATATAAAAAATGAAATTTTCACGCTTTACTCGAAAAGCGCGAATCTATTTCTCTTTTCATCGTTCCTATCGTTCCTATCGTTCCTATCGTTCTATCATTTTAATCGTTGAGAGCTTAATTCAACAGTATTGAGGTCAAGTCCACTCACTAGCGTTAACTACAGTTATGAATCTTACCATTTCGTTACTGACCAAACCCTGCCGCCATCATCTTTAAAAGATCAATAGGGTTAATTACTTTCTTAACTTTTTCATGATCCATGGCAAGCAGTTCGTCTGCGAATGGCACCAATTCTTCCTCAGCCAGATATCCATCTTTTTTTGCTTGTACGTACTCATCCACAAGCATATTCATATAATTACGAGCCAATTCATCTCGTCCGCGAGAAAGATGGATAACCACATTACGTCCAATACACCTTACATATTCGCACGGACCCGCACCAAGATCCTCTAATTTTTCAATAGTTTCTCTATCACTTGCTAAGGCCCTTTCAAGAATTATTTCCATTCTTTGGAGAAGGAGATCATATAGATCATCTTCATTATAGCCATTTATGTTTCTTGTTGCTGCCATGCGTACTGCTTCATATGAGTCACTCACTATAGATAACGGCTCATTAAGCAGCTCGTCGTCAGGCTCAATATTGTTGTAGATAACTACATCTTCAAAAAAGTTCATGAAAAGTTTCGGGAGAGGTTGTCTTATGTATCCAGTCATCAAAGACGTTAGATCACGGCTCTTTTCGTCAACTTTAGCAACCGTAAGATCGATAAGTCTTGCACGTTCCTCGTATAATGTGCGCCTATTATCTATTAATGTAATTGGCTTTGTTAACTGTTCCCTCGTTGCTAAAGAGAGGGCAAATTCCTGAGATTCTAACTCTTTTGATAAATAGGCAATTAAGCAGTCGAGGGATGTAATGGTCTCTTTTTGTTGTTGCCTAATCACTTGTATATTACAGAATTTAGACATAAGCCGCATATTGGCACGATCTTTGTCTTCAGGAAGAAAGGAAACAATATTCTGCGTCATATTTGAATTACTAAATACTTGATCGACTGGATTAACCATAAACTTCTCCTATTAGTTATTATAAAAAGTTATTTTACCATAATTGTAATTATTTTACAAATAAATATTTATTAATGTAGGAGCAAAGTTCAAATGTCGGGTTCTAGCAAAGTAGAAATGTCGGGTTTCTCCCTCTAAAAAAATCATTAATCTGATTAAAGGGTATGTAACCAACCATGGAGGTTACTATGGCCCAGGGGGTCTATATGACAG
>JBGSSB010000159.1:0-3886 GCA_041737255.1 Chlamydiales bacterium | reverse complement strand
ATGTTATCTATCTTGTTCATGATAAGCAATCCAGTTTCTGCATTGGCATAGCACAGTTTTGGGCATATGCCAGCGTTATTTGCTTCTACAACAATAGCGACCTCTTGTGGTACGCCTTTTGGGCCGTAAACTCCACCTGTGCGCCTGGCAATGTAGTCAGAGCCGTTTACACAAAATGAGTAGAGGTGTCCTCCAGAAAAGCCCCCACTTAGGGGGACAAGTTCAATTGTTTTGTCGCTTTCTAGCGCAGTTGCAACTTCGCAAGCGGTAACGTGTGGGGGTGTATAGTCGCCCCATATGATTTTGTGCTGCTCGTGTGCGGTAAGCTGTCCTACAAAAAGCAGGAAAAATAAAATATAACACATAAAAATTCCTTAAATTCTTTAGCTAAAGCGTACGCAGCCTGTAAACAGTTGATGCAGGGCGTAGCGGTAATAATTTTTTTACAGATAAGCAAACAATGCTGCTACTGTCGTATCTTGGATAATTAAGATGGGTTTCCTAACGAGTTAGGAAACAAAAAGAATCTTAGGAGTGGTTACCATTGGATAACACCTTGATTTTATGTGTCTATCTAATATTGTGCATGAAGGTAAAAATTTATGCAACAACATCGTTTAGGTCTACAACCTACGAGATTGTAGATAATAAATTTGCTGCATGCAAAATCTTATCTACTGCTAGTATAAAGGATATGGATAAGAATAAATCATCTACACGAAAGGCCGTTATTGACTCTGCGCTCTCTCTTTTACAGCAAAAAGGGTACAACGGTTGGAGCTATGAGGATATAGCAAAGAGTGTAGGAATAAAAAAAGCGACCATTCACTACTATTTTCCTAAAAAAGAAGATCTGGGAAAAGAGCTTATCGTTCTTTACAGCAAAAATAGCATGAATTTTCTGCGCCTTCCAGAAAATGTACAAAAGAGTCCGCAAGATAAGCTTTTGGTGATTGTAGATCTTTTCTCTGCAGTACTTGATAATCCAAATATGTTTTGTCTTTGTGGGATGTTGGCGGCCGATTTGCCAACACTTTCTGATTCAATCGCATTAGAGCTGGCTAAGTATTTTGAAAATATTGAAAAGCACATCGCTTTTATTTTTGAAGAGGGTATTAACAGTAAAATCTGGAAGCTTATTGAATCGCCTTCTCTTGAAGCTAAAAGTTTAATCGCTGCTTTTCAGGGGATGTTGCTGTTATCTCGCATGCAAGGTGGCAAAAGCTATTTCATCGAAATGGCAAATAACTATATTTCTAAAATAAAATAAGGGGCCCTTAGAAGCCCCTTAGAGAAAATTTAGATTTTCTGAATCGCTGCCTGAATTGAGGGCAGCTGCTTTACCTGTTCTACGTAGTTTGACAAAAGTGGATAGTGTTGAAGATCTACCGTAATGCCAGCAAGATCCATGCTTGCAAAATGGTGGATAATTGCAATGTCTGCAACTGTAAGTGTAGATCCAACTAAATACCTACCCTTGTTTTTTTGCAGTTCAGCTTCAAGGTAGCTGTAGATACTCGGCAGCTTATTTACGAGCTCTTGCACGAGCTTTGTATCTACTTTTTCTTTTAGAACTTGAGGTTTCACAAAGTTTTCAAAGAGAATTTTATGGAAAACCTCCGTCATTGTAGTATCTGAATAGCGCTCTAGCCAAAGGACTCGTGCAAACATTTCGGGATCTTTAGGGTAAATGGCACGATCAGCCCATTTTTTTTCAATGTAGGCAGCTATTACCGAAGAATCACTAACAGAAAAATCACCTACTTCAAGAGCTGGGATTTTGCCAAGTGGACTAACTTGCCTAAACTGTGTAGGTACCTCACTATTTGTTGCTTCAAGTAGTGAAATAGGTAACACGGGGTGTAGGGTGTAGGGGATCTGTTTTTCTTCTAAAACCGAAATGACTTTTCTTACGTAGGGGGAAACAGCCGTGCCCCATAGCTGAACTGAGGGTTCTGCTTGATTTGTCCAGGCAAGGGTTGTTAGTAGAATGCTAAGACTTAGCACTGTAAGTAGTGTTTTTTTCATATCGACTCCTTTTTATTTTATACCTACTAGTAGGTTGATGTCATTTATTCTACCAACTAGTAGGTAAATAAGTCAACCTATTTAAATAAAGATGTGAAAGTGGGGGCAAAACAGGGGCTATTTGCTGTTGGCTACATTGAGGGCTAAATAGAGGAGTTTTGACATCTCACTTTGGCTTAAATCATACATGTTACTGTGGATCTTGATGCCTGGTATGGGGGTTGTTTGTACATTTGCAAACGCAAGCCATAACAATTCTCTCCATGTGTTTGCTAATGTAAAAGAGATGCCGCTCGCTAATTTATTTTTCTTCAAGAGGACTATATCTTCATCTTCTAAACATACAAACCTATCGGTTCGTTGCAGTATGTTATGCTTTGGATTTGTAGCGATGAGTCCATAGGATTGTTTGATCATGTTGTATATTTTTGCAAACAATTCGATACTTCTTTCCCACTCATCTTCTGGTAGTGCTATTGCTTCGGGTTTGTAGTAGTTATTAATAATTTCTCGCAGCCGGTTTTTTAATATTTTTGTTTCGCTGGTCTGAGGCTTGCTATTGGTGCCGGCGAATATTTTTTTAATCTCTTCGTCTGACTTAAAAGGCAGTTCTGGTTGCTTTTCTTGAGAGATTGGGGGAATCTCTACAGAGGGCTGGATTTTCGGCTCTTGTGTTTCGCTCGTACTATTTGGCGGAGAATTAGGTGGAGGTGTTGGCTTAACAGGAGCTTCTATATTGGGGATAGTATCTGCAGGCTGTTCTTGAGAGATAGTCTTTTGAAAGGTGGTGTCTGTTTTTTGAGTAGGAAGTTCAGAGCCAATATCTTCTTTTTTGATTACTTTAACCCTGCCAGTAAAGGCTGAATACCATAAATCCCGAATTGTGGGAGAAGCCAAGGCTACACCCAGCGTAAAAACTGTTGCAACTAAGGCTCCTACTCCACGTAGTATTCTTGATCCAATGCTTACTTTATCTTGCTCAGTGAAATGGCCATTTTCGACTTTCGACCTATCATAACCGGGAGTGTTGCCTGTTCTCATCACGTGCCTGTAAAGCTTTATTGTTAGTAAAATTAGTTAGTAGCTAACGTGCGGTTTGAATACAAGATAAAGGTGATTTATTCAGTAGGGCAAAAACATCTTAGAAAATGGATTAAGTGAAGGCCTAATGATGGCTCAACCAACTTTCTGCAAGACTAATTTTAGCGAAAATGGTTGTTTTGTTTTTTTCTAACTGGCCAAGAAGTAGTGATGTACGAGGATTTGAACCAAAAATTTTTTTATGTTTATCCATGAATCTCCAAAATAGGCCATCCCAAATATCGACCCAGTCACCTTTTTTGTAGTCACTCATTTTGAGGATATAGTTTGCACCGGAAATATAGGGTTTTGTTGTTATTCCTCCACCGTCGGCATACTGGCTCATGGCGTAGATGTTTGGCACCATTACCCAGTCATAGGCATCAATAAAAAATGCCATAAACCATTCATAAATTGCCGTGGGGTGGCATTCTGTAAGCAGTAGAAAGTTGCCGAGAACCATTAGCCGTTCAATATGATGGCAGTAGCCTGTTTGTAGAACGCGTTTTATAGTGCTGTCAATAGGGGCAATACCAGTTGTTCCATCCCAGAACCCTTTTGGAATGGGTTTTGTGTGTTGAAAAAAGTTGGAGGTTCGCTGCTCGCTTCCTCGAAGTATGTAGCAGGCCCGCATAAACTCTCGCCAGCCTATGAGCTGTCGTATAAAGCCCTCAAGTGAGTTTAGAGGTGTCTTTTTATTAGCCAGTACAGCTGTGAGTACTTGTTGGGGGGTAAGTAGGCCTATATTAAGTAGCGGCGATAAAACGCTGTGAAAAAG
>JBGSSB010000158.1:0-16789 GCA_041737255.1 Chlamydiales bacterium | reverse complement strand
GCTCTCTTTGTTTAGGAGGCTCCTTTCTTTCGATTGACCTCCTATCCAAGGAGTGAACAAGTCAACTCCTTCGCTCCATCCTCATTACAAGGACTTCTACACTACTACGAGTTGATCCGCCCCCGTGTTCCGCATCGATACTCTCATCCTAACGTTTCTGACGCTTGGATTTCTCTCTTAACATCGGAACGACAGGTTCCTTGAGTTCCATACAAAAGCCTATGTCTAGATCATGCCATCTTTATGCCGGATGCCACTCAAGCAGTAGTCAGGTTTCTCTTGAGTTTGTCGTAGAGCTCCCCTTAGAGCCTAGTTTTGACATCATCTTTCCGTTTCGACACTTCATCAATGGTTCACTTAAAGTTCATCTTCTCAGACATTTATCTGACTCGCTCATAGACGAGCCTTTTCCTTAATGCTCACCACAAATGGCTCTTTACCACTGCAGCTTAAGGTGATTTAGAACCCGCTCCTGAAAACTGATTCTGAGGGGCCTTCCCTCATCTTTTGTATAGTTCTCCTCTTCTTGAAGTTTCCTTCTTGGTTTGGATTCGTAGCGCACAAGGGGCCGGGCTCAATGGTGTCAACTTAAGCGGTCCCTGGCAGAGATAATTGAGGCGTGCCGATTATAATTTCTATTACGAAATCTTTTTTTCGTTTGTTTTAGAGTCCGCAGGACGACTTATTATAGCCCACTGTGACCGTTAAGGGAACTGTGGGAATGCCGCACACCTACT
Organism: Chlamydiales bacterium; assembly: GCA_041737255.1. GTDB lineage: Bacteria > Chlamydiota > Chlamydiia > Chlamydiales > FEN-1388 > SZAS-7. The sequence continues at coordinate 16,052 of JBGSSB010000158.1, read as the reverse complement.
CTGGAGCCCGTTCAGGGCGATTCAACTCTCGCATGTTTATTTCAATTTGGCCATAGTGCGTGATTGAATCGTCCGCAGCCGGACTCCTATAAATTTTCTCTTTTCCCAAAGCTCCCTAAAAGTCGCTCTGACGAGCTCTCAAACATTGGTTATTATATCGTTTGTCAGGGCAAATTTCCTTAAGTTGACACCATTGGGGCCGAGCTCTGTGAACTCAATGGTTAACATAAACCATTAGCAACTTATGGTTTATGCTAATAACACAACAAGGCTCTATTTGATTGCAATTTTTCGTTTTTTGCTGGTACAGTGCGTGGCTTTATACCATAAAAATGGAGTCACCAATAATGAGCGCGAATTTACGAGTGCTAGTCAATCCTCTACCACTAGCTGGCAACCAAGTTAATGATTTATCACACGTTATGCCTTTTTTGCCAAAGTGCAATCCTAAAGTGATTAATGCAGCGCTTTATAGTATTGGCTACACAAAAGACCTCTTTTTAAAAGGGCTTAATTCCACCGTCCTTAGTCGCATTCGGCCGTTTGAAGCATCTGGTAAAATACTACATGCTGTACATGGCAAAAACTGCAGCACATCTGGGGCTGATTCACTTTGTTATCAGGTTGTGGGAAGCCGGTATCAGGAGTCCGCGGCCTCTGTCTGGAGAGATTTTCTTGACGTTCAAAACTGGAATGCTACTGGGAGCAGATTTCTCTATCAGGCACGTGTGGAGTGTGGTGGCAAGGTCTTCGAAAAACTCTATGCTAGCGGTATGATTTATAATGAATGCGAAGGGGTAGCTCGCAATGGAACAATATATAACCTTCCTTTACTCAGAAAGTTGTGTGAAATTCCACAAACTGTAGCTCAAGCGGTCAATGAAACAATTCAACAGGCAAGCCCCATTGTTGTTAAAGCAGCCAAGCAGGAAACTCGCCTTACCCAAATTTTTAGCAGCTATGTACTTCCCGCGATTCCTATTGCTACGGGTTTAGCTGGCGCCTGGGCACTTTATAAGGCTTTTAGTTCTCACCAATCAGGGGGCTCGGTAGCTAAAACATGCGCGCTTGGTTTAGCGGGAATTGCCGGCCTTGCAGCCACAGCCCACATGATGTAAGCCATGATAAACACCCTCTCAATACAAGCTGCTTTATGACTCCTACTGCTTTAGTAAAACTCCGCAAATAAAACGGGCCGGTAAAACGGGCCGTTTTATCAAAACCGTTGGTTGAAAATCAGGTTGAGTCAACAGCCCCGGCCAGGCCAATTTTTATTATTTTATATTTTATAATAGAAGTTTTTCGGATTGTAATTAACACTTATCTTCAGTATGATTTCTTTTATTAATAATCAAATTACGGGCCGATTCATGTCATCTTATATTGGATTTACTTCTTATCAACCAGGCTGGAAAGCTCTTGCGTCTGATGTATGTTTTGGTGCTATAGTTTTAGGCACTGCCCACAGATGGGGCGGCAGAGCCGCAACGTCGTTAACAAAGCTTTCAAGAAAAACCGGTGAGGCATATATGGGTGTAGGATTGCCTATAGGCGCAGGCGTTTTTGCATTGGCTCAAGCTGTAGGCGAAGCGGTTATTCCCGATAGCGCCAAGCCATTTTTGAAATGTGCGTCTATTGCTACCGCGGCTTTTGCTTTCCATAAAGCTGGAGCGGCAGGAGCAAAGCAAATCACCGGACAAAAAGTTACACTAGCTGACGCCGTCGCAATTTCATCACTACCTATCGGCATAGCTGCAAGTATTTTTGCATGTATAAAAAGTTAATCGCACGCATAGTGTCCATGTTTTAAAAGTGGCGTCAGACCTAGCCCCAATATGACCCGGCTGTTACTTGAGTAGAGATTTACATAAAAGTTCAGCGAGCCACTTTTCATACTCATCTGACGTCCACGACCGCTCTAGTACAAACATACGGTAGATGTCACGCCCTGTAAAAGCCCAAAGGATGTCGCGTGCCTTTTCAAAGGTTAACTCTTCTGCTAGGCAGTTTTCATTCATTAGTTTATGCACATATTCGCTTTGGCGTTCATAACGTCGTTTTTCGCGCTCCTGCTCTAGCTCTTTAAATTCAGGCGCTACTACGGATGCTCCTCTTAAGATATCCATGAACCCACGTTCTGCATCATAAATATTGCGAGAAAGCTTTGCTGTTAGCTTTAGGCGCTCCTGTGGCCCTTTTTCCTTCATAGATTTCTCTACAAGCTGTGCAAACTCTTTTGGAGGCAGAGCTTCATCAATCAGCGCCTGAAGCACTCCACGCTTCGATTTAAAGATGGCATAAACAGTCGGCATTGATACCTGAGCTGCTTTTGCTATCATATTTATCGTTACACGATCAAACCCTTCACCACAAAAAAGTTCTTTTGATGCTTCAAGGATGCGAGACCTTGTTTGGGCAGCCTGTGTATCTCTAGATTCAGAGAAATAGGTTCTTTTTTCTTGGGTCATATTGAATACGCCTTGCTATAATCAATATAGTGTGCTACATTGAATGTAATATTGGATACATCATCCTATACTCAATATTATAAGTCAAAACCCATAAATGGAAATTTTTATGAACGCAGATTGCAAATCTATAGCCGAGCGGTACTACACACTTGTAGGACAAAAAAACATAGAAGAAATAAAAAAACTTTTGCACGACGAAGTGGAATTTATCGGACCACTTGCCTCACTTAAGGGTAAAGATGCTGTTATTGGCGCCACCAGTAATTTTGCCAACGCGATTAAATCACTTACAATACGCGCAAAATTTGGCGAAGAAGATGAAGCTGCAATCATATACAGCGTGGATATGCCTGGAATTTCAAGTGACTTTCCTGGGGTTTCATGGGTGCGTTTTCATGATGGTCTTATTGTTCGAATCCAGCTCTTTTATGATGGCAGTAAAATGGTAGAAAAGAAAGAAGAGATCTTTTCGTAAAGTAAATTAACATATTTCGAAACAACAACGGATCAGCCCCCGTTGTTGTTCTCACTTTATCAACCATCACTCCTTTATTAATTCTTCTAGCTCATCAAGGGCAACATGAACATCAAAATCACCCTCCTTGCCGGCAGGTGTTGCCATTTGCGTGACGTAGGGCAAGGCCATTTGATTGCAAAGGGAGAAATAGCAATGAAGAATAAAATCGGGATGAAAAATTTCGATCACTTTTGTTGCTTTGGAGCAAAAGACTAAATTGATTAACGCTGCACCGTGAACAGAAATAATTGTGCGCGCCGAAGCAAAGAGCTTTGCCTGCTCTGCAACTGTTACGTTTTCAAGCACCACTTTTTTAAAGCCTTTTGAAGCCAAAAATTTCATTATTTCAGCTTCATTTACAACACGTCGTGTCGTTGCTTTTTCACGTGAAATATAGAGCAACTCTGTTGGTTCAAGGATATCACCCGGTAAAAATTCATTACGCAAAAAATCAATTGCCCAGTGAGGGATCGGCACCTTAAATGGCGGTGCAGCAATCGACGGAACAATCAGCTCTTTTGCCTTTATATAAGGAAAGTCATCTGAATAAATACACCGTTTTTCCTCAATACCCAATTTTTGCAGCGTCTCATTTTGGTAAGAAAATCGCGGCCGGGGAAGATAGTACGTATCTGGCTGTAATCCGGATTTACGTATAAGATCAATGCGTGGCAAAAGATCGATCATCCAGTGATAGTAGTTATTGCTTGCACCTACGGTGCATAACATCGCCACTTTTTGATCAACAAAATGAAGAGGTGGAAACTCTTTTCTATCTAAAATGGGGTGACGCTCTGGCGGAATCTTCCAAGCTCCTGACAAATCGCTTATAAGCTTTCCTGAAGATGTAGCTACTGCCTGCCCTGATTCCTCCGTAAAAGTAGCTCCACCCTGGAGTGTCACAACAAAGGCTTCTGGAATCGTTGTCGGATGCGTTTGGTGGTTTTCATACCATGGAAATGCATACTGTACGGTCTCTTCTTCTGGATGAATTTTTTTATACTCCGCGCTTTTACTTAACAACTCCCCAGGAATAAAACCAAGATTGAATGACATATACGAATTACCTATCTACTCTTTGTTATAGTTTTTTAATACGGACACCTGTTGGGCTATCTTCTACTGTATAGCCTTTTTGCTGAAGCTCTGCACGTAGCTCGTCTGATCGCTTCCACTCTTTATCTTTACGCGCTTGTTGTCTTGCATCCACAAGGTCTTGAATTTCTTGTGGTATTGCCTCTTCAGTAAAGCTGCAGACGCCAAGGACTCTGTCCATCTGCTGCAGAGCTTCTCTCACTGCTACAACATCTTGACTAGTTGGCAGGCCACCATCACAAGCGGCGTTTACCTCACGTATCATCTCAAACAAAAAGCTTAACGCCTCTGACATATTAAGGTCTTGGCCTAGCGCCTTTTTAAAGCCATCTAGGGCATCTTGTATCACAGAACTAGCTTTTGGCCAGCCGGCACTTGTCTGTGGTTGGTAGGTCTCTATGCGCACCATAAAGTCATGTATGCGGCCAAGGGTTGCCTTTGCAGCATCAAGACCCTGGAAGGTAAAATTTAGCTGAGTGCGGTAGTGGGTATGCATAAGCATAAAACGCAAGGTCTTGCCATCATAGCCTTTTTGGAGGATGTCGCGAAGCGTATAAAAATTCCCGAGGCTTTTGGACATTTTTTTGCCGTTTACCAAGAGGTGTTCTGAGTGCACCCAAAGCCTTGAAAAGGGCTTTCCTGTGCAGCACTCAGACTGCGCTATTTCATTTTCATGATGAGGGAAGATAAGGTCTACACCACCTGCATGAAGGTCTATAGTTTCACCAAGGATCTTTTGTGCCATAACAGAACACTCTAGATGCCATCCAGGGCGCCCCTTGCCAAATGGGCTTTCCCAAAAAATTGATCCATCACGCTCAGCATCATAGGCCTTCCATAGCACAAAATCAGAGGCGCTCTCTTTTGCATATTCATCGTGATTTACCCTCTCTGATGCTCCCTGCTGTAAATCTTCTAGTTTTAGATGTGACAGCTTTCCATACTCTTTAAAATGCGATATGGCAAAGTAGACGCTACTATCTGCACCAATGTATGCCGCCTTCTTTGCGATGAGTGTTTCGCACATAGCAATCATGTCACCTATAAAGTCGGTCGCTGCCGGATAGTGTTCTACTCGTTCAATGTTTAGTGCAGCAAGATCATCAAAAAATGCCTGCTTGTAAACCTTTGTAAAGGCATCTAGGGTTACATTTTTTGCGATAGCGCCACGGATTGTTTTGTCATCGACGTCGGTGAGGTTCATCACCTGCTCTACCTCATGGCCAAAAAAGCGCAGCGTTCTTCTCAAAATATCTTCAAATACAAAGGTGCGAAAGTTTCCTATGTGGGCATAGTCGTACACTGTAGGTCCGCAGGTGTAAAACCGAATTTTTTTGCCATCGAGGGCTATTACATCTTCGAGCTTTCTTGATTCAGAATTAAAAAGTTGTACTGTTGTCATTTCTCTATTGGGGTTGTATAAGTTTATCAAGTTGTCTATAGGCTACCTTCCCAGTAGCTGTTTGAGGAATAGCATCAAGCTCTATCACGCGATCAATTTTCACAAGAGCGCTAAGTCCGCCTTTTCTGAGCAGCTGGTTTATTTCCTGTGGTTCATAGCTTTTGGTAGCAAAAAGTATTAGGGCAACCTTACCGAGCACATCACCTTCTGTCACTACGGCAAACTGATCGGGATTGCGGTTTGTTTGAGAAGAAAGAACCTCTTCAATAGCTGTAAGACTTACCATCTCACCACCTATTTTAATAAAGCGCTTAAGCCTTCCTGAAAGCACGAGATTCCCCTCGTCATCTAACAGCCCTAAATCACCAGTTTGATACCACGAAGCTCCTTTTAGCTCTACAAAGGGCTCTACTGCCACCTTATTAAGGTAACCAGAAAAGACATTAGGCCCAGATGCCAGTATAAGCCCTGTTTCACCGCATGCTTTTTCATGTTCTAAATTTTCAGGATCTACAATAGCAACACGAATACCATCAAGCGGTTTGCCTACACCTTTTTTACGATCTCCTGTTGCATTTGCACAAAGAATTGGTGAACACTCCGTTATACCATACCCTTCAACAAAGCGAGCCTTCGGACAAACAGCTGCAATATTTGCCAACAGCTCCTCCGGAGCCTTTTCGGCACCAGAAATTATCATGCGAACAGATGAAACATCAAGTGAACGTGCAAACTGCATGATATTCTTTAAAAAAGTTGGTGCACTGCACATCACTGTAATGCCCCAGCGCTCAAGAGCGTGGGCAAGACCTTTAGAGTCGGTAGGATTTGGATAGTAGGCAACTTGCATCCTACTAAGAAGTGGCAAAAGCCCTGTTACAGTAAACCCAAACGAGTGAAATGGCGGCAACATTGCAAGCAGTCTGTCATCTTCAAAAAGCGAAACGGTTTTAAGCGCCGCTCGTAGATCAAACAAAATATTAGCATGAGTCAAGGGAACCCCCTTGGGCATGCCCTCAGTGCCACTTGTAAAGAGAACTACAGCTTCTTGAGCTGGATCAATTTTAGGTAGATGAGACTTCCTAAACGCTTTTATGCTAGCTCTTAGAATATCTAAATACGATATTTCAGCTTTTAGCTCTTCTAACATCACCAAAAGAGGCTCAATTCGGCTAATATCAATAGCATCTAATGCATCCAGAAATGACCAGGAACTCAATACAACCTCTATGCCCGACACATCTACAACAGTATCAAGGTGCTTTCCGCCAACTGTCCAGTTAATCATCACTGGGGTTTTTCTTGCCATCTGGCAAGCAAGAACTAGTAGGTAAGAAATAGATGATGCCGGCAGCAGAATCCCAATACGATCCCCTTTAAGCTTGGCAACCTGTTTAGAAAGCAGCAACACAGCCCTTTTGCATGCAAAATAGGTCATCGGCCCTGCTAACGTATCTGTACAGGCAACATCAAAAAGTTTTTTATTGCAGCCATTTATAAAAACTTCGGGTATTGAGCTTCCTTCGGGAATCTCTAACGGTGTGCTAAAGCGTGGTTTATCCCACCCCTTAGTGCGCGCATGTTTTTCAACCTTTTCATCAGGCTGTATTCCCCCATTTGCCGCAAGAAATAGGCTTCCGACACTTACAAGCTTTTCTGGGGCAATACCTGTCACATCAAATTCGGCTTCCAAAAATGAGATAAGTTCTGCGTGATCAAGTGAATCTAACCCCAAATGCTCAATAAGCTTTAAGTCAGGTAGCACCTGATTTGCGGGCATTTTTGCAAGCTCCGCAACCTTTTCAATGATTTTCTTTTGCGTTTCATCAGATACAGACGACAAATCAGCCTTTTCAACAGGAATTTTTTCGATTTCTAAAAACTCATTTTTCCAAAATGCATATGAGACCTTAGAAAAAGGCTCCCCAGCTGACCCAAAAGGCCTATTGTACCACTCTTCAAGATAGCGGTTAAATTCAAGCTTAGGGCTATTTCGAGGAAAGTCATTGCCTGCTATTTCAAACTCTACTAAAACCTTTCGCTTAGGCACAAAGAAAAATAGGTTTTTAAAAAATGTCCAGAGACCTCTTTTAAGTGCCTGTTTTGTGTGAGGTGAAGCACCTGATGTCAGTGCCCGAGAAAAACTCGATCCCCATAGCCCCGTAATCCTCACAAGCACAACCGGTACATCAGGATTTTCGCCAACTAGTTGGTGTACGCCAAATGCCCCGCCAACAACCTCTTTGGCCTGTTGTTTGGTAGTCCCTGCAGGATAAATTAAAAATCTCTGGCCATCTTTCAATCCATCAGAAATGGTATTAAGTGCTCGCTCAGCGCGCTTGAGCTTTAATGGACTAAAGCTTGAACCGAAATTAGGAATAGCTAACGCATTAAAAAGCCTGACTGCCCAGTGAAAAGCTGGGTGGTAGTACATGTATTCAACAATAAGAGGCCGTATTTTAAATAAGCGCAAAAGCGGCAAGGAGATAATGAGTGGATCTACAACAACGGCTGGATGGTTGGGCAAAAAGAGACATCCTTTGCCCTCACCCTTTAGAAGATCCGACACCTTGTCTAAACCTTTATAGGTTATTCGATAACGAATGCGAAGCAAAAGTGCTGAAATAAAAAGTGTAAGGCTCAAAAAAATTCGCTTCATAGTCCATATCCCGGGTTATGTGACTATTGTCTGAAATCCTGGTGTAATTGTACAGCCTCAACATGCTTCTAATGATATTTTTTATTTACTTAATTACACTAAAATTGAGATGATACAGTTCCTAAAAATTTGGAGGTGTATGTTACAGGAACTTCACAAATTGTCTGATGATGCCATGCAAGAGCTGTTACGCATAGAAATGCTACAACAGATCATTGACCGCACCAAAACAAATCCTTTATCACAAAAAAAAGGCTCTCCTTACTATTCAGAAGGCAGCAAAACATCTCAAAAGCACCTAGCACTAGCATCACGCATGCTTGAGGCTGAATCGAAAAATAAAGTGCGGCTTCATCCCAAATCCGAAGATGAGCTAAAATCCTGTTTGCAAACCATTGAACAACAGGCTGTACGCTTAGTAAATGATGAAGCGCATGATATGCCTGATGCTGTCGTAAAAGCAGCACGCGAAGCCACTAATAGCCCTGCAACAGTAGATCAGCTTATTTGCTTTGCAAGACTCTATTATCACTCTTATCTTGATGGATTATTGGATAAAGCATAACATACCCTCCGGAAAGTACTTAGTAATTATATAAGAACCACTAACTAGGAGAATTTTAATGTCTGTCCAACCTATAGATTCAAAATTAGAGTTGTTTTTTACATCGATCTCACAAGCTGACTGGAACACTAACCGCATTACCTCTCAAGGCGATGTTGTTGATCGTAGCGGTTGCTGGGGTAGACTTTTTGCTCGTTGCGGTCTAAATAAAGGCTATGATGTTGCAAAAGCAGTAGACACAGTAAAACAAAATATTCTTTCATTTGTTAAGCCTGAAGGCATAATTGCTGATGACGAGCTTGCTCGTAGAACTACAATCGTCACAACTTCAGTAGAAAACATTAATACCCTCATTGCCCGAGTAGCAGAAAAAAGACCAGAACGTCTACTTGAAGCTATCGACCTACAAGCAGTACTTAACCCTCCTGCTCCTGTAGTAATAGCAAAAGCTGTAAATGATCAACAACCTGCGTCAAATGAATCATCTAGCGTATCTTCTGCAACTAGAGCAAAAAGAAGCGCTGATGCTCGTACAATTGCTGAAGGTCAGGCATTTATTCAAGGCCTCGAACCGAGAAAACGTGGAATAGCTAGTTAACGCAAATCTAAGTAGCAAACACCCGCAGGGTTAAACCTGCGGGGTGTTTAGCTTTTCAATAACTATACTTAAAAGCCGTCTCATCTGAGTGTAGGTAACTATTTCATGGGCTTTTGCAAGCTCAACCCACTTTCCATCTTGCAGCTCTTCTTCTTGTATACAAATATCCCCGGCTACTTCACCTATAAAGTAGTGAACGGTTTTATGAATGGGCTTACCCCTGCTTGAAAACTGGTAGGATTCGACCAAAGGCTCATCATGCAACAACGTAACAAGTGAAAGACCTGTCTCTTCAAAAAGCTCGCGCTTGGCAGTTTCAAGAGCTGTCTCTGCCCCTTCAGCATGCCCCTTGGGCAGCGTCCAATGGCCTCCACGGTGGCGGATTACAAAGATGAGCCATCTATCCCCTTCTTTTTGAAGAGGTACTATTCCGTAAGATTGATCATATCGCATTGATAATTAACTTTTGTAACGGCCGAGGACGATAGTAGAGTTATGTCCACCAAAGCCAAAGGAATTTGAAATACCTACAGTTACATCAACTTTTTCTTTGTTTTTTGACGTTGCAAATGGCAGATCTTCTGGGGTCTCTAAATTGATCGTAGGGTGTACAAGGCCTGTCTGGATTGCTTTTACAACCGCGATCGCCTCCATACCACCTGCAGCTCCTAATGAGTGCCCAATCATCGATTTTGTGGCATTCATTAAGATTTTATCTGGTTTAGAAAAGATGCGAGCAAGACCTGTAACTTCACAAAGATCTCCAGCTGGTGTAGATGTTGCGTGCGCATTAATATAATTTACATCTTGTTCTTGAAGATTTGAGTCTTTAAGCGCCTTTTCAACACATAAGCGAACGCCTTCTCCATCTGATCGAGGATCTGTCATATGGTGTGCATCGCAAGTAAGCGCTCCGCCCATATACTCAGCTAAAATAGGAGCTCCACGCTTTAGTGCGTGCTCTAAGCTTTCTAATACAAGACAAGCAGCACCTTCTGCCATTACAAAGCCATCACGGTTTTTATCCCACGGTCTTGATGCCTTAGAAGGATCATCATTTCGCTCTGAGAGTGCCTTTAGTGCACAAAATCCTGCAAGTCCAATAGGTGAAAGTGGAGCTTCTGAGCCCCCACACACCATAACATCCGCCTCACCATTTCTGATGTGCTCAGCTGCTGCTATAATACAGTTGTTACTTGTAGCACAAGCTGTAGATATTGAGTAGTTTGGCCCCATAAATCCGATATCCATAGCAAGTAAGGCCGAGCCCATATTGGTAAGGATAAATGGAATAAGAAACGGCGTAATTTTACGATGGCCACGTTCGTTTAATATTTTCACGTTGTCAGCAAAGGTGCTCATTCCACCTATACCAGACCCAATAATACAGCCTGCACGCGTTTTGTCAAGGCTCTCGCAATTTTTTGGGTCAAGCTTGGCCATTTCAAGTGCTTTTTTACCTGAAACCATGGCAAATGCAATTGCGCGATCAACACGTCTAGCTTGCTTTTTGTCGATATAGTCGCCGGCTTCAAAATTCTTAACTTCTGCAGCAATTCGTGTAGGATATTCTTCGCAGGCAAATAGTGAAATTGGTCCAACGCCGCTGGTACCAGCTAGTAAGTTATCATAAAAAACATCGACATCTTGGCCAAAACAGGAAACAACGCCCATTCCAGTTACGACAATGCGCTTCTTTGTCATAGTAATCCTTTAAAGTTATTGGAGGATATTTTACCTTGAATGGGCGTTTTTAAGCAAATGCATCGTCAGCGTGAACTTACTTGAATTGGAACATCCACTATCTCAGCTTGTTGCCAAAGCTGCTCTAGCTGATAGGTTTCCCTCATACTAGGGGTTAAAATATGTATCACCACATCAGAATAGTCAATAACGATCCACCCCCCATCTCGTTCCCCCTCTGCCCTCAGAGCTGATCGACCATTGTCACCTAACACACCCTGCACGTGTCTTGATAGCATTTGAACATGTTTTTCTACGTTGCCTTCGGCGATTACAAAATAGTCAGTAAAGCTGCTAAGACCTCGCACATCTAAAGTTATCGTGTTAAACCCTTTTTTGTCATAAATGGACTGGCAAATTAATTCGAGCAGGTCAAGATCATGTTTTGGTAATTTATTCATAAAGCTTTGTACGTTGAATATAGTTGTAGACAAGATTATTAAGTAGATGGCCGCAGTAAAGTTTTTTATGTATTCTTTTGCGGATGTTAGTAGAACTAATTTCAAAATTAGGGGTTTCGATCATCCCATCCTTCAACCATTGATGAATTTTTGCGCCATCATCAGCAGTTGCATGAGCTGTTCGACTCGCCACAAGCGGCACCACTTCTTGCATGAGCCTCTCAACATGCTTCCAAGAGCTAAACCCCGCTAGTTGGTCTTGCCCAAGGATGAGGTAGAGCGCATCTTCCTTTTTCACCATTCCATTAGTTTTAAGCTCTAGCACAGTGTCAACAGTATATGATGGCCCCGTGCGTTGAACTTCAATCGGCAATACCTTGCAGTATGACAAATCCTTAAATGCTTTCTTAAGCATGTAAAGGCGGTGCTTTGCCTCTTGTGGCACGACTTTTGTTTTATGGGGGCTTACATTTGCAGGAATGATGAGTACAGAATCTAAGCTGCAAGCTTCTTTAAGCGCAACAACAAGCGCTACGTGTCCTAGATGGACAGGATCAAAACTTCCGCCAAAGATTGCTATTTTTTTTCCCATACCATCCATTTTTGAAAGTTTTTCATCTACTGCGATACTATGTTTTTCAGAAAAAATGAACAAGCCTATTTCTCAAATGACCACTTCTGACACCTTTATACAATGGCTACCTTCTAGTGATCGGTCCAAATTGTCCAATTTTTCTTGTGGGCAATTTTTTCAAGCTTACTATCTGGACACACAACAATCACGGTATCTACTCCCTCTAAAAGTGGAAGATCGTTGATACTGTCACTATAGGCTATCGTTTGATCAACTGCATTGGTTTTCAGGTATTCATCAAGAAACCTACGTTTTGTCTGCCCTGTAACAATTGAATCAAGGCTAACGTATACCCCTTTTTTACTATGATAGGTCGTGCCAACTACTGTTTTTATGGCTAGGTGTTCAGCAATTGGCTGCACAATACATAGTGGAGAACTTGATAAAAGCCAAATATGAGCATTTTCATTTTTGGCATTTTGTAGACTTTCAAGCAAATGAGGGCGAAAAAGAGTAGGTAAGGACTGTTGTAAAAATAGGGTGATTTGGGCGTTAATAATAGCTTCTGACTTACCCTCAAGTAGCGTGCGAAAAGCATACTGATGGACAAATTTGATAGAGCAGAGCCCATATTTATTTAATAAAGAGATGCCAACTAACGTTAGCATCTTGGTAAGACTTATAAGATTGATTTTGTAGAGAAATTTGCTAAAAGCATAGCTTACGTTACCGTAAGCTAAGGTGCCATCAAGATCAAAAACAACTAGCCTTCGGGCCATTGTTTAACGGCCTTGAAGCTTCGTGATCATCTCCTGAAGCTCTTCAATACCCGCTTCAACCTTTTCAAGACGCTGCTTTTCACTTTGGATCATATCGTTATACTGCATAGCCTGAGCAAAATCCATACCTGAAGAGCCGCTCTCTTTGCGCCATGTGTCAATCTGTACTTTAATTGTTTGGCGGGTAAGCTTTTTCTCTTTAAGGAGATCTTTGATTTTACCTATAGCTTCACGGTCGCCCTCTGAAAGCGAAAGTAATTTTTGTTCTTTTTTCTCAGTGATAAGGTCGCGCACGTTGCGAACGAGTTTATCAAATTCCTGCTTTTCAGCTTTCGGAACTGAAAGTGTGCCAACTTCTTTTGCAAGAGGCTCTAAAGCACGCTCAAGATCTTCTATTTCAAGTTGAGTTTGAGAAGAGGCCAAAGCATTAAGCTCATTTCGTACAGCATCTATATGCGCCTTTCTCTCTTGTTCTTTTTTCGTTGCCTGTTCGCGGCGCAGAGCATCTTCACTATGTGTGTGAGCCACAAGAGCTTGGCGCAACTCGCGTACCATATCTCGAAGTTCGCGAATTTCCAGCTTGCCAAGAGATGTATTTCTCATGCGCATAGTTAACTCATCTAGCTGTGATTCAAGCACATTTGCTGGATGTTCTTTGGCTTCAAAGCTTGCCTTTATAGCTTCAAGTTCTCCTACAAACTGGTCACGATGCTGTTTATAGGTCGATTTTTGCTCAGAAGCTTCTTTACGACGATCTTTAACAACGTCCTTGATGCTATCCCAGCACTCGCTCAAAGTTTTACGTGTAGATGAAAATGCTTCTGTATTAAGTGTTAGTACTTTTGCAATGCTCTGCAATGCTTTGATTTCATCGCGAACAGAAAAGAGCTGAACAGTCTTTAATTCAGTCACAAAGGTAGTTTTAATGAAGTGATCGACGTCATCCATGAAAAGATGGGAAACTTTTTGGATAAGCTCTTTTCTACGTGGGAAAATAGCATCTCCGAGCTTTGAGAGTCTCTCAAAAAACTTGTTCTTTTGTCGGATGCGCATTTCGGTTTTTATAAGTTCTTTACGAAGACCCGATGTTTTTGTAGCGTAGGTATTAAGCAAGTTCAACTCTCGCTGCATACTGCAATATACATCGATATGATCCTGAAGGCTATGACAGTTAATAGCCAAATCTTCCAAAGGAAGCTGCTCTAGCATATCATCAAATGATGCCATTTCTGATTCTATGGCAGCTACTGCAATTTCTATTTGTTCTGCTGCAAAAGCACTCTGCTCGTCAAATATTTCTTTTAATTTGCGCGCTTGTCTGCACAGTTCGCTATAACGCGCCCACAAATGCACTCGACTTGTTGGATTGATATTTTCCTTAAATAGATCAAGGCAAATCCTACGCGCATCCCAAAATTCTTTAAAATGTGGCACTCCTGCCTGCGCAAGACGCTCTTCCATAAACTGTATAGCAATATCAAGCTTACGCTCAGGCTCTTGTGAAGCTCTTAAAGCTTGTAAGAACTGCTCAAAATCTGCAAGACTCACCGTTGTTGGTGCCGGATGATCTTCAGGATGAGGCGCTTCCTCTTGAATCGCGTGAGTAATTACGGTTTCAATCTCGGCCTCAATAGATGGAGTGAGAGTTTCAGTTTCTTCTTGATTAACGGATTCTTCAGTAGAATTTGCGTTTACGGGGGCGTTTTCTTGGCTCATAAATATGACACTTTGATATATGGTGTAGGCTGTAAGGATAGAATCTCTCTGGAATAAATTCAAGTATTTGAGTTATTTTCGGAAGTAAATTTATACATCGGGATTTGGCTTGTAGCAAAACGCCATTAATTTAAAAAAAGATAGACCATGACAAAACGTATCACTTTTGACGAAGGAGTTAGACTTTTTCGCTTCGCTCCCCTAGAAGATTTGCAAACACTTGCTCAAGAAATTCGCTTCCAGAAGCACCCTAAAAAGGCTGTCACCTTTGTCTTAGACTCAAACCCAAACTACACAAACATTTGTGATGCTGATTGCTCATTTTGTGGTTTTTATCGAAAAAAGAGCGCTAAAGATGCCTACTTCAAAACTGTTGATGAAACAATGAAGCATCTTGAATTTGCTAGAAACGCAGGACTCACTACAGTTTTGCTACAAGGTGGCGTACATGAAGAAATCACCGTTGACTACCTTGTATCACTTGTAAAGGCGGCAATACAAAACTACCCCGACATTCACCCACACTTTTTTAGCGCTGTTGAAATTTGGAATGCCGCAAAAGTAAGCAACTGCACAGTTAAAGAAGCCTTAGAAGCTTTATGGAATGCAGGGCAAAGAACACTTCCGGGCGGTGGAGCGGAAATACTCTCTGAAAGAGTACGACTTATTGTTTCGCCAAAAAAAATGACCCCAGGTGGATGGCTGGACTTACATACAACAGCCCATCAAATAGGGTTTCGCACCACAGCCACCATGATGTATGGACACGTAGAAGAGCCAGAAGATATCGTCATTCACCTTGATACACTAAGGAAGGCACAAGATCAATATGGGGGCTTCAGCTCATTTATTCCCTGGAGCTATAAGCGCGACAACACAGCCCTTAGACGTAAAGTAAAAGGTTGGGCAGGAACCGACAGCTACTATCGCATCCTCGCCTTTTCAAGAATCTACCTAGATAACTTTGATCATGTTGCGGCATCGTGGTTTAGCGAGGGCAAAGAAGCTGGCATGAAAGCGCTGCAATACGGAGCCGATGACTTTGGCGGGATAATCCTGGAAGAAAACGTCCATCGCGCAACAAATTTCATCAATAAAACAGACCATAATGGTGTTGTTCAGATGATCAGAGAGGCTGGCTTTGAGCCACTTCAACGCAATTGCTTCTATAAAGTAATACGCTCTTACGAAGATGTAGATGTAGTTGACGTGCCAACTGATGGGAGCATTAAAGAACAAGATAACGTTCCAATTTTAGAGACTGTCAGGATATAGAGCCAAAAGCGACATCTCCTGTCAACCTCTTTAGCCTAGTCTGGGCTGTCAAACACTACACAAACTAGATATTTCATTAGACATCTTGCATAACCACAATCCCTTGCCCCTGCCCTTGCCCTTGCCCGGAAATGTTTGAAAAACTTATGGCTCACAATGCTGATTTTAAATATAAAGATCTGATTCTCAAATTTATTGTCGGTCATCTATGCAGAAATACAAAGCGATACAGAAACTTTCATCCATTGAATTTAGAA